>CAZVEM010000403.1:0-4545 GCA_964626165.1 uncultured Nannocystaceae bacterium
CGACATCGAACGAGATCCACGACCAGAGCTGGCCCTGCCGGGGCAGGTCACGGAGCGGATAGAAGCGGGAGAGGGACATTGGCTTCGTGCTCATCAGGGAACTTCGTAGACTTCGACGATGGCGACGCCCGTCGTGTTGCCTGCGCCCGTCACGACGGTGCTGTAACTGCCGGGCGCGAGGGCGGCAAGGATGACGGCGTCGCGCGAATTGGCGGGCAGGGCGAAGGCACCAACCCGGGCAAACGCCGCGCCGAGTGCCGGTGTCCCGCTCCAATCGTCGTTTTCCCCGATCTTCACCGCTCCAGCGAAAAGTTCCAACCGCGGGTCGGCCACCACGTCCGGCACGTTGAACGGCGGTGCACCGAGGGTCGGGCCGATCGCGCGGATCATCACGGTCTGCGGACGGTTGCCTCCAATGACGAAACCGGCGGTCAAGCCGGGCCCGATATGCTTCAGGATCGACACATTGATCAGGCGCGGTGTGGCGGCAGTCCAGGCGCTGGCGGGGGTCGAATCATAGAGCTCAGCGATGACGAGGCCGGTTCCTGTCCCGGACGCGGAGACGCGCACGGAGTTGTCGCCGGGTGCGACGCTGGCCAGTGCGGCGGCATCGCGCGACGAGGCGCCGGCGTAGGCAAACGCGCCGACCTGATTGAAGGCGTTGCTGAGCGTCGCGGTCCCGCTCCAGTCGTCGTTCTCAAGGGTCCTGCTGGCGCCGGCGAACAGTTCGAGCCGGGGGTCGTCCACCGCGCCCGTCACGCCCAGCGGTGCGAGCGAAGGCCCCGCCGCCCGCGCCAGGATGGGCTTCGTTCCACCCGTGCCGCTGCCACCCACGACGTAGCCGAGCGTGAAGCTGTCGCCGGCGCTTGCGAGGGACGTGAGCACCGACAGGTTGACGAGTCGGGCGACGCTGAGGGTGAGGGTTGCCGGATCCGAAATCACGGCACCGACGCTGTTTGTCGCGACCGCCCGGAATTGATCGCCTTCCATCGCGCCCGTCACGTGGGTGACCTTGAGCGCCGGCGTAGTCGCGCCGTTGTACGCGCCGCCGTCGGCAATGTTCGCCCAGACCGTCGAGCCCGCGGCCCGGCGCTGCCACTGCCAGGCCGGAGCGGGATTTCCCATCGCCGCCACGGAAAAGGTGACATCGGTGCCGAGGCTGGAAGCCTGCGCCACGGGCTGCGTCGTGAGGGTCGCGAGACTTGCCACGGTCACGCTGGCGCGGTTGATGAGCATCGTCCCCGTCAGGGTTTCGCCCGGAAAATTGAAGATCACGGTGTCGAAATTGGTGTAGATGTTCGCGGTGTCCGTGAGCGTGATCGTGCTGCTGCCGGTCAGGTTTCCCCCGGTGAACCCCGAGGTGACCGTCGCGGTGTCGGGGCCGGTGCGGACCACTTTCAACGTCCCGACGTAGGGCGTGTTGATCTGGGATGCTTTGGGCGAGTTGGGGGTGGTGCCGAACGAGTTCCAGATGTCGCCCAGATTGTTGATCACGGCGCTGGTCGGACTCGAGGCGCTGGGGCCGTTTCGTTTCCGCAAGCCGGTCGTGCCCCCGGTGAATCCAATGCTGGCGTAGCCTTGGTAATTGCCCGTCGGTCCGGGGCCGTCCGACGTGCGCGGCGCCACTCCGTTCGTGTAGCACAATCCGACTCTCAAGGCGGAACCGTCGGGCCCGAAGGCTCCGGTGTAACTGAACTCGAACGTGAACGTGATGGCCTCGCCCACCTTGAGGCTCACGACCGGGAAGTACGCCCAGAAGGTGCGCCCCGCGTTGCCCGGGGCCGTCACTTCCAGCCCTCCGTTTCTCACCGCCAACCCTGGCGCAGTCTGGCCGAGGTACCATGCCACCGATGAAGGGAGATTCTGCGTCGCACGTTCGCCATCCGCAAACGTGTCGTTAAAGATCGTCGATTGCGCCTGCAGGTCGGACGTGACGGCGCTCGTCGTCAGCACGAGAGCGACGATCGCGCCGAAGGATGATCTGGGCCGCAGGGTGCGAAGAGGGGAAGGGCTGCAGTTCCGCGGAAGGGCCGGAGAATCGGGGTGCACGAGTCCAATGCGTGATCTCCGCCCGAAATGGATCACCGAGATAGTCCGAGAGGATTAAGTCGCGAATCGCGATCTGACGCCTACCGGCAACTGGGGTCAGCGGTCCGGGGCGGGCTGCAGGCCGCTGGCGCCGAGGTCCTGGCGCCATTCCTTCGCCAACGCAGTTTGCCCGGCGGCGGAGGCGAGTTGGACGACCCGATCGGCGGCTCGGCGTAGCTGCCCCCGGGCGGTTGCCGGCATCAGTTCAGGTTGCTGGCGCAAGGTCGCACAGGTCTCCTGGACAATCGCTCCGGCTTCGTCGAAGCGCCGCAGGCCGACCAGCGCTTCGGCCAGCTGCCACTGGTTCTGGATTATTCGCCAATCCCCGGTGCGAGCCGCCTGACGATCTTTGCACAGCTCACGCAGGACGGCCTCGGCGCGTTCGTAGGCTCGGAGCCCGAGCAGGGCGCCGGCGAGCTCTTCCGCGGTGAAAAGGGCACCGTAACTCGTCGGGCCCACGAGGCGTTTCTGGAGCTCGAGGATCTCGCCGAGCTGCGCCGCCGCCTCCGAGTATCGGCCCTCGCTACGCCAATTCATGGCCACGTAGCTGCGGGCCTCGAGCGTCCGCGGATGCTCCGAGCCGAGCACACGCGCGCGAATCGCGGCCACTTCCGACTGCCTCGCCGCGGCCTCAGCGTACTTCCCCACGCTTCGGTAGGTGGAGGCGAGGCCGACCATCGCGTCGAGCGTCTTCGGGTGTTCGGGGCCGAGCACGCGTTGCTGGATGGCAAGAACGCGCTCGTAGATCTCCGCCGCGTCCGAATTCCGACGGATCGTGCGATAGGCGGACGCCAGCTTCATCATGGCCTCCATCGTGGAGAGATGTTCGGGGCCCAGGACGCGGGACCGCGACTCTGCGATCTGCGCGTAGAGCGTGGCTGCCTCGCCGGGTTCGCCCTGCGAAACCAGTGCGTCGGCGAGATAGCGCAGCGCGGAAAGGGTTTCCGGATGGTCCGTCCCCATCACGCGTCGTTTGATGGCCGCTGTTTCCCGGTGCGCCGCGACCGCCTCGGCGTGGCGGCCCTGGCTGCTGTAGGCGACTCCCAGTCCCGTACGCGAAGCGAGAGTGTCCGGATGCTCGGGACCCAGCGTGCGCTGGCGAATCTCGAAGACCTCGGCGTAGCATTGTTCCGCATCGGCCCGGCGGGCGTTCGACAGCAACGCGCGTGCGAGCTGGGCCAGAGTACTGACGGTATCGCGATGCTCGCGTCCCAGCTTCCGGCGCCGGATTTCGAGCGCCTCCGTGTAGAGCGCAATGGCCTCGGCAAACCGGCCCTGCTGGTGTCGGAGATAGGCGAGATTGTGGATTGCGGTTGCGGTTTCGGGATGATCGCGACCCAGCAACCGGGATCGAATGGCAAGGATGTCGGAGTGAATCCTCGCAGCGTCCTCCTGTTTACCTTGGGCGAGCACGATGGGAGCGAGAGCGGCGTGAATTTCCAGCGTGGCCCGATGATCGGGACCAAGGGTTTCGCGCAAGCGCGCGAGTGTGATCTGCGCGAGAGATTCCGCTTCCGGAAGCTTCTGCTGAGCGCGATAGGCGCCGATCAAACTGCGAATCACGTCGAGCGTGCGGGCATGGTCGGGACCGAGCTCGCGCCGGCGGAGTTCCAGCGCCTGCGCAAGGTGGCGCTCGCTGGCACCGGCGTCGCCCAAAGCGGAGTATGTGGACGCGAGAGTGACGCGAACGGCGGCCTCGACCAGCGGCTGCCGGGGAAACGCCTTTTCAATCCGCTCGGCGGCGCGGTCCAGAACCGTGCGCAACTTGATGTCGCGGTCGGGTTCCCGATCGGGCCGCGCCTGGCTCAGAAGATCGTTCTGCAGGAAAGCGAGGACGGCCGCAGTGGTCGCTGCCTCGGTTTCAGCAGCACGGGCGCTGGCCTCCGCCTCGGTGCGCAGCCTCGACTCGCTGTTCCTGGCGCTTTCGGCCGCGCGGCGTGCCAGCTCGGCGCGGGATCGTTCCGTGGTCGCCTCCGACTCCGCACGAGTGGCCCGCACGGCCTGCCAGGTGCTAATCGTGGCCGCAAGAAGGAGGAGAACGAAAAGTGCGACGGCGGAAGTCGCCAGCGTGCGGTTGCGGCGAACGAGCTTCTGGAGGCGATAGACCGTGCTCGGTGGCCGGGCGACCACGGGCTCGTCGTGCAGGTGCCGCAGCACGTCCTGAGCGAGCCCGTTCGCCGTCTCGTATCGCCGAGTGCGATCCTTCTCCAGACAGCGCATGACGATCCAGTCGAGGTCACCGCGGAGCAGCGTGGAAAGCTGATGAGGCACGAGGCCGCGCTGCTTGGCGATGGTGGCGCGATCGAGATCGCCCAGCGTGCTCAGCCGCGTCGAGGGCCGCGGCGGGTCGACCTCGCGGATGATCCGGCGGATCTCGGCGATTCCGGCCTGCACGAGCGTCTTCGGATCGAAGGGCGGCCGGCCGGTGAGCAATTCGTAGAGGAGGACGCCGAGCGA
>CAZVEM010000404.1:0-4544 GCA_964626165.1 uncultured Nannocystaceae bacterium
CGACGGCGACGGCGACGGCGACGGTGACGGTGATGGCGATGGCGACGGCGACCCTCTCTGTGGCAACGGCCAGATCGACGGCGATGAGGTCTGCGACGACGGCAACAAGATCACCGAGTTTCCCGGCAATGACGGGACCTACGCCGATGACGACTGCATGGCAGACTGCTCCCTGCGACTCGCAGATTGTGGCAACGGCCAGCTCGATCCTGGAGAGACCTGCGACGACGGCAACTCTGATTCGTTTGATGCCTGCACGACCTCGTGCATTCCCAACGATGCCAGCATCCACGCACCCTGCACCCGATCGACTGGTCCGTCGGATCCCGACTTGAGTTCAGGGACCCTGGGCAACTGCGAGCCTCCCGCGGCGATGGGCTTTGAGCCGGCGTGCATGTTGAGCGCCAACATCGCGGGCATCGCCTACACGTTCGCGGCAGAAGGAGACTGTCTGCTGTACGCGTACGACTGCACCGCCAATTGCACCTTTGCACCGCCAGACGTCGGCAACTGGGCGCTCGCGACCGAGTGCCCTGCGGGCTACTCGCTGGTCTCTGGAGAAACCGACGGCGGCGGCATTGGGCCCAACACCAAGATTCGTCTGTGCGCCAAGACTTGCACCTCAGATCGCGAATGTCGTTGGAACGCGCGTGACTCTTATGAAGACAGCGGCTGGACCAACTCGGGCGGCACGCCGTATGGCCAGTATCGATGCACGCAACATCCGTCGCTGCCGCCCAGCGAGCGAATCTGTAAAGATCTGCGGATCTAGCAGGCTGTTGATGATTGCCTGCGCCGAAAGGGCACGACGCTTTGCGTGCCGCTACTCCGCGCGAACCGGCAGCGGAGTACGACCAAGATAGTCGAGGAGCGCTTGCTCAGCGCTACCCGCCGCGGGGGTCTTCGCGTAGCCCCAGTGCACGACGGCAGGGAGCGACATGAGAATCGATTCGACTCGACCCCCGGTCCGCAGTCCAAATGTGGTTCCTCGGTCGTAGAGCAGATTGAACTCGACGTAGCGACCGCGGCGGAGCAGTTGCCACTCGCGCTGCGCCGCCGTGAATGGCTCGTGCTTGTGGCGCTCGACGATCGGCAGGTAGGAGGCAAGGAAAGACCGCGCCGCGTCTTGCAGGAAGGCGAAGCTGGCCTCTGTCTTCTCCATCGAGGGGCCCGAGGTTGCATCCGGATCGATGCGGAGACCATCGAAGAAGATCCCGCCAATGCCACGGCGCTCTTGGCGATGCGGCAGGTAGAAATAGCGATCGCACCACTCGCGCCAAGCCTCATAGTCCGCAACGCCGGCATGGCGACCGCAGACGTCTTTCCAGGTGCCATGGAAGTGCTCAATGTCGTGATGGTCGAGGTAGTAGGGCGTGAGATCGGCGCCACCCGCAACCCAGGCCGCGTCTCCGTGCGAGATATGGCGAAAGTTCGCGTGGACGGTCGGCACATGGGGATTTTGCGGATGCAACACCAACGAGATCCCGGTCGCAAAGAACTCGCGGCCGGTGCCTGGAAGCTGGGCAGCGAACGACTCGGAGAGGGTGCCAAACACGGTGGAGACGTTGACGCCGCCCTTCTCCAAGAACGTGCCGTTCTCGATCACACGGGTTCGGCCGCCACCGCCGCCCTCGCGCGTCCACAGGTCTTCATGAAACTTCGTCGTGCCGCCAAGCTCTCGCTCGATGCGAGTGAGGGCGCCGCAGATTTCGTCCTGCACGTCCGAGACCATCTTGCTGGCGCGATCACGAAGCTGCTGTGCTCGAGCGCTGATCGGGGCTGCGTGGATCGTTGAGGTCGACACGCGCCGATCATAGTCACCGCAGAGCATCCGCGCGGGACCGCGGAAGCGAGCAGTGTGTGATGCGCCGTGAGGCAGCCCGCGTGGCCAGATCGGGTGCGAGGCAACACACGGTGCGAGGCCTCGCGCGAGTCCGTCTCCTTGGGGAGGGCTCGGCGCGCCCAGATCGCGGGCTTGTTGCGCGAGCTGACGGGTCGCGTCAAAGTGAGCGAGTCGCACGGGCGCGTTCCGCCGCGACCTCGTCCGCGGCCGCGGCCAGGACGCAACCGAGCGACGCACCACACACATTCACTCGGCTCAGCGCAGCGTCAAGCTTGACGCTCACGCGAGGTTTCAGACGGGACCATGGGGGACACGATCACTGCACCGGACGAGCTGGCGTTGGCTGTGTCGGGCCTCGCGGGTCTCATTGGCTTTCTTGCCCTCCCTGCCTTGGGCGCATGGCTGCGCATCGCGTTTGCCTGGATCGATGCGGAGCAGTCGGGGCTCGGCAAACCTTCGCGGCCAAGCTGGTACGCATACGGCGGCGCGGTCGCACTGTCGGCGCTATGGGTCTTCTTCCTTGCGAGTCACTTACGTGCGGCTGGGCAGCTGCGAGAAGTTCGGCTTGAGGCGCCGGTGGTCGGGACGACACTCACCGGCGTCGTGGTTGGTCTTGCATTCTGGCTGCTCGTGGCCGTCTGTTGGGGCGCGCTGCAGCGCGACGCACAGCGGGCACAGCAGTCGCGCCGTCAGCATCGTTTGCCCTTGAGCTAGCAAGAGTGGGTACCACGATCGGACAAGGGGCCGGGTCAGCCACCTTGATTCGCCCGGCGGCCTTCCAGCACGACGAAGCCGCCGATGGAATGGGCGGTGACGTGGAGGCCACTGTCGTGCATCGCAGTGAGGGCACGACCCGCGCGATTCACCACCGCAAAGATGCGCCCACCCGGCGCGAGTCGCTCGATCGAACCGGCGAGCATCGATGCAAGGACCTCAGGAGGTGCGTGCGTCGGCGGATTGCTGAGCACCAGATCGAAGGCGCGGGAGCCTGCACCACCGATGTCGCCGCGCGCAAGCTCATCGAACCAGACGTTGATGTCGCGCGCCAATGCGATGCGATCGCCGGCATCGAGCGCTCGCGCCTGCACCCGAGTCGACAGATCGGCTTGAGCGGCGTTGTGTGCCAGCAGATCCACCGCGCGCAGATTGCTGTCGATCGCGAGGACCCGTGCGTCGGACAGCCGCCTCGCCGCGACCAAGCTCAGCGGACCAACTCCGGCGCCTACGTCCAAGATCCGGGCGCTGGAGGGGAACTCAGACCATCGCGTCGCGACGTGCTGCAGCAGCGCTCTGGTCCCCTCGTCGAGGCCACGGCGGGAGAAGACCCCGGGCGCGCTGCACAATCGCAGCTCCCCCAAGTCAGGGTCGGAGATCTCGTAGCGTTGCGTCAACGCCTCGTGGATCTTCGACTCATCGATGAGTGGAGCTCGAGAGACCCGCACCAGCGTCGTGCCCTGTGCACGATCGATACGAACAAGCTCGCCACCCGCAAACGCCTGAAGGGTCTTTTGCAGCCGCTCGCCACCCTTGTCCTTGCGCGTGGACAGCCAGATTCCGCCGCCCTCGCGGCACCTGCGAACAGCCTCCGCGATGCATGCCACCGAGAAGTCCATGCCCAGATGCGCGCGCGGCCATAAGACGACATCGTCGAAGTCGTAGCGATCCAGCGCCCCACACAGCTCCGCGCTTGTCGCTCGCCACAACCGAATTGATGAGCGAGATCCCAAGCTCGCGGATCCTGCCGCGTCCCCAGTGAAGGGACGCTCCTCACGTACGTCAAGGATCGCCCGATCGCAGGGACCGTGATCATCGGCAAGCGCTCCGCAGTGCAGCAACAAGAGCCGCGCACCGGCACGGGCGGCGGGGACGGCCAGCCCCTTGCTGATGCTGAGCATCCCGGGATCGAGGGGATGCAGGCCGTCCGGTCCGGGCTCCACGATCGTGAGCATGCCTGTCTACTGCCGCCGGAAAAGCGATCCGCCACCCTGGACCGTGATGGAGGGCCGTGCTACGACCCGGCCACCTCGCGCCTCGCGCGGGCACCCTAGGTGATGTGTCCTTCGCCAGTCCCTGGCGACCTGCGAGGGCCCGAACCTGCGAGAGCTGCCTTCTCCGCGGCCTCGCGCTGCACATGTTTGCCGCGGTCCTAGCTGCGCTGTCAGACCCCTGCACAAATCCGCGTGCGCTGCACCTGCGCATTGCCCTCGATTCCGCGATCTGGGCCGCTCGCGCCCGCTCGCAGGCCATCCACAGCCAGATCTCCTGCGTCAGTTCTCTCCTGCATCAGAGGATGTCTTGAGCACAGTCGAAGCCTTCCTTCCCCTCGTCGAGCCGGATGCGCTCGCCAGTGTCGTCAGCGCAAAAGCAATGAGCGCTGGTAAGGAGATCATGCATGGCGAGGCCGTTACGGATCTCGTCATCGACAAGGAGTCCGTCCGCGGTCGGGTCAGGGGCACATCCGGTGGCACCCATGAAACGTCTCTGACGTTGACTCGGCAGGGATTGGTCTGCGCGTGCACGTGCCCCACCTTCGTCGACGGCTGGGAGAAGGTCTGTCACCACGGAGTCGCGCTCGCTCTCACATTGCGCCAGACCTACCAGCGCGGCGACGAGATGGCGTTGACTAAAAACCCATGGTTCACCGAAGTGTCCAAGGCGGCGACCCGGGGCCGCCGATATAAGATCGAATACAAGCGACCGC
>CAZVEM010000405.1:0-4502 GCA_964626165.1 uncultured Nannocystaceae bacterium
TCTCCGCCTCGATCACGAGGCGGCCCCATTGAAGCGTCGCGGTTGTTACTGCGAGTGGCGGCGTTCCTGACTCTCCGCCTCGATCACGAGGCGGCCCCATTGAAGCATGGACGTCGCCGGCGGCGAGTAGTTCGGCCATCGCTCTCCGCCTCGATCACGAGGCGGCCCCATTGAAGCTAGCGCCGCGTCAAGGCAGGCCGCGTGTGCGCCGTCTCTCCGCCACGATCACGAGGCGGCCCCATTGAAGCCGCGCGACGTGCTGACGTGGGTGACACCGCTCCGCGCTCTCCGCCTCGATCACGAGGCGGCCCCATTGAAGCGACGATCATTCCGTCGTCAGACCATTGCACCTGCCCCCTCTCTCCGCCTCGATCACGAGGCGGCCCCATTGAAGCGTTCGCGGCGGCGCTCGCATCTGTACGGCGATGGGGTGGCTCTCCGCCTCGATCACGAGGCGGCCCCATTGAAGCCTTGTGCACTACCAAAGTTACCTGAGAGGTACCGTGCTCTCCGCCTCGATCACGAGGCGGCCCCATTGAAGCTTGCACTCGCGAGCGAGTAAGGATCAACATGTTCCACTCTCCGCCTCGATCACGAGGCGGCCCCATTGAAGCTTGCACTCGCGAGCGAGTAAGGATCAACATGTTCCACTCTCCGCCTCGATCACGAGGCGGCCCCATTGAAGCGGGGAGGCTACGGCTCGGCCGTGCCTTACCAGCGTATCTCTCCGCCTCGATCACGAGGCGGCCCCATTGAAGCGCCACTGAGCCAGACTGCCCGGATGTCCTGCTACCGCTCTCCGCCTCGATCACGAGGCGGCCCCATTGAAGCGTGTGCGTAGGCGGGGATCGTCTGCGTCTGCGTCGCTCTCCGCCTCGATCACGAGGCGGCCCCATTGAAGCAACACTGCGTGGCTGGCTGGCTGCCAAGCGAGTCCTCTCCGCCTCGATCACGAGGCGGCCCCATTGAAGCTTGGCGCAGCTCGGCTACGCGTACAGCCCTGCGGGACCTCTCCGCCTCGATCACGAGGCGGCCCCATTGAAGCCATGGGCGTCGCGTTCGCGCGTGTGGGCGGTTGCACTCTCCGCCCCGATCACGTGGCGGCCCCCTTGAAGCATCGCCGGCGACACCAAATGCGTCGGCGCTCGCGGCCCTCTCCGCCTCGATCACGAGGCGGCCCCATTGAAGCTCCATATGATGAGCCCAATCACGCCCGCGGTGCCGAGCGCTCTCCGCCTCGATCACGAGGCGGCCCCATTGAAGCTCTCGTCGTCGGCGTCCGGGATGTCGTCGAGCACGCTCACTCTCCGCCTCGATCACGAGGCGGCCCCATTGAAGCCGTTTACTCGGTTCGAACGTGGGATGATGCCGCACTCTCCGCCTCGATCACGAGGCGGCCCCATTGAAGCTACCGGCTCCCGTCCGATAGCGCGGCAGATCGGCACTCTCCGCCTCGATCACGAGGCGGCCCCATTGAAGCCGCCGACGGCGAAGTTCCGCCCGAGGCGATCAGCGCCTCTCCGCCTCGATCACGAGGCGGCCCCATTGAAGCTACGTCCAGCGCGGAGGATGCTACTACGGGCTACCACTCTCCGCCTCGATCACGAGGCGGCCCCATTGAAGCACGCGCCCACGCGAGCCGGAGTTTAGGGGAATGTGGTGCTCTCCGCCTCGATCACGAGGCGGCCCCATTGAAGCGCGTTTCGAGCACGCGGATTCGACGGTCGAACGACGCCTCTCCGCCTCGATCACGAGGCGGCCCCATTGAAGCGACCACCCTGGCTGGGGACCACCTGTGGTGTGGGCTCTCCGCCTCGATCACGAGGCGGCCCCATTGAAGCTAGCTGTGCCTCGATCCGCTGGACCGTGTCGACCTGCTCTCCGCCTCGATCACGAGGCGGCCCCATTGAAGCGCTGCCTTCTCCGCCTTCGCTGTCTTCGCTGGCTTCTCTCCGCCTCGATCACGAGGCGGCCCCATTGAAGCTGGTGCCTCGTGCACCGCTGTCCTGGCCGGCGTCATCTCTCCGCCTCGATCACGAGGCGGCCCCATTGAAGCTTGGCCGCGGTGCGTCCGCCAGACGCCGCGACTCGCTCTCCGCCTCGATCACGAGGCGGCCCCATTGAAGCGCGCCCGACCCCTTGCCACCATTCACCCCCAACCCTGACGCTCTCCGCCTCGATCACGAGGCGGCCCCATTGAAGCATCGCGGTCGGTGGTCCTGCGCCCGGGTACAAGGCTCTCCGCCTCGATCACGAGGCGGCCCCATTGAAGCGAGAAAACGATCGCCGAGCAACGTACGACGATCGACTCTCCGCCTCGATCACGAGGCGGCCCCATTGAAGCGCTATCACGTCGTCACCGTCGGCCACGCAGACCTCACCGACCTCTCCGCCTCGATCACGAGGCGGCCCCATTGAAGCATGTATTCGGCAACGTGATCACAGCGGCAGACCTCCTCTCCGCCTCGATCACGAGGCGGCCCCATTGAAGCTCGGCATAGTCGATAGTAAGGCGCAGTTCTTCCGCAGCTCTCCGCCTCGTTCACGAGGCGGCCCCATTGAAGCTCCTCAAGCGACTGAGCGGGCGTGTCGTCGCCGTCGTCCTCTCCGCCTCGTTCACGTCGCGGCCCCATTGAAGCCAGGGACGCGGTGGCCCTGACCGCAGCGTCCATTCCGTCACTCCGCGTCGATCACGGGGCCGCGACGTTGAAGCCGCAGTGTCGTCGCAGATGTCGCCGTCCCAAACCGTTCAGGAGCAGCCTCACCCCGAGTCGGCCGGGGCTCGGGCACACGCGCCTTCCCTCAACTTACGCCAGCTGTGGTGGCAGTAGTTTGCCGAAGCGGCGGCGCAAGCAATCCCCGCGACAGCTCGCGCCTAATCCGTGTCAATCGACGACCAGTCGATCTTCTTGCTCGTGGGCCTCACCTCGTCGATGCCGCCCACGCGAAACTCTCCATGCAGGTCAACCTTATTGGCGAAACGAAGCCCATCGGCGAGCCCTTGCGCAACTACACCAGGGGACTCCTTTGACGCCTTCGCCTCGGAGTGGATCTCCTCCTCCATGGCCTTCAGAACACGCAGGATCTCTTCCGTGGACAGAATTCTCGCAGGACGCGCAGCGCGACCGCGAAGAATGCGAAAGGTCATGTAGAGGTAGCCTGGCTCAGTTGATCCGACCCGTCCACCGCCATGAAACGAGTTATTAGAGATGCACAGGCCATCATTCCTCTTCAAGGCCGTCAATATGTTGATCCCCTGTTGCTCATGCCTCACCGACGACCGAATCTTCATCGTGCCGAAGACCATCCCATATTGATGATCACGTTCTGTCAGTCCTTTGTACAACCTCTGGTAGAGATTCTGCGCCGGATGTAGCGGGCTTCCAGATGATCGGCCGAAATAGGCCTCGATCTGCTTCAACTGGTAACGCGCTCCTCGGGCCCGGTTAAAGAATAAAGGAATCTGATGGATCGCGCCGATCGTGTTGCGCACCAACCGGCTGAACTCGACGTGTTCGTAGCGAGGCACGGTGGGCAGAACGGACTCGAACAGAGAGTTCGGCGTGACATCGACCAGAGGGAAAATCGGCAGGGAGAACCCGGCGTTTTTCGGTAGCACCCGCGTCATGCAGGGAAGCTACAACATCGTGCCGCGAAGCGAAAGCATGCGCTGCGCCGTAGGCGTCTCGCATGCTGTCCCTCCTCCAAACCCCAATCGACCCATGACGCCGCCTCTCGGTCCACTGGCTCGTCCCGTCTCCGATACCGGTGGTGCAGACCGCCGAGCCTTGCGGACGCGATCACGGGGACCGAGCTCCGGTGGGGCGATGGCGCGGGGGTCTGGAGTGTCTTTGGCCAGGCCAAGGTGGGTGCGGTCGGTGTTGTGGTCGTCGGCGTAGGCGCGCACGTTGACGTGGAGGACTTTGCGTCGTTCCAGACTGAGCACGAAGAACACGTAGAGGCACCCGAAGCGCAAGGTGGGAACGACACCGTCGCCTGCGACACCTTGATGCCAAGCTTTTGAAGTTCGCCGTGGATCCGCGGCGCGCCCCACCCCACGTTGAGCGTCGCCATCTGCCGGATCAGCGCGCGCAGCTCGGGCGCGATCGCGGGCCGCCCCGCATGGCGCTTGCTTCTGCGCTGCCAGAACCGCCCAAAGCCCCGGCGGTGCCACGCAATCACCGTTGCCGGCTGCACGATCACAAGCGCATCACGCCATCCCGACCAGACGCGAAGAAGTACGACCCAAAACAATCGATCGCCGATCGTCAGCCGCGGCCGACGACGCTGACGCTGCAGGCACCCAAGCTGATGACGCAGCGCGAGGTTCTCTGCCACCAGGTCCGCCCGTTCCATGAGCAGCGCAGCAAGGAGCGACACCTGAAGTGACATGCCCGCACGGTACTTCGGTTCCGCTTCGCACGAAGTTGAACGCGGAGCGGCGGCACGATCCGATCACGGATCGCTGACCAGCAGGCCCTGCTGCTCGACGACGAAGTCGA
>CAZVEM010000406.1:0-4497 GCA_964626165.1 uncultured Nannocystaceae bacterium
GCTGGTCGATCGAATAGCCTGCACACCGGTTGGGCTCGCCAGCCACGCGTACGCGAAGAGCGAGAAGTCATCGTCGGGATCCTCGAAGACCAGCGTCATCGAGTCGGGTCCGACGTACTTCCCTGCCAATCGCTCGTCTGCCAGGATCGCTCGCCCGTAAAGTTCGTTTTCGCCGAGCGTTCCGGCACCGGCGATCAGCACCTGGCCGCGCTCAATGAGGTGCTTGTCAGGCTCGCGCATCGAGTCGCGCCGGATGACCCGCCCTCGCGGTTCAGCGGCAAACATGTCGCTCTGCGAGAGCAGTTCAATGCCGTGTTCAGGATGACAGTCGAGACGGGTGAAGACCGTCCCGTAGGCCGGGCCAAACGCCTTCACGATGTCGCTGAGCGGCCGCGCGGAGCTGGATCCGGCTCGTCGAATCCTCTCGACCGCCGGGGCGTAGTTCAGCGCCCGCAGTGCTCCGACGCGCGGCTCGTCGACGACAAACGCCCTCATTCGAACCGCCCCTCGGTGACGAGTCGCCGGTACTCCTCCGCGATGAGCGGGAGGTCATCCGCGATTCGCTTCCCCCTCCGAGTGCGCGTCCGCTCGCGGACCTTGCCGTCGCGCTCCCAGCGATCGGGCACCTCCTGCTCGAAGAGGCTCTCGGAGCCGTCTGGTTCCCGGACGTAGCGCGGCTCGCCACGCCGCCCGTGCCCGCAGTCCTCGGCGATGGCCATGAAGACCGGGCGCTGCTTCGGGCCGTCCTTCCCCACCATGCGGATCTCTGACGTCGCGCGCCGACGCACGAACACGCAGCTGGCCTGAACGGAGACCTGCGGAAGAAAGGTCTCCGCCGGGAGGTCGACGCTGGCGAGCAGCTCTCCGTTCTGGAGAAGCCACCAACGCGCGAACTCCATCTGCTCCCCGGGGTTGCCGAGGATGCCGTTGGGCAGCACGAGCGCCATGACGCCGGTACCCGGCTTCAGGAACTTCCAGCAGGCCTCGATGAAGAGGACCTCGGGGGCGACCTTCTTCTGCAGCGCGTGCTTGACCCAGCGGTCGCCTTCGCGGCGCCAGGTGTGCCCGAGGTCGTAGTGGCGCAGGACCTCCGGATCCTCGACGGGGATCTTGGCGCCGAAGGGCGGGTTGGTGAACACGTAGTCGAACTGGCCGTGGGCCTGTCCGGGGCCGACACGCAGCTCTCGCTCGAGGACCTCCATCTCGGGCGTGCGGTAGCGGGTCTTGGCGACCGTCTCCTTCGTGCCGAAGACGCCGTACTCGAGGCTGTTGAAGTTGAAGATGTGGCCATGGCCGTCGCCGTTCATGACCATGTTCATGCGGGCGGCCTTGCGAAGGTCGCTGTCGACGTCGAAGCCGAAGAGGCTCTCGCGGGCGTACTTCTTGATCTTCGGGGTGGCCTTCTTGATCTCGCTCTGGACCGGGTCGTCGGGGTGGGGGCAGCCGATGTCTGCCAGGAAGCGCCGGCGCGCGTGGTTCAGGGCCACGATGAGGAACCCACCGCTGCCGCAGGCCGGGTCGAGCACCCGCTTGCCCGGCTGCGGGTCGATCATCTCGACCATCATCCGGATCACGTTGCGGGGCGTGAAGAACTGGCCCTTCTTCTGCTTCAGCGTGTGCGACGTGATGGCCTCGAAGGCCATGCCCTTGGCGTCGGTGTCGGTCGAGAGCAGGTCGAAGCGCGCGAGCTGGGCGGCGACGTACGCCAATGCGCGCTCGTTCATCTCGAGACGTTCGTAGCCGTCGAAGACGTCCTTAAACTCGTCCTTGACCAGCTCGAACAGCGTGTGGATGCGCTTCGCGATCCGCGTCTGCCCTTCGGGCGTGTTGCGCTCGGTCGCGCCGACGAAGAAGAGGCGCTTGCTCTGCTGCTCGTCGAGGATCTTGGCGAAGATGAGGTAGAGCAGCTGCCAGAAGGCCTTCTCGTCGCGAAGACCCTGCGTCGAGAGGTAGTCGTGGCAGTGGTTGAACACGCGCAGGAGCGAGTCGCCCGCGGCCACGCGGAGGGGACGGCGATCGGCGTCGTCGAGGTCGGCCAGCGTTTCGTCCGGTCCCGGGAAGTCGGTCAGCTCGGTCGAGACCGGGAACCCGTTCGCGGGGTCGTAGGTCCGCATCCGGAAAGCCATGTCCTTCCCGTTGGTCCAGACGCCGAAGACCTCTTCGCGCTCATCGCTGAGGTTCGAGAGAGCGAGATCCAGCTGGCCGATCGCGGCGTCCGAGACCTTCGCGTTGGCCTTCGCGACGATGACCACGCGGATCATGTTCTCCATCTCGTGTGGCTCGCCGTGCTCGTAGACGGCGATGGCGACCGTGATGGTCTTCTTCTTCCCCGCCGCGTTGAGGCAGCGGACCTTCACGTCACGCTCCATGTCCGCGAGCTCGACGCGGTACTCGCGGTGAAGCTGCTCGATCAGGCTCTGGAGGGTGCGCTCCTCGGGCTTGTCCGGCCTGAACTCACCAGTCAGCGCGCAGACCAGCGTGTCCTGCGGGATGGGCTCGCCGTTGTCCTCATCGAGGAGTTCTTCGTCGAACTCGGTCGCGTCTTCCGTGACGACGTCCTGCTCCTCTGGCTCTTCGACCTTCTTCCTTCGCTTGGCCAATGTCGTCCTCCTCGCGGTGCTGGCCGCGCTCACTCCTTGCTGCTCTTGCCTGCGCACCGAGGTCCTGCGGCGTGTCGCAGGCTGAACCTCGCACTCATCAGCGTCGATAGCTCGTGCCTCAATTCGCTCTGATCCGTATCGCGGTAGTTATGCGCGAATCGACGAGTCATCCGTTGTGGCCCGATTTCTTGCACTGCTGCGGTTCGCGACTGTACGCGCCGATGCCGACCGACCGCCCGCAGACACTTCGTGCTCGTTGCCGAAAGTTTGAGATTCTCGATGGTGTGTCCGTACCAGATTCCGCTCTCTCTCGTCAACGCATACAGCGCGATTTGGTACTACTCCCATCGACGTCGGCGGGTACGTAGTACCTCGCGGGAGAGACAGCGCGCGGTGTAGGGGTTCCCGGTTCCGGAGTTCCCGATCAAGCGGGACCTGATCTGGCCGGAGACACCGTCGATGCAGTCGGTGAAGGTCGACTACTGCCTGTGTGCGAGTGATCGATCGCGGATCTTCCTGGTGGAGCTCAAGACCGACCTCGCGTCGCGCAGGGGCAGCCAGGACGAGGCGATGGCGCGAGCGGTCGAGGTCGGCTTTCGTCGCATCGTCGAAGGCGTGCGCGACATTGTCGTGGCGGATAGGAGCTATCAGCAGAAGTATCACCACCTCGTCGCCGCGCTGGCATCGTTTGGATTCCTCTCGCTGCCGGATGACCTTGCGGCGTACCTCTTTCCCCGGCCCAGGCGCGGCCTGGTGTCTCGACTCAGGGAGATCAAGGTCACCGCCGCAGACATCCCGGTCGAGGTCCTGTACATCCAGCCGACCGCAGGGCCCGGCGCTTCATGCATCGACTTCGAGCAGTTCGCACGCCACGTAGCACAGCACGACGATCCGCTCAGCCAGGCCTTCGCGCTGCACCTGCGTCGATGGGTGGTGCCGGCGGGGAGCGAGCGGCCGGGGCCTTTGCGCTGAAGTGATCGTCGGCCCCCGGCTGATGTGCGAGCCTCCGCGTGCGCCACGAGACGGCTGCGGCGCGCCTGGGGGCATCTGGGCACCGCCTATGGGCTGTTGCGGTGCGGAGCGACTCCGTTGGCCTGGTATCGCTGGACGAGCATGCGGAGACAAATCACCTTCACTTATGACAAGTTTGAAGGCATTATGTCTCCGTGGGTGCGGGCGACTTCGCGCGGGAGACCGAACTGTTCCGTCGGCACGGCGGGAGCCTGCGCATGGCGGAGGCGCTGCGTCTTGGCATCACGCGAAAGTCGCTCTATGCGATGCGGGATGCGGGCGTTGTCGAGTCGGTGTCCAGAGGGGTCTATCGACTCGGCGCGCTCGGGCCGCTGGCGAATCCGGACATCGTCACGGTGGCCAAGCGAGTTCCGCACGGCGTGCTGTGTCTGATCTCCGCACTCTCGTTCCACGAGCTGACGACACAGGTGCCCCACGCGATCGACGTCGCCCTGGAGCGGGGCACGACCAAGCCGCGCCTCGACTATCCGCCGACCAAGTTCCACTGGTTCTCCGGGCCGGCCTTCCACGAAGGCATTGAGACACATCAGATCGACGGAGTCGCCGTTCGTATCTACGACCCAGAGAAGTCGATCGTCGACTGCTTTCGCTACCGGAACCAGATCGGCCTCGACGTCGTTGTAGAAGCGCTGCGCGAGTGGACCGAGCGACGACGCAAGAAGCTCAACGTGCTCCTCAAGTACGCGAGCATGCGTCACGTCGACCGCACGATGCGACCCTACCTGGAGGCAGTGCGGTGACCGTCAAGAAGGTCACCGACATGGCGGGGATGTGCCCCTGGCCGCCCAGGCCCCGCACTCACTGCATCTCCCACATCCCCAGCGGCTTGGTCATCTGCATCGCGAGCTTGGGCAGGTCCGCGTCA
>CAZVEM010000407.1:0-4480 GCA_964626165.1 uncultured Nannocystaceae bacterium
AGCGGCCGTGCCGACCGCCGCCGCAACGCGCAAGCGACCGTTCGAGTCCTTATTGGCGTCCGGATACGAGTCGGTACGGAGAATGTCCTTGACGGTAATCAGCCCGAGCAGCCGGCCATCGGCATCGGTGACGAGCAGCTTCTCGATGCGATGCTTGTGAAGCACGCGCTTGGCTTCATCGACGGGAATGCCCGATGGCACGCAGATCGGATCGCGCGTCATGACGTCGCCCACGCGCTGATCCAGGTTGGTCTCAAAGCGAATGTCTCGGCTCGTCAGGATCCCAACCGGGCGCTGGCCTTCGACCACCGGGAGACCCGAAAAGCCATGGATGCGCATGAGCTCAAGCGCTTCACGCAGCGATGCTGTCGCGCCGACGGTCAAGGGATCGGCCACCATGCCGCTCTCGCTGCGCTTGACCTTGCGGACCTCGCGAGCCTGCTCTTCGATGCTCAGGTTCTTGTGAATCACACCGATCCCGCCCGCGCGCGCCATCGCGATCGCGGTGCTGGACTCGGTCACGGTATCCATCGCCGCGGAGAGCAGCGGGCAGCGCAGCTCGATCTCCTTGGTCAGACGCGTCGACACGTCGACGTCGCGTGGCAGGACTTCGCTGTAGCCCGGCACGAGCAGGACATCATCGAAGGTGAGGGCTTCGCGAATCTCGGTCACGGCCGGCATGGTTGTGGCCGGGTGGTATCGGCCCGCGCGCTGCGTGGCAAGTGCGAAACCACGATTGCGCTCCACCGTGCCCGTGAGCCTGGCTCACCCGGCCAACCGGCTGCTCTCCGCGGACATCGTCGCCGTGGCCGCGGCCGCGGCGAACGCAGACTTCCGTGCCAGGCTACTTGCTCGCGCGTCCACCGCGCTTGCCGCAGCCGCGCAGCGCCTCCTTCAGCGAGGCGCGCTCACTCTCATGATTGGCCGCGGCTGCGGTCTCATAGGCCGCAAACGCTGCATCAGCGTCGGCGCATCGCTTGTTGTCAATCAGTCCCTGCACCTTGCGCTTGTGCGCGGCGAGCATCGTCGGTGAGAGCGACAACGCTTGGTCGAGCGCCTTCACGCCGTCCTCAACCTGACCCAGCGCGAGTAGCGTGGTGCCGTGCTCGGCCCAAACCAGCGCTTGCTTGGGCAGCTCTGCCGTCAGCAACGTGCCCAACTCGCTCGCGGCCTTGAGATCTCCTGCTGCACGATGGGCGCGCAGCAGCTCAAGGACCAAGTCGTAGGCGGGTGGAGGCACAGCTTTGCGGCCGGCCTCAAGCGCCGCGACGGCGCCCTTCGGCTCGCCCCGAAGGCTCGCAAGCTGTGCCTTGACGAGGTAGCCGCCCGAGCCTCCGGGGTTGAGTCGGATCGCTTCCGCAATTGCTTGGTCCGAACTCTTCACGTCCGCGGGCTTGACGAGGAGATAGGCCACGGCGAGCTCCTCGAACACCTCGTGATCTTCAGGGGCCAGCTCTGCGCTACGACGAAGCGCGGCGAGGGAATCGTCGACGCGCCCCAACTCGCGCAGTGCGAGCGCCCGATTAAAGTGCGCCTGAGAGAAGTCCGGCTTGATCGCGAGCGCCTTGTCGAGGGCATCAAGTGCTTGCTGAAATCGACCCGCATCGAGGTGCGCACTGCCAATGCCATCCAGCGCACCGTACATGTCCGGCTTGAGTGCGACCGCGTTCTCCCAAGCTGCGATCGCCTCATCGGGACGATCGAGGGCCTGCAGCGCCATGCCGCGGACAAAGTGAAGCTCGGGATCCTTGGGGGTGTCTTGCAGCGATTGATCGGCGAGCACGAGCCCATCCTCCGCGCGACCATTGTGCACCAAGGCCCCCACCCGTTCGACGGCGGATGCTTTGGGCGGCGGCGCGGTGTCGAGGAGGTCCTTCTCCTCGGCGTCGGGTCCCGTACTGGGATGGCAGGCCGCCGTGCCAACAAGGAGGCACGCGACCACGCCCAAGCGGGCGACGAGCGGGCGACGACGCACAGGAATGCAGCACCGTGTCGTCACACCCAGTCCATCCGTGTGGGCGGCGCGTTGCGCCTCAAAGCAGACTCGCGAACTGGGCAAACGCTGCATGGCGGCAGCTTACTGCATGCGAGGCGGGCTGACGCAGCGCCTTGAAGATCCGACGCAGACGCGGTCCATGTCCGTAGCTACCTGGGCCTGCTCGCGCCCGCGCGGCTCATCAGCGTGGCTCGCCTGCACATCTCGCCTGCACATGCCGCCCGCTCGTGCGCCAGCGCAGCTCACGAAGTTGTGCCACCCGAGTGCGCGAACGTGTCGCAGGCCCGGCCTCGTTTGGCGGGCAGGCTCGATGCGATGATGGGTCGAGGACAATGCGTACGACCTGCAGCAATCGAGATATCACCCAGGATGGTGATCGCCTGATTCAATCAGCTTCCGATCACGGCCATTGTCCTTCGCAATGCACAATCAGATCGCGACACTTCGCACGCAAGACCTCCGCTTCCGCGGCATGGTTCTGGCAAGGTGCTCTGGCAACGTGCTCTGGCAACGTGTTCTGGCAACGTGTTCTGGCTTCAAGGCCAGGGCTCACTTGAGCGCGTGGAATGCCGAGCACCGCGAATGTGTCGACCGCGTCGCGGTCGCAATGGACCGGCCCCAATTCGGCTCCGGGTTGCGGAACTCAAGCGGCGAGCTTCGAGGCGGTGGCCTCATGGGCCGCGGAACACCAACTCTGCGCCGTCGTCGAAGCTGCCCTTGCGTACCAGCGTCCATCCCTCGTCGAGCTCAAGGGTCAGTTGCACGGAGTCGATTCCCTTGCGCACGTCAGTCAACTTGACGCCACCGAGGCTTGGACGGGCCGAGAGCAAGCTCGGCAAGGCCCCGCTGTTGCGCGCCAGCACCCGAACCGTGCGCGACTCCGCGGCGTCAACGGTGCCAAAGAGCACGCGCCCACCGGCGAAGAGCCGCAAGACGACGTCCTTCCCGCGACGGCTCAAGGTTCCGCGGGTAATGACAGCGATCCCCGCATCACGCTTGGCCGGCCCACCGGTTGTTCCGCCCGCGGGGGCGTTCTTTTTCTTGCTGCCTGCGGACGTCGACGCGCCATCCTTGTGCTCGGACGACTCGACGTGGACCACGTCGCTTACCTCGACCGGTGCTGACGGTGCGCCCACATCGGGCGGCGTGGAGAGTGGCTGCACCGCCACCATGGTGCCTTCGGTGCCCCCGCTGGTGCCGCCTTCGCCGGCGCCCGCGACCTCGGCCTCGGCCTCGGGGCCGTAGCGTTCGGGATGATCGATAGCGTCAAGGATCGCCCGCGCTGCCGCGTGCTCCTTGGCATCGGACCGCACGAGCTGCTCGCGGAGCGCGGGCGCGATCCTGCCGTCGCGTATGCTCGCTCGCGCCTGGGCAAGCAGTGCCAAGGCCGCCGGATCCCCCGCGCGCGTGGGCTGAGCCTGCGTGTCACCTTGCTCGCTCGCACGCGCAGTCGCGGGACTTCCTTGCCCCCCCGCCCCATCCGCCGCACATAGGCAGCTCGCCTGCAGCAACAGCGCCGAGGCGAACAACATGCGCCACCACGGGGCGTCCGGTGTCGGCCGGAGCGTTGCCTGTCCCGACGGCCGCGCGGCTGCGTGCAGCACCATATCTGGTCGGTACCACCGAACGAGCTTCCCGCCAAGCTTGTGTCGTGCCGCAGCGTCCCCGGGAGGCCGGGTCGGGCGTTCCTGAGCCCCCGCTTAGTAGCGAGCGCCGATCACCTCGCGCTCGCCCAGCGCATCGAGCCGCGCGCGCTGTTCCTCGCTCAAGACGATGTCTTGGGCCGACCAGTTCTCCTGGAGCCTGGATAGCTTTCGGGTGCCGGGAATCGTCGCGAGACTCGGAGCGCGGGAGAGCACCCACGCGAGCGCGACTTGGGCGGCGCTGACGTCAAGCTCCGCGGCAACCTGGGCCACAACCTGCGTCAGTGCATGGTTGGCCGCGATCGCCTCCTCCGAAAATCGAGGATTGCTCAGGCGCCAATCACCCGGCTGCAAATCGCTGCGCGAGCGCACGGCGCCGGAGAGAAAGCCGCGGCCGAGGGGGCTGTAGGCGACAAAGCCGATCTGGTGGGCTCGCACGGCGGGCAGCACGTCCTTTTCGACCTCTCGGGTCCAGAGCGAGTACTCGGTCTGCAGCGCGCTGATCGGATGAACCTTGTGTGCCCGTGCGATCGTCTCGGCGTCTGCCTCCGAGAGTCCGAGATAGCGCACCTTCCCCTCCTTCACGAGCTGCGCCATCGCCCCCACCGTCTCTTCGATCGGCGTGCTTTGATCGACGCGATGTTGGTAGTAGAGATCGATGTGATCGGTGTCGAGTCGCTTGAGCGATGCTTCGCAGCAGGCTTTGACGTAGTCGGCACCGCCGCGGATGCCTTGAAAGCTCCCGTCTTCACCGCGCGACACCCCGAACTTGGTCGCGAGCACGATCTTCTCGCGCCGTCCTTGCAGCGCCTTGGCAAGCAGCAGTTCGTTGGTGAACGGC
>CAZVEM010000408.1:0-4475 GCA_964626165.1 uncultured Nannocystaceae bacterium
GGCGCCTGGCCGCGCACTCACCATGCAGCCCTTTGTTGCTCGTCGGTCACGTACCCCCAGTACGCTCCCCCCTCGCGCCTCGGTCTGCATGGCGATTGCACGTCCATGCACTCCACGAGGGTGATTCGACAACCTGCTAGGGATGCCTGCTCGCACAAGCTTCGGTCGGTCCGGCACCGCGAGACACGACGCCGCCCGACGAACTCGCGCCGACCGCGTGTGCCGGCAGACACATCCCGCGATAGGCCGGTCACTGGACGCCGCGTGCCAAGCAGGCACACTTAGAGAACGTGCTGACGCCGGAGCCATCGAGGAGTGGGGAGGTGGTGGAGCGTCCTGTGGCAACGGCCTCGGGCGTGGACCCACGGGTTGCCTCCGCCTTCGCGGCATTGATGGAGCGTCTCAAGAGCACGTTCTCAGAGACGGGCCTGGCCTGCGTCGAGGGGGCCTTCGAGATCGCAGCGGTCGCGCACGCGGGGCAGGGGCGCAAGAGCGGCGAGCCCTATCTGATGCATCCACTGCGTGTCGCGCAGGGACTCGCGGATCTGGGGCTGGGCGCCGAAACCATCGCCGCGGGTCTCTTGCACGACTCCGTGGAAGACTCGGAGCTGACCGTCTTTGAGGTCAGCGAACGCTTCGGCCGCGATGTCGCCAACATCGTCGACGGTGTCACCAAGCTCGGCAAGGTGCCCTACCTCTCGCGCAAAGAGCAGCAGGCGGAGAGCTTCCGCAAGATGTTGCTGGCGATGAGCCAGGACATCCGCGTCCTTGTCGTCAAGCTTCACGACCGACTCGACAACATGCGCACGCTCGAGCATATGCCCGCCGACAAGCGCGAGCGCATCGCCCGAGAGACCTTCGACATCTATGGCCCGCTCGCGGGCCGTCTGGGCCTTGAGCCGCTGCAGCGCGAGTTGATGGATCTTGGCTTTCGGTACCTTGAGCCGGTCGTCTATGAGCAGATGCGGGCGCGCATGGACGAATTGACGCGCGCCCACCCGGACTTTAGCGGCCAACAACTTGAGCGGTTGCGCTGGGCCTTTCGAGCGCCTCCCGCAGGGAGCGAGCTTGAGCCCTGGGACGAGGCGAGCCTTGGCGCCGTCGAGTTTCGCGCGCTCAACCGCAGCGTGTACGAGGTCTATCTCGACGCTCAGCGTGCACGCGCGGCGGGCAATAAGCGGCGCGCCAACGCGGAGAACTCCGCACTTGAGCTCAGCCCCGCGGGAGAGACGGAGCTTGAGCAAGTCTCGGACCTCTTTGTCTACAACATCGTGGTCCCGACGCGCGCGACCTGCTACCTGGCCCTCGGGCAGACCCATGCCGCCTTTCAGCCTGTGCCGGGAGGCTTTCGCGATCAGATCGCGCTGGCCCGCGGGCATCGGCAACAATGCTTGATCACGACGCTCGTCGATCGTAGCGGCGCGCGACTTGAGCTTCAGATCCGCTCCGAGACGATGGACCTTCGCACCCAGCGCGGCATCTTGCTCGATCTTGATCCGGTCGATGGTCGAGCGCATCGCCGCCATCTCGCGTGGCTCGACGAGATCATGGATTGGCAAGAGGAGGTGTCCGATCCGAACGAATTCATCGAGGCGGTGCGCGCGGATCTCTTCGCCGATGAGGTGCACGTCTTTACGCCCGAGGGCGATGTAAGGTCCTTCCCCAAGGGAAGCACTCCGATCGACTTCGCGTTCTCGATCCACACCGACGTCGGCGTGCACTGTGCAGGCGCGCGTATCAACGGGCAGGTCGTGCCCTTGCGCTATCGCATGCGCAACGGCGACACCGTCGAGATTTTGACCAACCCCAATGTCGAGCCACGACGCGAGTGGCTCGGCTTTTGTAAGAGTTCGCGAGCCCGCGCGAAGATAAAGCAGCACCTGCGCCATCGCGAGAAGTCGCGAAATGTCGGCTCGGGTCGCTCGCTCCTGGAGCAGCGCCTTGCGCGACGTGGCTTGACGCTCGCCCATATCGAGCGCGCCGTTGACCTTGCCGAGCAGCTTGAGGCGCTCGGCGTGGCCCGGGAGCGCGGCGCGGAAGGGATCTACGAGGACGTCGGCTCTGGACGCATCACGCCCGAGCAGGTCGTGTGGCTCTTTGATCCGAGCTCGCGTACGGAGGATGCAGCAGGCTCGGGCAGTCGATTTGTCCGTATGCTCAAGCGCGTCGCCGGGCGCCTCGGCCCCGAACCGCGGATGAGCTCGCTGCCGGGAGCGTCGGCCAAGGGCGACGCGAGCGCGCCGATCGAGCTCGACAAAGAGACGCTTGGGATCGGTGCGGGTGGAGATGGCTTTGTTCAGCTCGCTCCCTGCTGCGAACCCGTGATCGGCGACGCCCTCGCCGGGTACTTCGTGCCGGGCGCGGGCATCGTCGCGCACGCGCAGGCCTGCCCACGCGCGCTCGATCATGTCGAGGAGCGCCGCGTCTACTTGCGGTGGGCCAAGGATCTTGAGCTTGAGCGACCCGCCACACTGGAGGTTCGCAGCGCAAATGCGGTCGGCTTGCTCGCGAAGATGAGCCGCGCATTCTCGCGCGTCGGTGTCGACATCAAGCAGGCCAACTGTCGCGCACTGGACGACGCTCGCCGGGCGCTCAACACCTTCCACGTCACCGTTCGCAACCTGTCGCAGCTCGACGATGTCATCGCGGAACTCCGTCAGATCCGCGGGGTGATCGGGGTCGAGCGCACCTTCCCCGGAGCCAAGCGTACCGCGCCGCGCGAGCGCGGCGAGCAGAGCCGAGATGGCAGCGGCCTGCCGCCCGGGGCGACCGACACCCAAGACGGACCGATCTAGCCGCGCGCGGCGAACCGTCGCTGGCGGCCGGATCCTCCTGACCGCGGGCCCCTTGTAAGCGCCCGACCCGCTCCGGTGGCCAGCACTCGTGTGGCGAGCTCGGCCGCGCCACACGTGGAGCGGTGGCGCGAGGCGCAGGTCCATGGCCGCCGGTCTCTCATGAGGGGGCGGGGGAGCTTGCGGGATGTGTCGCGAGGCCGATCGCGCACAGGGCCCCGCGGCGCCGGCCCTCGGCTGCACCTCAAGGCGGCGAGGACGCGGACATCGGGTTGACAGCCTCAGGCCCGGCCGCTATCACCGGCGCCCTCCCGGGTCGTATGCGCCGTGCAAGCCTGCCGGCGGCGACGCCAGATTCCATGAGGGATCGGGCATCACGGCACCCAAGGGAAGAGACAGGAACCTGAGCCATGGCCTCCAATACCGAGAAGAGCGAGAACAAGCGCGCACGCAACAAGAAGAACGGCGGCCGCGCCCGCAAGCGAAAGCTGGCGGCCAAGAGCACGCTGTCGGCCAAAGAGTTCTTCGCTGCCTGTGGTGAGCCTGGCAAGGCTGCGCCCGCGGCTGCGAAGAAGTAGCCAAGACGAGGTCGCCAAGAGGAAGGCGCCGAGAGAAAGTCGGCAAGAAGATCCGGTGGTCGCACGCGGCCGGCCGTGTCAACTCCCTGATTCTCGGTGATTCTCGGTGATTCTCGGTGATTCTCGCTGATTCTCGCTGGATGATGAAAGGCTCGTGAGCGGATGGCTCACGGGCTTTCGTCGTGTCGGGTCGACGCCGATCTCCAGAGCGAGCGCGCTGCGACGATAGGACCCACGGGGTTCAGCTCCGCGCCTTCGTGCCGGCCCGTGGCAATCTGCTCCGCGCTCGATTTCGCGGGCCAATCTGAGGGAGATTGGGCTGCGCAGTCTTGATCGTGGGCCGCTAGAGCGCGTAGTCTCGCGCACGGATTGCGCGTCCGTGGAGCGAGCATGAGCAGCAACCATCCCGTGTTGTCACAAGGTCAGGTCGTTGATGGCTTTACGATTGGGTCGGTGTTGCGCACGCGAGCCGGCGCCGCGACCTATTCCGCGACCGACTCGAGCGGTGCGGCGGTGCACTTCACGGCATACAGCGCGGAATGTTTTCCGACCGCACTTGTACGCGAGCGCTCGCTCCGCGAGTTGCGTCAGATGCAGGCGATCAAAGATCCGGCGATCGTCGACGTTGTCGCGGCTGGCAAACTTGAGGCTGAAGGCGGGCTCTATGAAGTTACGCAGGCGGTGACCGGCGAGACGCTTGAGGGGCAGACCTTGAGCAAAGCCGACGCCGCGGCCGCGATCAGCCGCATCGGTGATGCACTGCTTGCTGCGCAAAAGGGCGGCATCATCCACCGCAACCTCAGCAGCGCAGTGGTGATCCGTGGAGCCAATGGCATCCAAGTCGGCTCCTTCGCGGTGGGTGAGCCCCACGGAGGTGTTGCCTTCGGACCGCTGGGTACGATGGCCCCGGAGCAAGCGCAGGGGAAGGTCGTGGATCAGCGCTCGCTGATTTACAACCTGGCCGCACTCGCACACGAACTCACGACGGGAACGCCGCTCTACTCGGGCAGCGAGGCCGAAGTCATCGCGGCGCACTCAGAGGCCCCGGTACCGGCGAATGTTGACGCAGTGTTTGTGCGCGGCTTGGCCAAGGACGCCAACTGCG
>CAZVEM010000409.1:0-4466 GCA_964626165.1 uncultured Nannocystaceae bacterium
CGGGCCTAGGTCGTGCCCCACACTGATCTCGCGCCCCGCACTGATCTCGCGCCCCACACTGATCTCGCGCCCCACACTGATCTCGCGCCCCACACTGATCTCGCGCCGCGATCGCGTGGCGTTCTACCTTTAGATCGGTGGAGAGCCAGCATCCGCGACCAAGGCACGCGCGTCGCGGCGAAATGGAACGAGATCGCTTGCGACGGGGCAGGCTGAACATCCGCATCGAGGTTTGACGATGTGACCTCGGTCCGGCCGTCCGAACAAGAACGACTCGCTCAGCCTTGGTCCCCCATCCACCCAGGCACATCTCAGGTGTCTACCTTGTTCTGAGGCGTGCGACGACGATCGCACCCCGCGATCGTAGCAGCCCCCTAGAAACAACCCTTGCTTGCGGCGTATCCTCTCCGGGATGGGAGTGGCTACCCCGCCGCTGGAATCGATGCCGAACCAAGGGCCGAACCAAGGATCGTTGGGCCTGAGGTGCGCGCGAATTGGCAGGACGGGATGCGAGCGCGCTCTCGCTCCGCATCGCGGGCCCTCACGCAGTGAGGCACGACTTGGGGACGTCGCGACTGCCGGCTCCTGCGCCGTCAAGTGGAGGGGATGCTGATGCGCCCCGTCGCACTTTTTCTTGCGCTGATGGCATTTTACGTCGCCCTCTCCGGGCAGATCCACAGCTCGTTCTTGATGACGGTTGGCGTCGTTTGCTGTCTCGCGATCACCGTTTTGTCCGTGCACATGGGCGTCTGCGACGAAGAAGGCATGCCCGCCGAGCATTGGGGCCGCACCATTCTCTATCTGCCCTGGCTGGCGTGGCAGGTGGTGCTCTCCAACATCGACATCGCCCGCCGCGTCTGGTCGCCCAAAATGTCGATCGACCCAGAAGTGCTGACGGCCCCGCACGCCATGCGGACCGGCTACGGCCTCGTGACCTATGCGAACTCGATCACGCTGACCCCGGGCACGGTCACGATTGCGGCGGGCCCCAAGGAGTTCGTCGTGCACGCGGTGACGACCGAGATTTCCGGTGATCTCAAGGTGCTCGGCGGCGAAATGGAGCGCCGGGTGCGTTGGGTCGAAGGCCAAAGCTTGCCGCCGGCATTGTCCTCCACGTCTGCGTCTGAGGCTTCGCACGCGCCCGCGCCGATCGACTCGGCGCACGCCGCCGCCGGTGACGTGGAAGCGCCCGCCGACTCCGAGAAAGACACCGTCGACGATCCCCCGGAGGCCAAGCCATGATGCCGATGGCGTATCTGCTGACTTGCATCGTACTGCTGATTGCGGGCGTCATGCTGCTCTATCGGGCGATCTCGGGACCGACGGTCTACGACCGCATCCTCGCGCTCAACGCGGTCGGAACCAAGACGGTCGTTGTCGTGGCCGTCGTCGGATTCCTGAGCTTCCCAGAGTTCTTCCTCGATACCTCGATCGTGTACGCGCTCGTGAACTTCGTCGCAACGATTGCCATTCTCAAGTATGTGGAGTTTGGCCGACTCTAGTCAGGCCTCCACCATCAGCGCCCGACCATCCGCGCCCGACCATCCGCGCCCGACCATCCGCGCCCGACCATCCGCGCTGCAGCGTCCTGTCCCCGGATCGCTCGACAACCCCACCACTGACACACGGCTTCCCCCTCACCATGCTCCCCTCGCTCAGCTCGCTCCAACTGCTCGCGCTTGCGCCTCCCCATGGCGCGAAGGGAGGCGGGCATGGCGGCGGCGGCGGTGCCGGTCACGGCGCGGCCGCTGGCACGCACGCGCCTGCGGGGCACGGCGCGGGCCACGACGCAGTTCCGGGCTGGTTGGGGCTCACCGATCTGCCGGAATGGGTCGATCCCAGCCTCGACGTGCTCACGATCGTGTTTCTCGCGCTCGGAGCGTTTCTGGTGCTCACGGGGGCCCTCGGCGTGATCCGTATGCCCGACGTATTCGCCCGCATGCACCCCGCGGGCAAGGGCGACACGATGGGACAGACGCTGGTGCTCGTGGGGCTCGTGTTCCAGGCGACCGATCCGTTCATGGCGCTCAAGCTCCTCATCATCGTGGCGGTGCTTTGGATTACCGCCCCAACCTCGACGCACGCGCTCGCGGTCGCGGCCTGGCGCGACGGTCATCGTCCCCTGCTCGGCGAGGCCGCGCGGCAAGCCGTGCGCGACAATGAAGGACGGGAGGACGCGGCATGAGTGAAGTCTTCCTCCTCGATCTGATCTTGCTGGCGATGGTCGTGGTCTGCGGCATTGCCGTCATCCAGATCAACAGTCTCTTCGCCGCGACGATGCTCGCGGGCCTCTACAGCCTGCTGATGGCCATGGTCTGGTCAAATATGCACGCGCTCGACGTCGGCTTTACCGAAGCCAGCGTTGGCGCAGGAATCTCGACCGTCCTTCTGCTTGGCGCGCTGACCTGCACCGGACGACGCGCCGCCGGCAAGGACCTGGCGATGAACTGGACCGCCCTGGCGATCTGCGTCGTTGTCGGCGGCCTGCTGGTCTACGGCACCCTCGATATGCCGCGATTCGGCGATCCAGACGCGCCGATCCATCACCGCCGCGTTCCTGAGCTGCTGGATCAGACCGTCGGCAAACTCCCCGGGCGTCCGCCGCTGGGGGCGGGTCCTTCCGATCCGCACCATCCACATCCCCACGATGATTACAACGGGCACGTTCCCAACACCGTCACGACGCTGCTCGCGGCCTATCGCGGCTACGACACGATGTTTGAGACGACGGTGATCTTCACCGCCGGCATCACCATGGTGATGCTCATTCGTCGCCGCGAAGACGAAGAGCCGACCGTCCAGACAGAGACCCGCGTCGATGAGGACGCAATCGCACCGCCCGGCCCGGTTTCTCGCGGCGCGGTTTCCCCCGGCACGGTACCGCCCAGCATGGTCTCGACCGTCAAGGCGGCGCCGCTCGGATCGGGCGCCAGCTCGGCTACCGATGATGCCCCGACCGCGGAGGACGAAGATCACACCCCGAAGGGAGCAGAGACATGAACCTCCCCCTTCGACGCACACTCAAGGTGCAAGAGCAGCTCTCGGATCAGCCGGTCCTGCGCGTTGCCGCGAAGATGCTGTTTCCCTTCATCATCGTGTTCGCGGTCTATGTCGTGACCCATGGTGAGCTTGGCCCCGGCGGTGGCTTCCAGGGAGGGGTTCTGCTCGCGGCTGCCTTCATCCTCTATGGCTTGGTCTTCGGCGTGGAAGCGCTGACCGAGAAGGTTCCGACCGTCGTCACCGACACGCTCATGGCGGTTGGCTGTCTGCTGTATGCGGGCACGGGCCTGCACAACCTGCTCGCAGGCGGCAATTTCCTCGATTACTCGATGCTCAACCCCGAGGACGCGAGTGGTGGCGAAGTCCTCGGCATGACGCTGGTCGAGTACGGCGTCGGAATCACCGTGGCGAGCGTCATGATCACGGTCTACGTTCAGGTGACCGAGCGCGCCTTCATTTCCCGGCACGAGATCGTCAGCTCTGCTGCCGAGGGCTTCATCAGCATGGGCAGCGAGTACAGCGCGGTTGAGAACAGCGCGGCTGAGAACAGCGCGGCCGAGAGGAATGCGGCCAAGCTCAGCGAGCCAAAGAGCACTCCCCCATCCGCGCCATCATCGCCGGCAACGGCCGACTTTGAACACGACGCCGCGCGCGACGGCGACGATCCTACCGCCCACTCCACGCATCCTGACGCTCAAGGAGCGAGTGCATGAGCGACACGATCGGACTCTATAACTACTGGATCGCGATCGTCATCATGATGATCGGGTTTTACGGCGTGATCGCGAAACAGAACCTGGTCAAGCAGGCGATCGCGCTCGGCCTCTTCCAGACCGGCGTATTCCTGTTCTACGTGAGCATGGCGGTGTATCGGGCAAAGGACGGCACTTCTGGCGTCGCACCGATTTGGAAGGCCGTCGGCGACGGCAGCGAGAAGTTTGCTGGCCCCTACGACAACCCGCTGCCCCACGTGTTGATGCTGACGGCGATCGTCGTGTCGGTCTCGACGCTGGCGGTGGCGCTCGCGATCATCATGAATATCAAGCGGCTCTACGGCACGGTCGAGGCCGACGAGATCGCGGAGCTCGAGGGCAATCACGACATCGAGCAGGTCGGTTGGATCACCTGGCCAGAGTACCTGCGCCGCAAGTCACTCCCCACCTCCGGTCACGACGTCGCCAGTACGTCCGGCGCGGCTCCCGTCCCTCCCGCATCGGCCGAAAAGGGAGGCCACGCCTAAATGGAATCCCTGATGAGTTGGGCCGGACCGCACCTGCCCGTGTTGCTGGTGATCACGCCGCTGTTTGGCGGCCTACTGTGTTCGTTCACGCGCGGGCGCGAGCTGCCATGGTTTTGGGCCACCCTCGTGACGGGTACGGCGTGTCTCTGGGCGACCCTCCTGCTCATGGCGGTGCAGGCGAGCCCGGCGCACGTCGTCTCATATCCGATCGGCTGGTGGCCGCCGG
>CAZVEM010000410.1:0-4461 GCA_964626165.1 uncultured Nannocystaceae bacterium
GGAGTGATGGGTCAGCACATAACCAGGTCCGTCGTCCAGGGGCGAAACGTCGACCAGCATGTTCCCGATGCCTACGTTTCTCTCAACGAAACGATTTGGATCGCCGAGTACGAGCGCCCGTTGGTCGTAGTCGCCGCAACCAAACGAAACGGAATCGGATGCATGCAGTCCATTGTCAGCCTGAAGATCGTCTTGTCGTACCCACTGGAAGTAGCGCGGCCGGTTGTCATGGCTGATGAATAGGCGGCGGAACGCGTCCGGGGAGGCGGAGTCGACTTGGCGCCACTCTCCTCCCAGGTTTCCAGTCAGGTGGCCAGCGAGGTCCTCCTCATCCGCCCATGAGCACAGCCCGTGGTAGCCATTCTCGCACGCGCCGATGGTCAGCAAGTAAGGTAGCAAACTTGCGCTTCGCCACGACGGCCGATGGCGTCGTCGGCGACGGCACATCCCTTGAGCAGGCGATGACAGAGGCAGCCTAGACCATGGCATAGAGATCGCTGACCGGAACATTCGCAGCGGGGGGGAAATGTGCCGTCCTCATGGGTTCTTGTCCTCCGGCAAGCCGAGCGCATCGGCGAGCTCGGTGGGGAACACGTCTGACACACGGGTGAATATGCGCACGCCGTCAAAGTCACCGTTCCAACGGCGCTCAAACTCGATCGTAGACTCGTCGACCTGACGAAAGTAGGTAAAATCTTGCTGGTCAATATCGGAAACGAACGCCGGCGATCTGGTCGTGTTGTGCGTGAGAATGTAGCCGTTGCCATCGCTCAATGGCGTTACATCTGAGAGCACCACCGATTCAACGCCGCCGCCAAAGGGATCGTCAATGACAGTTCGAACGGGGTCGTTCACGGCGAGCGGAGCCGAAAAGGCGAGTTCGCACCCGAACGCCACCTCAAGGTATCCGCTGAGAGAGGGGAGCCCGTCCTCGACGATGTCCTGGCGATACGCGTGAAAGATGCGGGGCCGGTTGTCCGAGCTGAAGAAGAGTCGATAGGAGGTGTAGTACGGCGAATCGTCGGGCGGTACCTCGTGCCATTCACCTCCGAGTTCCCCCGCTACAAACGGGCTTAGATCCACCTCGTTCTGCCAGTCGCAGCCCTCGAACTCTCCGCCTTCAAAGAGAAGATTGCAGGCGAGCAGGAGCGGGGAGACCAATCCCAGCGGGGCCAGCGAGCGAATGAACGTTCTTGGCCGCGGACGATGCCGAGTAGCGGCTTCCGACGACAGCCCTCTGGTAGCCGAGCGTTGCAAGTCAATACGATACCACTCGGGCGTGCCAGATGTGAAGGAAGTGCGGGTCAAGAGCGGTCGGTCCCAGGGAAGTCATCTCAAGCGACAGGGCGCTGGCCGGGGGAAGTCTGGCTTGTAGCGCCTCTGCCAACGAGACCAGTTCGCGTGTGGTGCTGCTCTAAGTCGGACCTCTCTACGGCGTCTCGATCTTCTCCAGCCGTGCTCGCGACGAGCAGATCCTGCTAGGCAAGAGCAGGGCGAGCAGCAGCCAAAACGCCGAACCGGACGGACCGCGACTGCGATCGCTCCCGCCTATGTAGCAGCCGCAACCTTCCAAGGACTCCTCGATCGGTTCGCTCCAGCCGGAGAAGTTTCCGGCCTGATCGTAGTTTCCGAATCGAACCGTTTGCGTGTCCCCACCGGGCCATCCGCCGCTACAGAGGCCACTGCCAACCGTGAGCCGTTGCTCGTTGGTCGCGGCTCCGAGATCGCCATCGAATGCGATGGGGTCGAAACTCAGATTCGTTCCGTAGGCCGCCACGAGCAGACCACCCTCCTCCACTTCGAATGTGAACGTGATGTTCTTGAATCCGGGACACACGCTTTTGGCAGCATGATCGTGCTTTGTCGAGAGGAGATCAGGGACTGCGGGGGATGAGGTATCGAGGCCCGTGCCGGTACGAAAGTGGACGAGATCGTCCTCGCAGACACCATCCACGCACAGCCATAGGGTGTAGTCCATCTCCGGTTGCAGTGGGATGTCGGGGCGAAGTGCAGCCATCGGGGCGTCGATGAGTTCGATGACGCTGGTCGCGTGCGGTACCGCGACGCCATCAGCCCCCATCAGCACGAACTCGCCGATATCCACATACGACCCCTGAGTCCAGAGCACTGCATTGGTTGGAACGTCCGTGGCTCCCTCCGATGGGACTTCGACGCTCAGGCGGCGGAGACAACTGCACGCGTTCGCGACCTGCGGCCACGCAAAGCTCAAGAACGCCGCAGCGGCGGCGGTGGCCGGAATCAGAATGCGCATCGACGTTCGCATCGCGAACACAAACCGTACCGGAATACTCACTCAGCGTCTATTCGTTGGTGCTGTGTCGTGCGGTGTGGCGAGGTGTCGCGTGGAGATTTGCGTGACTGGATTGCTCGGTCCCAGAGAAGCGCTCGGTCCCAACGGCGGATCGTTCGGTCCGATCGTTCGGTCCCAGAGAGGCGCTCGGTCCCAACGGCGCAGCTTTCACCGCGAGTCGAGCTGACTGCCTGAGTCGACTTGGCTTCGCTCAGCACTTCGAGTCTGAGGCTCCACATCACCCCGGCACAACTCGACGCGTCCTGGGACGGATCGCACAACTACTCCCGGTCAGCCGGCTGGCCACCGCGGGCCACTGCTTGGACACTGCGGGGCGGAGGCGAAAGTCGTGAGGTCGACCGCCGACAGAGTCGATGCGCGAAAAGTCTTCGCTGGGTTGGTTTCTCCTACGGCCTAGCCGACATACACGCCGCGGTGCGGATGCATCCTGGCGATGCGCACCGCGTCCAGGATATTTTGAGCCCTCGTTTCGACTGACTCGAAGCCGTCAGCACCGAACAGCGTTCGTCCGTGTTCCAAGACCAAATTGACATCCGCCTCAAGATCGGCGATCTCGTCGCCTTCCGCGTAGATATCGCCCACGGCCAGCCTGGGCAGGATTCTCGCCCCCAGTTCAATAAGAGCGGAACTCCCCCAGACCTCTGTGCGCCACGTTTCGAACCCAGCGAGTTCGCTGTATCCATCGGAAGGTTCAAGCGGGATGAAGTCAGCGGTGCCCTTCCCCAGAGCCCGTTGATACGCGTAGACCAAGAGGCTCATCTCAGCGGCGACGGTAGCATCGCACCCGCAGTCGTGCAAGACACCGACGCAATGCCCTCGATTGCTCCGTCTGCTTGCTCGGTCCCTGGGTTGCTCGGTCCCAGAGAAGTCGGCTTGCGCGGCGAGGCGGCGAGTTTGTGGTCGTTGAGGACCAGTGCCACGTCGCCACGGCCGCGCGCGCGGCTGAATCCGTGGGCGCGGCGATGGACGACAAGGCCGAGAGACCCTGCCGTTTGCAGGGAATGGATGTTGGACGAGCGCTCCAACGCGCTCAGCTTCCCGATCATTGAAGCATCACGAACAGCAGGATCACGAGCGCCGGGAAACCGACGAGACCTACCACCACGGGGACGACCCACGGACGGCGCTTGCGAAAGTCTGCGAATCCCGGTGCGTCCCAGCGAGTGCCGAGCCACCAGCCGCCGGCACCGACAGCCAGCAAGATGCCTGCTCCGAGCCATGACGAGGTCAGCGGAACGCCACCGGAGCCACCTGAGCCGAACTGGAACTTCATGCCCGTGGCGGCGGAGAACACAGCGAAGAGCCCGAGCATCGCTGCCACTCCGCCGCCGTACTTCAAGAACATCGAGCCAAGGGAGGTCGGTTGCGAAGTGCTGGCCATAACGGTCGGAAGCGTAGCGAGCAACGGACCTTCGCGGCAACGTTGGCCGAGCAGCGGCGCACGCGAGATTCACGTCCTGCCGAATCTTCCCCTCGTCTGAGTTCGACCTGTCCTCTGGGCTCGACCCTTCTCTGGGTTCGCTTCTCCTTCTCTGGGCTCGACCTTTCTCTGGGTTCGCTTCTCCTGGGTTCGCTTCTCCTGCTCGCGACGCGCGAAAAGCCTTCTCTGGGTTCGGCTGTTCCTCTGGGTTCGGCTCTGCGGCTCTCCTCTGGGTTCGGCTCTCCGCTGGGTTCGGCTCTCGGCTCTCGGGCTCTTCTCTGGCTTGGCTTCTCCTCAGCTCTCGGTACTCGGTTTGTCGGCATTGGTCGCGCCTACGCGCCTAGACCACGGCTCCCCTGAACTCTGGACAGTTGTCGGCGCCCGCGGCGAGTCCGCGTGACACCAAAGGCGTGGTTCTCGCGGCGTAGGCGCTTCAGAACGCGCCGCCGAGAAAACTCGTGAACCGATCGGCGGTTGCCGTCACTTGTCCGATGACGCCCATGAAGTGGCGAAACCGACCATGAAGCTCGTTACCAAACTCCCTCTCTCTTTTGTTCTCTCTCTCTCGGCGGTCTCGGTCGCCATCCTCCCGCTTGCGGCATGCTCCGACGACGAAGCTTCCGATGCGGGTGGCGACGGCGACGGCGACGGTGACGGCGATGGCGACGGCGACGGCGACGGCGATGGCGATGGCGACGGCGACGGCGAT
>CAZVEM010000411.1:0-4420 GCA_964626165.1 uncultured Nannocystaceae bacterium
AGGCCTTTGGCAAGGTCGCGATCGACGTCGAGGCGATGAACATCGATCTGCTCAGCATCTCTGCCCACAAGATCTACGGACCCAAGGGCATCGGAGCGCTCTACGTGCGGCGCAAGCGGCCGCGCGTGCGGCTTGCGGCACAGGTGCACGGTGGCGGCCATGAACGTGGCAATCGCAGCGGCACGCTCGCGGTGCCTCTCATCGTGGGCTTTGGCGCGGCGGCCAGGATCGCGCGCGAGGAGATGGCCGACGAGAGCGCTCGGATCTTCGCCCTGCGGGAACGACTGCGTGCGCGGCTGGGCCAGATCCCCAACTCGCAGCTCAATGGCTCGCTTGAGTCGCGACTGCCCGGCACGCTCAACATGAGCTTTTCTTACGTCGAGGGCGAATCGCTCCTCATGGGCCTGCGCGACATCGCGATCTCGAGCGGCTCGGCATGCACCTCGGCCAGCCTTGAGCCCAGCTACGTGCTGCGCGCGATGGGACTCGACGACGAACTCGCTCATTCCAGCTTGCGCATGACGGTCGGCCGCATGACGACCCAAGAAGAGGTCGACTACGTGGCCAACAAGATCGAAGAGACCGTTGCGCGGCTCCGGGAGATGTCGCCGCTCTGGGAAATGGTCCAAGAGGGCATCGACCTCAAGTCCATCGAGTGGACCGCCCACTGAGTGCATTCCTCGCGACGCGCTCGCAGGCGCGTCACTCACCCGCAACGTGCGGGCTCCTCCATCAAGACGTCACAAGGCAGACAGGATCCAGACATGGCCTACAGCAACAAGGTTGTTGATCACTACGAAAACCCCCGCAACGTGGGCGCGCTCGCGCGCGACGCTGCGGATGTTGGCACCGGCATCGTCGGAGCGCCGGCATGCGGCGACGTCATGAAGCTCCAGATCAAGGTTGAAAATGGCGTCATCGTGGACGCCAAGTTCAAAACCTACGGATGCGGCAGCGCGATTGCCAGCTCAAGCCTCGTGACCGAGTGGGTCAAGGGCATGAGCATCGAGCAAGCGGAGACGATCCAGAACAGTCAGATCGCCGAGGAACTCGCACTTCCACCGGTGAAGATCCACTGCTCGGTCCTCGCGGAGGACGCGATCAAGGCCGCGATCCAGGACTACAAGAGCAAGCAGTCAGGGGCCGGAGCCGGTCACAAGCCGAGCGCCTAGCAGCGCCATCGGGTCCTCGTCGGTCCAATGACGCAACGCAGCGTGCGAACAACAGCGAGCTAGACGCGATGACACCTCAGTCGCATACCGCAAGCCCGGCGACGCCACCGTCCACGGAAGTCCAGGTTGCACAGGACTTGCCGCAGGCGCGGACGGACGCACCGCGCGTCACCATCACCAGCCGCGCCGCCAAGGTCATGGCGCAACAACTCGCCAAACGTGGCACGCCCGAGGGGGCCATTCGATTCGGCATTCGCGGCGGCGGATGCACGGGATACTCCTACCACTTCGCCTTCGAGGACCGTCCAGCCCGCGCTTCAGACCACCTCATCGTCGTCGACGGCACGCGCGTGCTCATCGATGCTAAGAGCATGCTGCTCCTCAACGGAACGGTGGTCGACTTTGAGACGGGTATGCGGGGGCACGGCTTTCGCTTCGACAACCCCAACGTGAAATCCAACTGTGGCTGCGGTGAGTCTGTCACTTTCTGAGCTACGCGAGCTGGCCCGCGGGCCGCTCGATCATTTTCAGCGGCTAGGGGTCGAGCGACGCTGGGAACAAGAGCGAAGCGAGCTTGAGGACGCATACGTCCGCAAGAGCGCTTTGGTCCACCCCGATCGATACGTTGGACAGGACGCTTCGCTGACCGCACTCGCGCAGCAGGCATCCACCCAGCTCAACATGGCGTACAAGATCCTGCGCGATCCGGCAGAACGCGCGGAGTATCTGGTGGCGCTCGGAGGCATCGATCTCGACAAGACCGGTGAGGGCGGCGCACCGATGCCGGACCAGCACTTCCTTGCAGACGTGCTTGAGCGACGCGACCAACTCGACGAATTGATCGAAGACGGGAGCGCGACAGCGACTGACGCTCTCTACGGGTTTCGCGAGGAACTTGGACTCGAGCTCGCGGCGATGTTGTCGGAAGCTGTACAAGCCTTGGGTGCGGGCGACACTGCCCGAGCGGCCGCCACCTTGGTGCGCCGGCGCTACATCCACAGAATGCTCGAACGCATCGATTTAGCGGAGGGCGGGCGCCCGTGACCGGCCCGCGCTAAAAATGTGTGCCACCCTCGCGGAGGCCAACGACCATCCCGAGCAGGCACAGCAGCACCTGCGGGACGCTGCGGGGCTGACGACGTGGCGGCGGCAAAGTTCCGCCTCCCGCGTGACTCACCAAGCGATCGACCTGGGCAAGCAAGATGAAGCACGAGCACGACGAACGCGATCCGGACCAATCGGCCTCCGCTCGGTCCGAACTTGCGGCGGCTCACGTCCAGAGCGGGGATGTCGTCAGCGGAGAGCAGGGCGATGAAGATCAGGGCGCTGGCTTCGCACTATTTCAGATCGAGGAGCCCGAGCCACGGGTCTCTCGTGGGCGCTCGCCGGGGCGGGGCGTCGGCATCGATCTCGGTACGACCAACAGCGTGATCGCGATTGCTGCCAACGGCGACGCACCGCTCGCGATTGACGGTGAAGGTCAAACACTTGAAGTCAGCGATGCGAATCGCTCGGATCTCATCGTGCCCTCCGTCGTGTCCTACGTGCGATCGCAGCACCACGTGGGACGCGCGGCGCTCGAGCTCTTGAAGCAGGAGCCCACCAACGTCATTGCCAGTGCGAAGCGCTTTATTGGTCGTGGCATCGACGATATCAACTTCATGCACCCGTATTCGCTGAGCGGAGGCGTGCCGGGTACCGCGCTTCGCTTTGAACTGGGGAACGGGGTCGCACTGACCCCCGTCGAGGTTTCAGCCGATATTCTCCGTGCGCTGGCGGAGCGCGCCAAGCTTCACCTTGGCGCGCCTCCAGCGGGCGCTGTCATCACGGTGCCTGCGTACTTCGACGACGCGCAGCGACAAGCGACCAAGGACGCGGCCCGACTTGCCGGACTTGAGCCCTGGCGACTGCTGGCAGAGCCAACCGCGGCTGCGCTTGCATACGGACTCGACCAACAAGAGCGCGGCATCTTCCTCATCTACGATCTGGGCGGCGGCACATTCGACGTGAGCGTGCTGCGGCTGCGGGACGGTGTCTTTCAGGTGCTTGCGATCGCCGGAGACTCCGCGCTTGGCGGTGACGACATCGACCGCATCATCGTTGCTCACTGGCTCGCGTCGCGTTCTCTCGACGACCTTGAGCGGGTCAACGCGCTGGATGGCGAGCGCACAAGCGCGACTCAAACCGCTCGTGAACTTGGGGCGAGCGCGCCAATCGGGCCAAGCATCACGCCGGTCGTGCTGCAGAGCCTCCTCAGCGCTGCTCGCTTCGCCAAGGAGGAACTCACGACGCATGAGAGCATCTCCGTCAATCTCGACTGTATTGGCGCTGGGCAGATCGAGCTGACGCGTGCGGAACTCGATCGACTCAGCACGCCGCTGATCCGAAGAACCATCACGCTCGCGCGCAAGGCATTGCAGGACGCCGCAGTGGAAGCGAGTGAGCTCGACGGCGTCGTGCTTGTGGGCGGATCGACGCGGATGTTGCTGGTTTCGCAGATGCTTCGTGTCGCATTCGGCAAAGAGCCGCTCGCCGGGATCGATCCGGACCTTGTGGTGGCCCACGGCGCGGCGATCTCCGCCGACCTGCTCTCCGGTAGCCCCCGCCCCGGCGTCACGCTCCTGGATGTGGTGCCCTTGAGCCTGGGTCTGGAGACGATGGGAGGCATCGTGGAGCGCGTGATCCCACGGAACGCCACCATCCCCATCGCCGCGCGGCAGGTCTTTACCAACTACAGCGAAGAGCAGACCGCCATGACGATCCACGTGGTCCAGGGCGAACGCGAGATGGTGAAAGACTGTCGGAGCCTGGCGCGCTTTGAGCTCAAAGGACTTCCGCGTCTTGCCCCGGGGATGGCTCGTGTCGAGGTGACCTTCCAACTCGATGCCGACGCACTGCTGACCGTGAGCGCCCGCGAACTCTCGACGGGAGTGCGGCAGCAGGTCGAAGTGCGCGCAACCTACGGCCTGAGCGAGGCCGACATCGATGCCGCCGTCGACAGCAGCATGGACTTTGCCGCGCTCGACTTCGCCCAGCGCAACCAAGCCGAAGAAGAGGTGGAACTCTCGCGCGTGATCCTGGCCGCCAGCCAGGCGATCGACGACGACCCCGTGGAATCATCGGCCGCGCAGATACACGGACAGGGTGGCCCGCTGGTCACTCCGCAAGAGCGCACGGCACTGACGGGGTTGATCGACAAAGCCCGTACGGCGCTCAGCTCGGTCTCTGCCGCCCACGCGTCGACGAGC
>CAZVEM010000412.1:0-4384 GCA_964626165.1 uncultured Nannocystaceae bacterium
CGCAGGGAGTCATCGACGACGGTGTGCCAAGCGCGGGGGACCTCGGAGGCGAACCGACGAAGGAGCGCAGCTCCAGCAATGGAACGCTCGTCGAAGGTCATCCACGGAACGGCACCGTCGATGTCGTAGTCGAGGTGCCGATCGAGGATCGGGTGGTTGACGCGACCGACGTCAGCCTCCCGCAGCCGTCGCACCAAGCGGTCGACTGCGCGCTCGGGACCATCAGCATGGAGCGGCAGGCTGGAGCCGGAATCGGGATCGGCGAAGGCCTCGCTGTAGTTCAGGGCGACCAACTGCGCAGGGCCGGCCTCGTTCGCCGTCGCCAAGAGGGCCTTCACGTCCTCGCATCCATGGTCCCGGAGCAGGAGCCAGGAGAGTGCCGACCGTAGGTCGCGCATCGTCACGTGGGCGCGCCGACGCAGATGCACCACCTCGAACAGTCGACGCACGCGTTCGCGGACTGCGGGCCCCGAGTTCGGATCCCGCAACGTCTCCGCGTTGTGGAGCAGCGGACACGACTCGCGCAGCGAGCACTGCGTGCAAGGGGCCCAGAGCGCGGGCTGGAGGAGCTGCAGCAGCTGCCGTTCGACGAGGCTGCTTGGACCGCCGGCCGTGACCGCCCGAAGGTTCAGGTTCACGAGGAGCGCGCCATCGGGTGGCTGCCCACCCGCGAGCGCATCGTTGACGAAACGCCGAAGACCCCCGTAGGCGTCGGCGCGGGGGCCGTGCGCCAGGAAGTCCAGGAGCCGCCCTTCGTTGATGGCGATGAGCCGCACGTCGGAGCCCGACAAGCCTGCGACCGCGTCGCCTTCGAACGGCTTCAAGAACGCGTCGAGGACGTCGTCGTTGCTGCGATCTTCCTCGTCCTGAGACCCATCGTAGTTGGTCTCGTAGCTCCGGCCCTCCCACGTCCACGTCGACCCGTTCTTGCTCGGCAAGCGCGTGACGGTTGCTCCGTTCTGCTCGAAAAGAGCCTCGACCTGCTGCAGGAAGGCCGTCTTCCCGTCGCCGGCGTTGCCGGTGACGATCACGAGCCGATAGCGCCCGGTGGTGATCGCGGGCGCGAGCTTGTCGTCGAGCCCGGTTCGCACGTAGGTGAGCCGCGCTATGTCGTCGAGACCTCGTGTCCCCGTGTTCGTCCTGCGCGCCTGGCTGTAGAGCGTGAGCATCCGCGTGACGTACGGGTTGTAGTCCGCACGCCCCACCTCGTCGGCCTCGAGCTGTATTCCCGAAAGCTCCGGCAGCACCTGCGGCGCCTCGACGGGCGCGAGCATCGAAGGCACGTCGGCTAGCGCTTGCTTCATCTCCGCAGCCGACTGGAACCGAGCGGCGGCCAATGGCTGAACTGCCTTGAGCAAGAACTCGGCAAGTTCGTCCGAGTAGCGAACACCCACCGCGATCTGTCGCGGATCGTAGGGGGAGCCGCTCTCGGGCCGGTCATGGGCGAACGGATGGCGACGGACGACGAGCTCGTAGAGAACGACACCGAGCGAGAACAGGTCGGCGTGCGCGCCCCAACCGGCCGTCGTGACGTCGGGTGCCCAGTAGCGCCTCGTTCCCGCTCGCCCCTTCGCCTCACTCGCCTTCGCTGCGATGTTGAAGTCGATGAGCTTCGGCCGGTGCGACGGCAGCTCCAGCATCACGTTGGGCGGCTTGATGTCGCGGTGGTAGATGCCGTGGTCGTGGAGCGCCTCGAGCGCATCGAGGAGCTCGATGCCGATGCGCTTGATGTCCGACCAGGCGAGGCGTCGCTCGTCGGCGCAGTACGGCTCCAACGTCTCGCCCTTGACGAACTCCGAGACGATGTAGGGATGGTCCAGCGGCGGGCCGAGGCGGTCCATCCAGACGATGCGGACGATGTTCGGGTGCGCGGGAAGATGGGGCTGCACCTGGTTGAACTCGTGCAGCGCCAAGTCGGCGTTGTCGGCGTCCACCAGGACCTTCATCGCGTAGGTGCGCTGGTGGTCGAGGTTGAACACCCGATAGACCTTCGCGAAGGTTCCCTTCCCGATCTCCTCGTCGAGGCGCCACTTGCCGTCCAGCACCGTGCCGACCTTGAGCTCTGCGGGGACCGCAGCGGGGGGCTGCGAGGGTTCCTTGCGAGCGAGCCCGGTCGTCATGCCGAGCACGTTGCGGAGCTTCGTGAGCGCGTCGGACGCCGTCGGGCGCAGCTTGAAGTCGTCCGTGCGGAGGAGCTCCATCACGAGCTCGTCGATACTCGGATCCACGCCCGCGCGGACCTCGGACGGCAGCTTCTTGGGACACCCGCCCGCCGCGCGCGCCTCGGCCGGGCCGGCGAACGGAAGCTCATCGGTCAGTAGCTGGTAGAGCATCACGCCGAACGAGTACATGTCCGACGTGGTGTCGAAGTCGTAGTCCGAGACGTCCGCGAGCTCGGGGGGCAGATAGGGCGTGTTCACCCGGCTGGCGGTGTCGGCGAACACCGTCCGGCTGGCGTCGATCCACGCGCGGTCAAAGTCCGTGAGGCGGGGCTTCCGGTCGAACCCGACCAGCACCGTCGCCGGGCAGACGTTCCGGTGAACGACCTCCGCCGCGTGCACCGCCTCCAGCGCGGCTGCGACGCCCTCGGCGATCTCGAGGCGCTCGCGGATCGTCAGCCGATCCCGCTCCTCGTTCGTCAGGAAGCCGTGCAGTGTGCCGTACTCGGACCACTCGGTGACCTCGAAGAACTCGTGGTCCTCGTCGACGTAGTCGAACTGAAGCACGGGCAGCAGGTTGGGGTGCCGCCCGATCCGCGCGATCGCCTCCGTCGGTCGTCGCACCACGGCCTTGCGCTGCTCGACGTCTTCGTGACTCCCGCTCGGATTGATCTTCCAGGTCCTCACGCGATAGCGAGCGGGATCGCCCTCGATGTACGCGCGACGTGCGACGTACATCGCCTCTTCCGGCGTAACGTGAAGCGTCTCGACGATCTCGTAGCTGCCCACGCGACGCCTGCGCTGGCGCTGGCGTGCGGCCCACTTGCCCTGGAGGGCTTGTTCCATCGGGCCGATTTGCGCGCTGAGGTCGTCGCCGCGGCGGTGCGACGGGATGTTGCGTTCGTCCTGCAGCCATGCGGCGAGCTTGCCGAGGTTCACGACCGAGCCGTTCCACGATCCGCCGATGTGAATCGCAGTTCCGTCGGGCACGACCATCACGGGCACCACCGCCGCGTGGCTTGCCAGCGCCCCGAGCTCGGTCTTCAAGACCTTGCACTTGTGGTTCACCGTCCACATCGGGCAGCGCTTCGGCGTGTGGTTGAGGAGCCACTCCTGGTCGTCGCCGGTCAGCCGGCCGTACCACTCCTTCGCCTCGATCACGAAGAGCGCATGCTTGGCCAGCAGCACGATGTCGTACTCCAAGGCATCGTGTCCGCGCTGCTTGAGCTGGAAGTTCGGGGCGAGACCCCACGCGCGCGGCAGGGCCGTGCGCAAGGTATCGAGCACGAGGGCTTCAAACGGACCGACCGGTCCATCGCCGCCGGACGGCGTGTAGATCACGCGAGCCATTGCGGGAGGACCTCCTCTTCGATGATGCGGATCGCCTCGGATTCAGCTTCAGCGGCGGCCAACTTGTGAGCCACGGATCGACGAATGGCAGCGGCTGCGGCCCTCGTCGTGTTGGCGGTTGGCTCTGGAGCCGGCAGGTCCAACAGAAGATCCGCCCGCGCTTTGGGAACGCTGGTGCCAGTAGCGGTCGAGCGCGTTAGAGATTGGCCAATGCCGGTGGAGAGATACGCCAAGACGCTGTCACCCAATCCGTCGCGGGGGTTCATCCGCATGATGTGTTCGGTGACGGCACAACCGACGAATCCGGCATCGGCGAGCTCGACCCGGCCGAAGAGAGAACCCGAGGTGACTTGGCCATCTGCCGCCATCAGCACTTGTCCTGCTCGTGCGAAGACCCAATCGGCGCCCTTCGGCGCGACGATGCGCTGCGGGACTGGCCTGGCCATGAACACGTCACGCTGAGACAGGAACTCGACTCCGTGCGGGGGCAAGCACGGAATCCGCGTCAGGCGACCACCGTGATGAATGGGTTCGGCGTCCTCCAGATAGGCCCTCAGTCGCGTGGCCCAACTCCGACGCAAGTGTGCGAGTGCATCGCCTCGTCCAGCGAGGTAGTTCCACGCGCAGAGGGACGGAAGTTCTCCTGACCACACGACGGCGCGGACTCTGGCTCGCTCGCGCTGCATTGCGCCGATTGCTTCTTGCTCACCTTCGATCAATGTCCGCGCTGACTGAACCTCGTGAAGCCACGTCTCGCGCTCCGACGTGCACCTGCGAATGAGGGCTGCGACGCGAGATATGAGTCGATGCTGTGCTTCGGGGACTGGAAGGGTCTTCAGGAGCTCCGTGCGAAACCGAAGTAGTTTCGTTCCATA
>CAZVEM010000413.1:0-4377 GCA_964626165.1 uncultured Nannocystaceae bacterium
AGCGCTCCGAGGTCAGCGCCGCGAGGTAGCGGATCACCTTGTTGAGGCGCTTGCCGGGCCAGAGGAGGTAGAGCCTGCGCACGCAGGTGAAGGTCGCGTGGTAGATGCCGGGTCGAACTGCGCGCGGAGCCATGCAGGGTTGCATCGGCTCCAGAGCGATAAGGTTGTCCCGGGGGCGCCGACAAAGCGTGTTCGCAACAGCGACCGCGTAAGCTCGACCTCAAGCGAGCCTGCATACGCCTCAGCCCCTCCTTGATCTTGACGAGGCCTCGCGAGATACGGCCCGAGATTGTTGGCGACAAGGGTCTTGGTATGCTGGCGCACGGGAAGGGATCGAGTGTTCGGCGACGCAAGTGCCTCGGGCTCCGAGTTCCGCCCAAGCATCAGCGGGCACGACCTACTGCACGCCGCGAGAGCCCCACGCCTCTGGCCCGGCGCTCGGAGTTCTCGGATGCGTCTGCTCAGCGCCGAGCGCGACAAGAATGAAGCGGGCGGTTCCGTGCGGCGTCCACCCCGGGGTGGCCCGCCCTGGATACCCTCGACGAATCATGCGAGCGCGGAGACGGCTGCCACTCGCGGCGCTGCTGATGGCCCTGGGCGGCTGCACCGGGTCGGCACGCGTCCACGTGAGCAAGCCCCCGCCACCGCCAGAGTCCGTCACGACCGCGCCAGAGCAGGTGCGGCCCGACGAGGCCTTCGAGCTGCCGACTCACCCCAATGATCTCAGTGGCCGCACCTTTGCGATCCTCCGCCTCGGTGCAGATCTCCGTCGCACTCCGGACCTAAGCGCCATCGCCACGGCCTACCTCGACGACGAGGGGCCGCACGTCGTCGAGGTGCTGGAGCGCAACCACGAGTGGGTTGCGATCGAAACCGTCGAGCACCTCGGCGGTCGACACTGCGCGCGGGCGCTTGGCGACGGCCTGAGTCTGCGTTCTTACGTGCAGGAATCCGACCTCTTGTCTGTGGTCGCGACCACCATCACGCATGTCGATGAGGCCGGAGGCTACGTGCTCGCGCCCGGCAACATCGTCCACGAGGACGAACGTGGCTGGTACGTCGAGGGGCTCGACTCCGTGTGGAAGGCTCCCTTCGCACCCAACAACGACGATTCGGGCGAGCATGGGGGTCTGCGCCCGGTTCCGAACACGGCCGCAGCTCGCTTCGACCTCGCCGCAACAGCGCAAGCGCAAGTCGACAAGGTCTATGCAGCAGCGCCCCTCGAAAGCGCCCCGGTCCCGGTCGCCGTGAGCTATCGCGATGGCTACCTGCGCGTGCAGAACCGCGGCATCGTGCTCTGGCCGCTCCGCGTGTACGCACACCGGGAAAGCGAGACCGGAAGTCTGGTGCTCGCGGGCACTTCCTGCATTCAGATCTTTGGAGCCGTCTTGCACGACCCTCGCCTCCCCTTCCTCACGGGGTCAGGAGGCGGTCCTAGTTGCCGATCGATGAGCCTCTCCGATCCACTCTACGAGATCGCGCCAGACACGGAGATCCACTGGCAAGCAAAGGGATTCGCGGGTCGCACGACGTCGACGTGGCGGACCACCGAAACTGCTACGCGCACGCGCGGCGGCCTTCTGTGTTTCCATCCCATCCTTGGATGCTCGCGTAGCGAAGATCTCCGCATCTGTGTGCCGGCTGGCGCCGTCGACATGCGAGTACAGCATCCATGGTCCGAGCGACTCTCGCAAACGCACTGATGCCGGGCTGCACGGGTGCACGAATCTGCCAGGCCGCGTGTGCTCGGGTCGAGAAGGTGGCTGCCGCTCCTCAACGGAGCTTAGCCTTGGTCGTCCCCACGCTGCAGCACCCACGCGCCTTCGCTTCCGAGGAAGTACGATTCGACATTCGACGTGCGGTCGACGCGAAGCCGTCTGTGTAACACCGCTTCGACAGCTTGGATCGAGGCCGTCGTGTGGAATGCAGAATGCGTCTGAGGAAGCCTCGGCCCCTCAAGTTCGAACCAGTAGTCCGTGCCGTCGAGCACCTGCTCGACCTTTTCGATGAGCCGGAACATCGCTTTCACCTCGTCCGCGCGGTAGGCGTTCGACTCGGGAAGCTCGGCATAGAGGTCTGCGACGGGCTTGTCGATCACCTTCGTGCGCGCGCGCCAGCCCAAGAGCATCACCGGCATCGTCAGGAACGCCGGGTCAAGTCTGGCGACTGCGACGCGCTCGTTGTGCACAAACCCCGGCAACTCAGAGAGTGTGAAGAGCCACACCTTCGCACTGCGAAGCGGCGCGCTCTGAGGCTGACGCGGCACCTTCGCAGCTTATCACGGCCCGGGAACACCGCTGGGACGCGCACGGAGAATCCGATAAGGTGGTCGCGATGCGTGCCCAACATTTGCTGTCCTGTACCTTCCTCCGCGTGGGCGTGGGCGTGGCCGCTTTGCTCTCCTTCGCCGCCTGTGGTGACTCCGGAGCGGGTGAGAACGACGATGACGCCTCCCAGGCGGATGCCGGCGACGGCGACGGCGATGGCGATGGTGACGGCGATGGCGACGGTGATGGCGACGGCGATGGTGACGGCGATGGCGACGGCGATGGCGACGGTGATGGCGACGGTGACGGCGATGGTGCCCCGAGCTGTGAAGGGTTCGGCGAGGCCGTCGACGCCCTCGGTACCACGCCCGGCGCGTCTGAACTGCCCTACCCAACGCTTGAGCACATCTCGGTGCTATGGGAGATCGAAGGCGATACCAATGAGAACGCGACCGTCACCGTGCGCGTGCGTGAGCGCGGTGGCGCGTGGCGAGCAGGCACGCCACTACGCCGCGTCCCGGCTGGAACGCTAGAGGGATTTTCTTGGCCCAATCGCCTCGCGGGATCGGTGTTCGGGCTCACCCCTGCGACCACATACGACGTCGAGCTCTTCCTGAGCGACCCCGACGGTGGGTGTGAGATCCGGACGTTGCAAACGACCACGCGAACCCGACCAGGTGCGATGGACGGAGCGCCGGTGCTCCCCGCAAACCCGGCCAATCTCGCTGCGCTCGTCGCGGGAGCCCAGCCGGGCGACATCCTCGCGCTCGCACCGGGAAGTTACGCTGAGTTCACCGTCGGGGTCGATGGCACCGCCGCCGCTCCGATCGTGATCCGTGGTGACGGTGGCCAAGGCGGCGTGGTGATCAACGGTGACGTTCGCCTCGATGGGCGAGCCAACGTGATCGTCGATGGCCTCACAGTCAACGGCCAAATCAAGTTCAACGGCGCGAACGATCTGGCAATCGTCAACAACACCGTCCACGCCTCCGTGGACGGGATTGCAATGCTCACGCGAGGGGAGAACATCTACGTAGCCGACAACATCGTGGAAGGCACAACCACGTGGGAGGAAGCATCGCTCGGGGTCAACGGCAACAATCTTGGCGAAGGAATCGTGCTCACCGGTCCTGGCCACGTCATCGAGCACAACCGCGTGGTCGGCTTCCGTGATGGAATCTCTCTACTCGAGGACGACGGTGCCGCCGATCAGTTCAGCATCGACATTCTCTACAACGACATCGAGATCGGCGCGGACGATGGCATCGAAGCAGATTTCTGCTTCCACAACTGCAGAATCCTCGGCAATCGCCTCACCAACACATTCATCGCCCTGAGTTCGCAACCAGGGCTTGGCGGCCCCACCTACTTCGTTCGCAACACGATCTACTCGACGATCCTCTCGGCCTTCAAGTTGCAGCGCGGCAGCATCGGGGACGTCATCTGGCACAATACGGTCGTCAAGAACGGCGATGCACTTGGCATCTACACCAGCGACGTGTTCTCGCGCCAACAGTTCCGCAACAACATCTTCATCGGCGGCGAAGGTGGCACCTACGGCGAGTGGTCGAGTGGGAGCGGACAGGTCATCTCCCTCGATGCGGCAGATGCCTCGTGCGATCTTGACTACGACGGCTACGGATCCTCGCTCGGCACCTTCGTCGGTAGCATCGGTGGTGTCGATTTCGCCAGTCTCGCCGAGCTGCAAGCCTCGACCACCGAAGCTCACGCAGTCGAGCTTGGCCTCGACGTCTTCGCTGCCGTCGTGCCCTATCCCCTGCCCTTCCCCCTACTCCCATCGGCCGACCTGCGCCTCGCAGAAGGCAGCGCAGCCGTCGACGCCGGTGCATTGATTCCCGGCATCAACGACGATCACCAAGGCACTGCCCCAGACCTTGGCGCACATGAGTTCGGGACCGCGCTCCCGAACTGGGGACCGCGCTGAGCGGACAAGACTCACCGCGATTGCCAAACCGAATGCAGTGCGTGATTACCAAACCGGCGGTAGCGGACCAATCATCAACGGCCACTTATGTGGCGGCCCTTCACAGGCCGTGCCGCAGTACATCCGCATCTTCCAGGTGTGCTCAGGCCACAGTGACTCGCGGTC
>CAZVEM010000414.1:0-4270 GCA_964626165.1 uncultured Nannocystaceae bacterium
GGCCGAGATTCGTGGCGCGTCGCACGTCTTCCAATCCGTTCCGTCGCCATCGCCGGTTCCGTCACCGAGCGCTGCGCCGGCGGCGACTGCTGCGCCCGCACCCGCGGCGCCCGCGGCTGCACCGGCATCGGGCTCTGGCGGCGCGGTCCTGATGCCCGCCGCACGCGCCGAGGCAGATCGTCGCGGCATCGACGCGTCCAACGTGGACGGCACCGGTCGCGGCGGACGCGTGTTGAAGGAGGACGTGATGCGTGCCGGTACGTCGGCGCCGGCTGCGGCTGCCCGCAGTGCCGCGCCGAGTTCAGGTGGTGCGGCACAACCAGCGGCTCGCGAGGAACGCGTCCGGATGACCCCGCTGCGCAAGACCATCGCGACGCGACTGGTTCAGGCCAAGACCGAGGCCGCGATCCTCACGACCTTCAATGAGGTCGACATGTCTGCGGTCATGGCGCTGCGCAACGACTACAAGCAGCAGTTCGTCGACAAGCACGGCGTCAAGCTCGGCTTCATGTCGTTCTTTGTGAAGGCGGCGATCGAAGCGCTCAAGGCCTTCCCCTCCGTCAACGCCGAGATCGACGGCGACGACATCATCTACAAGCATCACTACGACGTCGGTGTTGCCGTGGGCGGTGGTCGTGGCCTGGTCGTCCCCGTGATCCGCGATGCGGACACGCGCACCTACGCTGGCATCGAGGCGGAGATTCTCCGCCTTGCCAAGCTCGCCAAGGACAACAAGCTGACGCTCGCCGATCTCAGCGGTGGCACCTTCACCATCAGCAACGGCGGAATCTACGGCTCGATGCTGTCGACGCCGATCCTCAATCCGCCGCAGACGGGCATTCTGGGGCTGCACAACATCGTCGAGCGCCCCGTCGCGATTGCCGGCAAGGTCGAGATTCGCCCGGTCATGTACCTCGCGCTGAGCTACGACCACCGTATCGTCGATGGCCGCGAAGCCGTCGGCTTCCTGGTCCGCATCAAGGACTGCATCGAAGACCCCCGCCGCCTGATCCTCGAGGTGTGAGATGAGCAGCCAAGACAACAGTGCCCCCTCGCAAGCCAGCTCCTACGACCTGGTCGTCATCGGATCCGGACCCGGCGGCTACGTCGCAGCGATCCGTGCCGCTCAGCTCGGCATGAAGGTCGCCTGCGTTGAGAAGGACCCGACGCTCGGCGGGACCTGCCTCAACGTCGGCTGCATCCCGAGCAAGGCGCTGCTCGATAGCTCCTACCGCTACGAGATGGTCCAGCATGGGCTGTCCTCGCACGGCATCAGCGTCGGCAACGTGGGCATGGACCTTGGTGCCATGCTGGCGCGCAAAGACAAGATCGTCGGCGAGCTGACCAAGGGCGTCGCCTTCTTGTTCAAGAAGAACAAGATCGATTGGGTCAAGGGGCTGGGCCGCCTTGGCGCGCCCGGCACCGTGGTCGTAAGCAGCGGTGGCGCCGACACGGCCACCTTGCAGGCCAAGAACATCTTGATCGCGACCGGCTCGGTCGTCGCGAGCCTTCCAGGCGTCGAGGTCGACGGTGATCGCGTCTCCACCTCCACCGAGGCGCTCAGCTACGACAAGGTGCCCGAGCACCTCGTCGTAATCGGCGCTGGCGTGATCGGGCTGGAGCTTGGCTCGGTCTGGGCCCGTCTTGGCGCCAAGGTGACCATCCTTGAGTTCATGCCGCGCATCTTCCCCTTCCTCGACGAGGACGTGGCCAAGATCGCGCAGCGGATCTTTGCCAAGCAGGGTCTTGAGTTCCGCTTCGGCGTACGCGTCAAGTCTGCAAAGGCAGAGGGTGCGGGCGCGCAGGTCCAGTACGAGGGTGAGGCCGGACTTGAGACGATCACCGCCTCGCGAGTGCTCGTCGCCGTCGGGCGCAAAGCAAACACGGAGGGCTTAGGCGCGCAGGCGGCCGGACTTGAGCTGGACAATCGCGGACGCGTCGTCGTCAACGGTCAGTTCCAGACCAACCTCCCCGGCGTCTGGGCGATCGGCGATGTGATTGCGGGCCCGATGTTGGCGCACAAGGCCGAGGAAGAAGGCATCGCAGCTGTGGAGACCATGGCCGGACTCCACGGACACGTGAACTACGCCGCGATCCCAAGCGTGATCTACACCCATCCAGAAGTTGCGTCGCTGGGCAAGAACAGTGCCGAGCTCAATGAGGCGGGCATCAAGTTCAAGGTCGGTAGCTTCCCCTTCTCGCCCAATGGGCGCGCAAAGGCCATGGGCGAGACCGAGGGCGTCTGCAAGCTCCTGGTCGATGCAAACACGGACCGCATCTTGGGCGCTCAGATCGTCGGCCCGGAGGCGGGGACGCTCATCGCCGAGCTCGCCGTCGGCGTCGAGTTCTCCGCAAGTGCAGAGGACATCGCGCGCAGCGTGCATGCCCACCCAACTCTGAGCGAAGTGGTCAAGGAAGCCGCGCTCTCGGCCGGCGGACGGGTCATTCATTCGTAAGCACCCCCCTCGACGAGAGGGGTTTTGCGGCAGATTGTCGGGGGGTTGGCAGGGCGCGACCTCTTCAAGGTCTGATATCTTCGCGTGATGGGTCAGCCCATACGCACGCGGCGGCAGGAGGGCGGTGTCCGCCGCGTTGTTGCGCCCGGCCAGTCCGGTGGCGTGACCACGCTCGACGATCGCCCCTGCGAGCTCGCCCTCTCACGCGATGGCAAGCGCGTGTTGGTAGCGCTCCCGCATGAGCTGTGTGTGCTCGACGTGCGCGACTTGACCCTGCAACGCAGTGTCGAGCTCAAGAATGCGCGACCGAGCCTCGGCGAAGAACTTGAGGGCGTGCTGTGGATCGGCGGCGCCCATCTGTATCGCGGATCCCAACACGGCACCCGCGTGGAGAAGGTCGGCGCGCGACTCGGCGGCTTTGTCGATCGCTTGGTGGTGATTCGGCCCGGACTTCTGTGCGGGGTCGGAGGTTCGGGCGAAGTCTTGCTCGACTCCTCCAAAGAGGACGAACCCGTCGAGCTCCATCGCCGCAAGTCGAGCGAGCGGGCGCTTCGACAGATCCACGGGCTGGTTGCCCTCCCCGACGAACGCGCTGTCTTTGCCGACGGCGGACCGCAGGTCTGGATCATCGATCCAGCCCACCCCACGGGCTACGGGCAGCTTCGCTTTCGACAGACGAGCGCCCAGCCAGTTTGGAACGAGGGCATCACTGGCATTGCGGTCGCCCGCGGCGGGCGCGTCGTGCTCGCGGCACGCGACGGAGGCGTGTGCTGGACCCTGCCCGATCTTCGCATCGCAGAGGAGCGCTTCCCTCGCGTCAGTGCGGCGGAGTCACGTCCTCTCGCGATCGTCAGCGACAAGCGCTTCATCTACGTCCTGCGCCCGCGCGGCGTGCTGCACCGCTTCCTGATCGAGGCTCCTGAACCCGCGCGTTCGGGTCGCGAGCAACCCGGCGCTCGTTCGCAGCGTTCGATGCAGGGACGCGAGTTTGGACGTGGCCCGCAGCGGCGCGACGAAGAGCCGATCCCAGCGGCTCAACAATGCAGACTGCCGCGTGCCGCGGAGGTCATGACCTTGCTGCAAGAACGCGAGGACTACAGCGCGGACGAGCGCTCACCGGACGATTGCACCCGCATCTTGCTCAGCGCGAGCCAAGCCGACGGCTTTCTTGGCGGCCTGTGGGAAGAGGACGTGGAGAAGCTCAGCTGGACCCCGCTTGAGCTTGGGAGCCGCGTGCTCGTCGAGCAGTTTGAAGAGTCCGCGCCCGCAACGCCGTTCCAGGCGACGCGCAACAAGGTCGCGGGCGGCCCGTTGTCGGGTCTCAGCGTGGACGCCGTGCTGCAGGCCGATGCCGGTGGGTGGCTGCTTGGCCAAGGCGCCTCGCTGCTTGAGCGCCCGCTGATGTCGCTCCGCGCGGTCGCAAGCAAGGGCGGCAGCGCCAGCGGCGATGAAGGCGACGCGCAAGAGACATCGCGAACATCCGCGTCGGACAGTCACGAGCTGCAGGATGTGCTGATGCCGGCGGATACGATCGTGTTGCCGCTGATGCTTCGCATGCGCGAGGGTACGGCGCGGCCGGGTCTGCTGGTGTGGCCGGGCTCGACGCAAGAAGAAGGCGATCCTCCCGCGCTGACGCTGCTGACCTGGGGCGATGATCCCAAGGGGTGGCTGGTGCTCGACACGCCGTCCATTCGATCGCAGCGTTGGTCGCGACGCGATCTGTTCCCGATGACGGTGGCGCTCGCATCGCCACCGCCACAGGCACCTGGCGCGCGGGCTTCCATCCCCACGCGCTGGGTCGATCCGGATGGCTT
>CAZVEM010000415.1:0-4264 GCA_964626165.1 uncultured Nannocystaceae bacterium
GATTCGCGGCGTTCGAGGCCGTAGCGCTCCGGCTCGCAGCACCGTCGAGATGAGCGATGCGAAGAAGCGCATCCGTGTCGATGAGGCGATCCAGGTCTCCGACCTTGCGCACCATATGGGCCAAAAGGCCCCCAGGATCCTGCGTTCCTTGTGCGCGATGGGCATGCGCAACGTGACGATCAACAGCGCGCTCGATGCCGAGACCGCAGAGTTGATCGCGTCTGAATTTGGCTACACGGTCGAGAACGTCTCCTTCACGGAAGACGATCACCTGGCCGGTGAGTTTGAAGAGGGCGAGGGAGAACTGCGTGCGCCGGTCGTGACCGTGATGGGACACGTCGACCACGGCAAGACCTCGCTGCTTGACCGCATTCGCGCCGCCGATGTCGTCAGCGGCGAGGCCGGCGGCATAACGCAGCACATCGGCGCCTACAAGGTCCACACCGGCCATGGCGACGTCGTGTTCCTCGACACGCCGGGCCACGAAGCCTTCTCCGCGATGCGTGCTCGCGGCGCGCAGGTGACCGACATAGTCGTGATTGTTGTGGCCGCCGACGATGGCGTGATGCCGACAACGCGCGAAGCGATCAAGCACGCCCAAGACGCCGAGACTCAGATCATTGTTGCGATCAACAAGATCGACAAACCGGAAGCCAACCCCGGTCGTGTCAAGCAGATGCTGATGGAGTTCGGGCTGGTCGGCGAAGAGTTCGGCGGCGACACCTCGATCGTCGAGGTCTCCGCCAAGACCGGCAAGGGCGTACCCGAGCTGCTTGAGCTCCTTGCGCTGCAGGCTGAGGTCATGGACCTTCGCGCCCCGATCGATGGGAAGGCAGCCGGCACCGTGATTGAGGCTCGTCTCGACAAGGGACGCGGCCCCATGGCCACCATCTTGGTGCAGGCCGGCACGCTCAAGCGTGGCGACGTGCTCGTCGCAAACGAGTTCTCGGGCCGTGTTCGCGGCATCTTCAACGACAAGGGCGTCTCGATCGAGTCGGCGGGTCCCGGAACTCCGGTCGAAGTCCTCGGACTCGACGGCGTCCCCGGTGCGGGTGACCGCTTTGACGTCGTCGACAATGAGAAGAGCTCCAAGCAGCTCATCGCCCATCGTCGCGAGAAGCGTCGCCGTAAGGAGACCGTCAAGAAGGGACCCTCGGTCATGGAGATGATCGCCAAGAAGAAGGCGACCACGCTCAAGATCGTGCTGCGTGCGGACGTGCAGGGCTCGGCGCAGGCGTTGCACGAGGTCCTCGAGAAGCTCACGACCGAGAAGGTCAAAGTCGAAGTCATCTCGGCTGGCGTTGGTGCGATCAATGAATCCGACGTCCGCCTCGCGCACGCGGGTGGTGCGATCGTGGTCGGCTTCAATGTGCGGCCCGTCGGCAAGGCCGGGCAGCAGGCGGAGGCCGACAAGGTGCCGATCCATCTGTTCTCGGTCATCTACGACGCGAGCGAGAAGGTCACCGAACTCATGATCGACCTGCTTGAGCCCGAGTATCGCGAGCGCGATCAGGGCGCGGCAGAGGTTCGTGCGCTCTTCCAGATCCCACGCCTCGGCACCGTCGCCGGTTGCCGTGTCGTCAAGGGCAAGGTGCTGCGCAGTTCGTTCGCGCGCGTCAAGCGTGCCGGCAAGGTGCTCCACACCGGCAAGATCGCTTCGCTTCGCGTGTTTAAGGACGACGTCAAGGAAGTCACGGAAGGCTTTGAGTGCGGCATCGTGGTCGAGGGCTTTAGCGACGCGCAGCCGGGCGACATCATCGAGGCCTACGAATTGGAGACGCTGCGTCCGACCCTCTAGGGGCGACGCAGCCATACGGCGCCGACGCACGAAGTGCGCTGCGCAGCACAGCAGCCACGCAACGGCCGGTGAGCGGCCGGGCAATGATCGGGTACGAGCGGCGCGATGGCGCCCGAGGGAGTCGAAGCGTCCGCGCCATGACCCTCGGGTGCCCGCCCACGAGAGGGAGCAAGCAACGTGTCGAGGAGAACAGAGCGGGTGGATGAGCTGCTCCGCCGGGAGCTGTCCCAAATTCTGATTGAGGGCGAGCTGAGGGATCCTCGGCTCACCCCCGTGGCCGCGATCGCGATCACGGCGGTTCGCGTCTCGCCCGACCTGTCGAGCGCTCGCGTCTTTATCGATCTGCTCGGAGGACACGCGACGCCGACGCGCGCCAAGTCGCCCGTGAAGGTGGGCGGGAGGTCGGGTGGGACAGCGCCGGTGCAAGAGTCCCCGGGCGAGCGCGTGCTCGCGGGGCTGCGCGCGAGTGTCGGTCCGCTGCGAACCAAGCTCGCGACCCGCGTACGGATGCGACGCGTGCCGACGCTGAGTTTCTTTCTCGACGACGCGCCCGAGCGTGGCGCTCGGATCGAGACACTTCTCAGCGAGATCGCGAGCGAGCGGGCCGAGCAGCACAGCGAGCCTTCCGATGCGCCGCCCGCCTCGTTGAGCACAAGCTCTCCTTCCGGCGGACTCGATACCGAAGCATCGCCCGAGCCAGCCAATGACGGCGCGGATCCGGGCGCGGACGCAGATCCCACAGCAGGAGCGTAGACGCGATGGCGAGGGCAGGGCGCGAGGAGCCCAGCGGCGTGCTCTTCCTCGACAAGCCGGCGGGTCCCAGCTCACACGAGCTGGTCGCCTGCGTCCGTTGGGCCCTGGGCACCAACCGCGTCGGTCACTGCGGCACCCTCGATCCGGCCGCGACCGGCGTCATGGTGCTCTGTGTGGGTAGCGCGACACGCCTCGCCGATCGACTCAGCGCCGCGGACAAGTCGTACACCGCCCAGATCGCACTCGGCAGCAGTACGACCACCGGAGACGCGATGGGCGAGGTGCTCACGCGCGAAAGCATCGATGAGCGTCAAGCAACTCGCTTCGTCGAAGCTCTCGGCTCGCTGCAAGGCGCGCTCCAGCTCGCACCGCCGGCCTACTCGGCGGTCCACGTCGATGGCACACGCGCCCACGAACTCGCGCGTCGAGGCGAGGTCGTGGAGCTTCCCTTGCGCGAGATGTTTGTGGAGACCCTCACGGTGCATGGGCCCGACGCATCCTCGCGGGTCCAGTGCACGATGTCGGTGCGCAAGGGCACCTACGTGCGCTCCTTGGTCACGCGTGCATCGCAGCTCTCGGACGTACCCGCGCACCTTGCCGTGCTACGACGAACAGCCTCGGGTCACGTGCAGATCGAGGACTGCCTCGGACCCCTCCTCGCGGAGTCGTGGCACGACGATGCCCAGGGCGCTCCTCGCTGGCGCATTCGAGCGCCCGGCTGCGAGGATCGGGCCTCGCTCGCGCGCTACTTCCTCGCCGGTCTGCGTAGTCCGGAAGACGCGCTTGGCCTCACAAGTCTGCGCGTGATGGATGCGTCGCAGCGCCACGCCACCCGTCGCTTGGCGATGGGACAACGCCTGGGTCTGGGCGACCCGCAGGCACGTTGGCTCTGGGAGGCTGCGCTAGAGCGTCGCTTGCCCGCTGATCTCAACGCGCAGATGCTGCTCGACGCGCAGATACAGCTCGACGAGCCAGCACTGCGCTCGCAGCACGCGAGCCGATCGAGCGCACAGGACCAGGCGCACGCTCTCCTGCGACAGGCGCAGGAGCGGGTCGGTGTGTTGCTCTGCGTGCGGGACGATGAGACTTCCCCTGGCCCGGATTCCGGGGCCACCGCGTCCAGCGGAACAGAGATCGCGCCAGCGGCCGATCAGCTGATCCTGGTCGAGCTTGAGCAGGGCGAGCGGGGCCCAAGGCTCGCCCCGCGCCTGACGTGCATGGTCCCGCGCTCGCGCGCTCGGTCCCAAACGCCCGCAGCGGGCGCGCAGCACGAGGCTGAGTAGCGTGCTGCGCGTGCTGAACTCGGCGACACCGCCGCTCTTGTGGACCATGCCAGCCATCACGCTGCCGCTGGCCAAGCGCGCGGTGCCGACGACATCCGCGACAGGGACAGTGCCGGGGGCAGTTCTGGGGGCAGTGCTGACGGCAGCGCTCGGAAGCCCCGTTGAGCTCCGCGATGTGCGAGGCGGGACCTCGCGTCCTCACGGCACGCGCAACGCCTGTGCGTATGCTGCGCGCCGGTGGGATCAGGAGCGTTCGCCCGAGCCCCGCCCTGAGGCTTGGTTGCATCCGACCCGCACAATGGTGCGAACAAGCACTCCCACTGCTTGACAATGGGCCCTGGGGCCCTGATTCTCCCGCCGCACTAAGCAGCAACACACCGACGAGCGGCACAGGGCCCTCGCGAGGAAACGTTCGAAATGTCCCTCTCTA
>CAZVEM010000416.1:0-4205 GCA_964626165.1 uncultured Nannocystaceae bacterium
CCTCGAGCGTATCCATAACCGCCTTCGTCGCAACGCTGTCGAGGTTGCCGACCGCGTCGTTCACCCGCATTCGCTGGCTTTGGCCAGCGAGCACGAGCACGATGAGCTCAAGCACGATGAGCGCAACGAAGAAGGGGACCGCCTGGGCGACGAGCTCCATGCCAGGCCAGCGTGGGCCACGCGCAAGCGCGCCGCAAGTCATCGGACGGTCGCCTGCGTCAAATCCGCACGTAGGACTACGCCGCGAAACTCCGTGAGCGCGAGTGCGAGACAACAGGTTCGCCACCGCGAAATCCCACGGCTCCGCACACAGTCGGCAACAAGCGCTTGTCGTCACTCAAACCGCGCTTGGCGTGGAGGTTGCTATGCCTCCGACCGAGGTCCAAGTGTCACGCTCAGCCCCGATCCCTCAAGTCGCCAATGCTCCCCGTCACAGCTCCGGACGCCGCAACCTCAAGTCGCAGCTCTGGACCACCGCCCTGCTTCTCGCGTGGTCCGCATCCGCGACCGCCTGCGCGGGCAAAGACCCCAACTCCGGCGAGGTCGTCGCGCCCGACGCGGGCGAGAGCGCTCCGCCTCATGCCGCCCCACCCGCCGAGGCTGCGCGAGACGCCGACCGCCCCTATGGCATCGATGACTGGTGGCCCAATCGGCTCGATCTTCGCCCTCTCAAGCTCAACGCGCCCAAGGGTGATCCGGTCGATCCAAGCTTTGACTACGCCGCCGAGTTCACAAAGCTCGACCTCGAGGCCGTGAAGAAGGACATCGAAAAAATCCTCACCACGTCGCAGGACTGGTGGCCGGCGGACTACGGCCACTACGGCGGCTTGATGATTCGCTTGGCGTGGCACAGTGCCGGGACCTATCGCGTCACCGATGGCCGGGGTGGCGCGGGCTCAGGCACGATACGCTTCGCTCCGCTCAACAGCTGGCCAGATAACGCGAACCTCGACAAGGCGCGACGACTCCTCTGGCCGATCAAGAAGAAGTACGGCCGTGCGATCTCCTGGGCAGATTTGATGGTGCTGGCCGGCAACGTCGCGCTCGAGTCGATGGGCTTTAAGACCTTTGGCTTTGCCGGCGGCCGCGTCGATGTCTTTGAGCCGACCGACATTAACTGGGGACCCGAGACAGAGTGGCTCGCGAGCGATCGCTTCAACGACGATGGTAAGCAGCTCGCCCGCCCGCTTGGCGCGACCCAGATGGGTCTGATCTATGTCAATCCCGAGGGCCCCAATGGCGTTCCCGACCCGAAGGCTGCCGCGCATCACATCCGCGAGACCTTTGGAAGGATGGCGATGAACGACGAGGAGACCGTCGCGCTGATCGCTGGCGGCCACACGATGGGCAAGGCCCACGGCGCAGCGAAAGCGGCCGATTGCGTGGGCGCCGAGCCCGAGGGTGCGAGCTTGGAAGAGCAAGGCCTCGGTTGGAAGAATCGGTGCGGTTCAGGCAAGGGAAAAGATGCAATTACGAGCGGCCTTGAAGGCGCATGGACCAGTACGCCGGCGCAGTGGTCACGGACCTTCTTCAAGAACCTGCTCGAGAACGAGTGGGTTTTGGTCAAGGGCCCTGGCGGCGCAAAGCAGTGGGAGCCCAAAGGCGGCAAAGAGTCGGTGCCCGATGCGCACGACCCACAAAAGCGCCACAAGCTCATGATGCTGACCACGGATCTCGCACTCAAAGAAGATCCTGCGTATCGCAAGATCTCCGAGCGCTTCCACAAGAACCCGGAGGAATTCGAGGCCGCTTTCGCCAAGGCCTGGTTCAAGCTGACGCATCGCGACATGGGTCCTCACGTCCGGTTGCTTGGTGCAGCAGTGCCACCGCCGCAGATATGGCAAGACCCGGTACCTGCGGTCTCGCACAAGCTCGTCAACGAGCAGGATGTCGCCAAGCTCAAGAAGCAGGTCCTGGCGTCTGGACTCACCACCGCACAGCTCGTGCGCGTCGCGTGGGCGGCAGCATCGACGTACCGGGACACCGACATGCGAGGCGGCGCCAATGGGGCCCGCATCGCCCTGGCACCGCAGCGCGACTGGGCGGTGAATCAACCCGAAGAACTCGGAATCGTCCTCACCAAACTCGAGGCGATTCGCCAGGAGTTCAACAAGGTCGCGCCCGGCGGCCGCAAGATCTCACTCGCCGACATGATTGTCCTCGCCGGAAACGCAGCGATCGAGGACGCGAGCCAGCGAGGGGGCGTCCAGGTCAAGCTCCCGTTCACGCCCGGCCGAACCGATGCAACGCAAGAGATGACGGACGTCGACTCTTTCCAGAATCTGGCCCCGAGCGCCGACGGCTTTCGCAACTTCAAGAGCAAGGACGAGACCAAGAGCGCACCCGAACTCCTCGTGGAGAAGGCCGATATGCTCTCGCTCACCGCACCGGAGATGACGGTCCTGGTCGCCGGCATGCGTGTGCTTGACGCGAACTTTGATCGCTCGCGTCACGGGGTGTTGACGCAGCGTCCCGGCACGCTAAGCAACGACTTCTTCGTCCACCTGCTCGACATGAACGTCGAGTGGAAAAAAGCCAGCGGGTCGCAAGATGTTTACGAAGCACGCGATCGTAAGTCCGGTGAGATCAAATGGACGGGAACCGCGGTTGACCTGGTCATCGGGGCGAATTCACAGCTTCGAGCGATCGCCGAGGTCTATGCGGCGGACGACGGCAACGAGAAGTTCATCAAGGACTTCGGCGCGGCTTGGACCAAGGTGATGAACCTCGACCGCTTCGATCTCGTCAAGCGTCGCTAGGCATCTGGGCGTGCGGCTCGACGATCAACCGAGCCACCGTGATCAAGCGGCAGGGCGGTACGACCACCGTCCTGTCGCCTGATGCGTCTCGGCCATGTACCCGCGTCGCGCAGGGTTCTTCGGCAGCCTGCTAGACCAGGCTCATCAGTGCGCGCTGCATCGCGATGGCGGTCTGAAAGCGCTCAGCGGGATTCTTGGCGGTCGCCATCGCGAAGCAAGCGTCGATGCCCTCGGCGCGCTCGATCGGTGTATCGGCCGGCAAGTACACGCTTGGCATTGGGAAGCTGCGCTCTCGCTGCGCGGCCAGAGCCTCACGTGGGTGCTGGCCAAAGAGATCCTCCAGCGGATGTCGACCGCCCGTGACCATCTCGAAGAAGGTCATGCCGAGGGCATAGAGGTCCGCTCGGGCGTCCAAGGGACCGCCGGCCTTGGTCTGCTCGGGTGGCATATAGAAGGGGTCGCCAAGGATGCGGGCGACCTCGGGTGGCGTGCTGTCGGAGAGGTCACGACACACGCCGAAGTCGATCAACTTCACCAAGCGCATGTTCGGATCGTAAATGTCCTGCGCGACGAAGATGTTCGCCGGCTTGATGTCGCAGTGGACGAACTGACGAGCGTGAACGTGGGCCAACGCGTCGAGCGTCTGCTTAAAGATCTCGATGAGAAAGGGGAACGGGATCTGTTGTCCCTTCTCGAGCGCCGCTGCCAGATCGCCGCCCTCCAAGTACTCCATCGCGAACCAGAAGAGGCCGTGCTCCTTGGTGGTACCGACCTCGAGTACGCGCACCAAGTTCGGATGCATGAAGGTGCCGCACAGTCGCGCCTCTTGCCGGAAGCGGCGTCGCTCCGACTCGGGCACGTCCATCTTCATCATCTTCAGCGCCGCGTAGCGGTTCATCACGGGGTCAAAGACCTTGTAGACCTTGCCCATGCCGCCTTCACCAAGGCGTTCGACGACCTTGTACTGCTTGCTCTGAGTGATGACCGTCCCTGGGGACAGGTCGACTCCTCCGCTGGACTCGCGGCCGATCTGCGTCTCGGTCGTCACGTCGGCTACCTTACCCGAGGTCCCGCAGGCAGATGAGGGCCGCCGCATACTTGTGCGTGCATAAGGATTGACGGCGAGAACGGAGGCGTTGGCAGCGGTCCCTGCGAGGCCCCGCGGCCCTCGTCGCGGCCGAACAAGCGGACCGCGGTCGCCGCATGCAGATCTGGCGGCCGCGACGATGTTCTCGAGCACGAGCTACATCCCATCTGCGAGCAAGCCGCGCGACGGACGGAGCAGCAGCCATCGTCGCCGGTCCACGCCACGCCTCGTCTCACGACAAGCTGCGTCGGCGTCGACGTGGCCCAGGCGTTCCTCGACCGCCGCGCGGATCTCTCCCCACGACCGTGAGCGACATTCGGCAGGTGAGCCGAATCAGCCCCCCGAGACGGGGATCGTGA
>CAZVEM010000417.1:0-4203 GCA_964626165.1 uncultured Nannocystaceae bacterium
TGCTCGAGCAGGATCATCGCATGCCTCCACGGCATCGAGACGACTCAGAAGTTCGACGTCCGCGGCAGTTCCCCGCGCTGAAGTCGTTCGCGCCAAGTAGCGCGCGTAGGCCAAGGTCTCGCCGATCTCCTCGGCCGCGCAGAGCCTCTTTCCAAAGAGCGCGGTGCCGGGCTTTTGACCAGCCGGAACGATGCGGACGGCGAGCGTGCCCGGCAACTGCGTGCGAAAATTGAGCGCCTCTTCCAAGCTGCCGATCATCATCCCGTCGTCTTCGGCGGTGGCAAAGATCGTCAGTTCATGCGGAAGACCCACCCCTCCGACCACCATCCCCGAGTTGACCACCGACGCGCTGAGACGATTGGGGAGAGACTGGGACGCGGGGCCAAGTCGGCGATCGATCGGACCGCGTCGATGCTCGCGAAGCTGCCGCTCAAGCGCGGAGGCTAGATTGTCCAGCCTTGGCGTGGTCTCGTGAGGGTCGCCCGCAATCAGTTCGCTACGGCCGTCGGCGAGCTGGATCTCATAGAGTGGAGGACGCACGACGCCCAGACCTTGGTGTGAGAGGTCCACGCGCAGCCGCTGCATCGCCGCGAGAACGTCGTCGGCACAAGTTCCGGCGTCGATCGTCGCTGCGTATTGGCTGGCAATGCGCTCCGCGTCGGCCTGCGAAAGCCCGAGTCGCGTGGCGAGACGGACGCGTCCCGTGTGTGTGCGAGCGTCGACATTCGCGAGCAGAGGCGCGCGGGCGATCTCTTTGAGCAACAGCCCCAACTCGACCTCGGGGAGGAGAGCGGCCGCGAACTCACCCAGGTCGCGCCACTCAAGCCCGCGAATGACCGATGGTGAAACGACGCCGACATAGAGGTCGACCTCGCCGCGGAAGCGCCGATGCACATCCCGCAGCGCGAGGTAGGTTGCAAGGCTGTTGTCGGCGGTTAGATCGAGATAGGCACGCACCGCAATGCTGGGGCCCAGCTGCGGACTTGTGCGGTCTGCGGCGGTCGTGGATCCGGTCAGACTCGAACGCTTCGCCAGCTGCTGTCGATCGACGGTTGAGATCGCGATCATGCGCGAGCGACACTGCGGCGGGCGGCTCGCCGTCGACGGCGGAGATTGTAGGGGCGACGCACCCTGAGCCAGCTCTCGGTCCTCATGTCGGGGGGGCGCGGCGAAGGCGGTCCGAGCTCCGATCAAGAACGTCGCGATCGCGGCCGTCAGCGCGGTGAATCTGCGCAGCCCAGGCGGAAGGCGATACCCCCCCGCCGCCTGCTCTTGCACCCCGCCGCAAACGTGAAGCGCTTTGCCGTCGTAAGACGGCGCTCGTTGTTGTCGCATCACGCGTCCCCGGGATGCCAACAAGTCCTCACCGGGGGTCAAGCGGGTGCAGTGCGTGGGCACGTGCGGTGAGGTTAGCAACCTTTTCATCGCGAGCCGAACGCCCGTCTCGCACTCGACGCGGGTTCCGGGGCTGCGCCCACGAGACCTGCCGGCCGCGCTATGGTTGCCCGATGAAGGCCCACGGGGTTGTGTTGAGCTTGACCGTCGCGGCGATGCTCTGCGCTTGTGACCCGCCTGGATCGACTTTGCCCCGCACTTTGCCGCAGGCAACGGCGGTGGCACGCGGCGTCGACCGAGGCACACCGGCGATGCAGCAATTGCGCGTGGTCGCCCACGCCGGACAAGGCTCGCCGGCCTCCGTGTCGGATGCCGCGGCCAACGCGGTCGATGCGGCTGTGAGCGCGCTTGAGGCGAGGGCACCAGCACTCGACGCCGCGCTCGCGGGCGTTCTCGTGCTGGAGGACGATCCGCGTACCAATGCCGGCATTGGTTCCGTGATCCGACTCGATGCACGGACGATCGAGTGCGACGCGTCGGTCGCCGATGACGAAGGGCACTTTGGAGCGGTCGCCGGCATCACGGGCGTGCGACATCCGGTCCTGGTGGCGCGGGCGGTGATGGACACGCCGCACCGCCTGCTCGCGGGCGCGGGAGCGCAAGCCTTCGCGTTGACGCTCGGTCTGCAATCCGCCGATCTCCGGACCCAGCGCGCTTTCGATCGAGCGCAGCGCAATCGAGCGCAGCTCTTGGAAGGCAAGCTCTGGCCCGATTTTGACTGGCGCGGGCGCTGGAACTTTGAATCACCGACACCCGAGCTCGATGTTGGGCTGGTCTTCGCTTCGCCCGATGGCGGCCCGACGGCGACCAGCGAGGGCGGCGTGGCGTCGGGGATCGCGGGCGGCTTGACGGGCGTCAAGTGGCCCGGCGGCTCAGCGGCCTCAGCGGGTTCCGACGCTCCGACGGGGAAGGCCGACGGCAAGGGTGGCCCCCCATCCGGCGGACAGGATGGAAAGGCCAGTCCCAGCGACACGGTCGGCGTGGTCATTCGAAGCCCCGATGGTCGCTATGCCGCCGCCCTTTCGACCGGCGGCAATGGCATCGCGCTGCGCGGGCGGGTAGGGGACGTCCCGCAGTATGGCTCGGGTCTCTATGCCGGTCCCTGGGGAGCAGTTGCCACCACTGGGCTCGGAGAGGCCATCGTTCGCGAGCACGCGGCGCTGGCCGTCTACGAGATGCTCGTGGAGGGCACCCACCCGCAAGTGGCCGCACAGCGCGTCGTCGCCCGCTTTGGCAAGGACGAAGGGATCGGCATCATCGCCGTGAGCGATCTGGGATATGGCGCTGCCGCAAGCACGCAGATGGCATGGGCCGCAGCCGACGGCACGCATCGCTCGCAAGCAGACACTCGAGTGCAACACGTCCCGCAATGACCAAGCTCGAGTCATCCACGCCGCTGGCTCCCGGCGCGGCCACTTCCGTTGCTGCGGCCGTCGAGCATCACGAGGGAAGCGAGAGCGCTGCGTGGCACGCATCGCGACGGGCGGAGCGCACGCTCCAGCTACGGCACCATCTGCTCGTGTGGTGTGTCGTGCTCGTCGTCTTCGCAAGGACGCTTGCGAACGACTTCGTCAATTGGGACGACGGCATGTACATCTACGCCAACCCGATGGTGATGCAGCCCGAGGCGTTCTCGTGGCAAGAGCGCCTCGCAACGGCAAATCTCGGCTACGCTGTCCCGCTCGTCACGTGGATCGACGGTTGGCTCTTCGCGATCGGGCGAGGCGAGCCGTGGATTTTTCATCTCGCGAGCGTACTGCTCCATGCATGCAACGCCTCGTGGCTCTTGCGTCTGCTTCGCAAGGAGCGTGTCCCCGAGAGTGCGGCATTGTTTGCAGCCCTCGCCTTCGCGCTGCACCCAATTGTGGTGGAACCGGTTGCGTGGGCCACCGGACTCAAGGACCTGCTGTTCGCGACGTGTGCGCTCGGCGTGCTCGCGACCCGGCATCGCGGTGCATGGCCGCTGGTCTTTGTGGTCCTCGCGCTGGCCAGCAAGCCCGCGGCAGTGCTCCTTGGCGTGCCGCTCCTCGTTGCGTGGTTGCTCGAAGGAGAGGGCGATCCCCGCCGCCGCAAGCACCGGCGCAATACCGCTGTGGTCGCGCTGATGATGGGGGCGGGGGTCGTCTACTACACCGTCACCCACGAAACCGACGCGCTGCGCACGAGCACCCAAGGCCCCTTCGAGCTCGCGCGCTTTCTCGGGGCGCTCGGGCTGACCACCAAACACCTGCTCGTGCCCGCTTCGCTTTCGCCTCGTTACTCACTGCTCTCGTTTTCGACGCTTGAGCTGGGTCTCGCGGTGCTCGTCCTCTTGGTCGTGGCATTCGCATGTGTGCGCAGCATCCAGGACGTCAACGACGCGCTCACTTGGTGGGTCCTCGCCGTCGCGGCCTATCTGCCAGTCAGCAATCTCCGCCCCCTATTTCGCTTCACCGCCGACAGCTACGCCTACGTGCCATGGATGGCGGTCTGCGGCGCGCTCGCGATCCAGCTCGGACCGCTGTTTGAGCGCTACAGAAAGGAGAGCGACTCAGCGCTCGCGAGGTTCACTCCCTGGGCACTTCGCTTGGTCTTGGTGCTGTGGGCGTCACTGAGCTTTCTGCAGATCGGCGTCTGGACCGACAGCGTCACGCTGTGGCGGGAGGCTGTCGAGGCGACGCCAGAGTCGGGCGAGAACGTCGCCTGGTACGGGGAGCAGCTCGGCATCGCTGGTGATCTCAAAGCGGAACTCGCCCTGTACCTTGAGCATCAGTCGGTGCTGGAGCGTGACGGTCAGATCCCAGCGGCCCTGCTCGCGCACTACCAGCG
>CAZVEM010000418.1:0-4198 GCA_964626165.1 uncultured Nannocystaceae bacterium
CACCATCGCCATCGCCATCGCCATCGCCGTCACCGTCGCCAGTGCCGCCGGCGTCGTTGTCGTCGTTGTCGACGATGATGCACCCCGCGGCTGTTGTGGCCGAGAGGGCGAGAGGAAGTACGAGCACGGCAAGGCGACGGCGCAAGAGTTGCATCCCGCAATCATGAGTCAGCGGCCTGCGCGACGCCACCGTCTTTGCCTGGGCACGGGGCGAGGACCCGCTCCTGTAGCCAACCGAGATCTCGATAGTGCAGCGTTCAAGGCACAAACGGCCATTTGGACGCTGCCGCCGCACGGATCGCGATCTGCTCGGCGTTGACAGCCTGCGAGGAACTCATTCAGAACTCAACCCGAGCAGGCGCCGAAGAGTCGGGGCGAGCCGATCGAAGGCTGCGACTCGATGAGGCATGGGTCCCTTCGGGTCCCTCCAGCCATGTGTGGGTGAGAAGATATCCGTGAGTCCGTACTCCGCGTGCCCGGGTCGAGCCCCACCGCCATGATCGCCGACCGCGAGGGGTACGCGGATCATCCCCTCGCACTCACCGCGCGCGAGGTACTCGTCGCCCGTGGAATCAACGACGGCAAGGACGCAAACCAAACGTGCAGCGCGGCCGAAGGCCGACGATGCGCCAGCACTTCGCATGCGTCGATCGAGCTCAACATGCACGGCGTGCCAGCTTCCCAGCGCTTGATACATGGCCTTGGTGTCCACGCCTGGGGCGCCGTCGAGAATCTCAATCTCAATGCCGGTGTCATCCGCGAGCACCATGCGATCGTGCGCAAAGCCCAGTGCTCGGGCCTTGATGAGCGCATTGCCGTCGTAGGTGGCCTGGTCTTCGACCGGCTCGCGTGTCGATAGCTCGGTCGCGTCGATGATCTCGAGCCTGGGACGTGGGCCGTGCGAGTCATGTCCGGACGCGAGCAGGCCCTCAACCAGTGCGCGCAGTTCGGCGACCTTCCCCCGGTTGTGCGTTGCGAGCACGAGTGTGGTTGGGGGAGAAGAGCTTGGTTGTGCCGGTATGAGCTCGTGAGACATTTCCGTGTGCCGAGTCGACCCGAGTGCCGCGCGCTCAATTTGGAGGGACCGCGTGGTACCACCGTCACGGGTTGCGTGGAAAGGTGATCGCACTGAGTGCGCGATCGACAAGGCCTGCATCGGTCGTGACCGATGGGTTTCCATCGTTGGCCCGTTCGACGCGAAGCGTGCCCTCTCCTGAACAATGGGGCGCAAACTCATCGTCTGAGTGCACCGCAATGCGCGTGAGCCCGAGCATCGCGAGGGTCTGCAGCACCGCATCGACCGCGGACGAGTGCAGCGGTTCAGTGTTGCCGCCGCCCGAGGAAGTCGAGTTGCGGTCGAGCTCGGCGATGATGCGACGTGGAGCGTCACGCCAGACGCTGGCGGCCTCCGGTTCGTCGGCGAAAGATGGGGCCTCGACGTCACTGCCATGCAGGATCCACAGCTCGCCGGGCCGCAGTCCCTGTGCCGCCAAGATCAGCGAACGCGGGGAGAAGCCTCGTTGCACAACGAGTACCCGTCGTTGCGGCGCGCGGTGGATCGGCGCGACTGCGTCAAGTGTTGCCGCGGAGAGGAGTCGAGCGTCGAGCCGCGCGAGTTCACCTGCAGCCGCACTATCGCTCGCGCGGGTGTGATCGATACAACACCACGGGCGTTGCCGAGCGACGCGCGAGAAGAACCCGACGTTGGCACGGCGGGCCTCCGATTCAAGGCAGCCGATATCGACCTGGATCCCTGCCTCACGGAGCAGTTCGACGCCCGCTCCGCCAACACGAGGATCCGGATCCAACGTTGCGATCACGACACGGGCGATCCTGGCTTCGACGATCGACGCGGCGCAGGGGGGCGTCACCCCGACGTGAGAACACGGCTCAAGTGTGACGTACGCGGTCGAACCGGCGGCACGAACTCCGGCCTGCGCGATCGCCTGGGTCTCCGCGTGCGGACGACCACCTTCCGCAGTGGCGGCCGATGAGACGAGCACGCCGCGCTGCACCAAGACGCAACCGACCGCGGGGTTGGGCCAGGTCCGACCGAGTGCCTCATGGGCCTTGTCGAGCGCCAGCTGCATCCACTGCCGATCGCCAGCTTCCAGCTCCGATGATTCGGTGCTCGCCCCGGTGCCGTCGCCGCTGTTTCCGCCGCTCATCCGTATTCCTCCGATCGTCGCTCCGACTCGCGGCGCAGGCTAGCGCGGGCGACTGCCGACGGGGGCCGTACCGGCTACGTCCGCATCCGCTGATGGGGCCGTAACCTGCGGCTTGGCTCGCTCCAGACTTCGTCCATAGAGTCGAATGCCAAGCATGAGCGAGACGCCAAGACCCAACAAGATCAGCACGCCGGCGAGTGCACTGAGCGAGGTCTTGAACACGGCGAGGCACACGATGGCGACCATCAGCATCGTCGCGCCTTCGTTAAAGACACGCAAGCCTTTCGCAGTCCACTTGGAGGTCCCGAGCGCCTGCTGCCGCCGTATCGAGCCGCACAGATGGTGGTAGACCAAGAGCAGCCCCACCAAGCTCAGCTTCAGATGCAGCCAGGGCGCCCACGCCGGAAGCTGCCACAGCATCAATCCGCCACCGACAAGGGTGAGAACCATTGCCGGCGTGGTGATGATCCGCCACAGCCGCGCGGCCATGAGAACGTACTGCGGCTGGAGAACCTCGCGCCGGTTCTCCGGCTCGTTGCTTGCCTCCGCGTGATAGACGAACAGTCGAACGATGTAGAAGAGCCCCGCAAACCAGCTGATGAAGCCGACAATGTGGAGCGTCTTGCCGATCAAAAAGAGCATCGTCGTCTCAGTGGACTCTCTTCACTCGGCATGGTGGCGATGCGCTGGGGCTATCCGCAGGTTGCATCCGCCTCAAGGCGGACTTGGTCGACCCAGAACGCGGTGTCGATCGTGTCCTCGCACAGGCCGTAGGCTTCGATTGCGAACGCGAGATTGACGAGCTTGGGGCTGCCCAGCGGGACGCAGACGCGCTGCGTGCTCGGCTCGACGGAGAGCGTGAGATCGTTGCGGACGCCGTCGATCATGACGAAGGGATCGGTACCGTCTTTGGCGCTCGCATCAAAAACCAGCGCTGCGCCGCCGCCCAACTCTGCGGCATCCGGGAGCCTCGCCACCGTCTGCGCTGCCACCATGTTGCATGGGCTCGTCACTGCGAGGTGAAGCCGCTCGCCCTTGAGCTCCGCAAGGCGGGCGGCGGGATCATCGCCGCCACCGACAAAGGTCCAGCCGTCGCACGAGCCGAAACTCTCGTTGGCCACGATCGAGGACCACGTGCACGCGCCGGCGCTCCCCGAGTAGCTCGGGTGACATTCGCACGCATCACCGCCACAGACTTCGAGATTGCCGCAGCCCGGCTCGCAGATCGGCTGGCACCAGCAGAGCGCGCCGTCACATTCAACCCGCGGCTCTGGCTCGTAGCCCGCGGCACAGCTCTGGCCGACCGGATCTTGGCCCGGATATCCAGGGTCCACTTCGGGCTCGGTGTACGAGCCGAGATCCTGCGCCTCCACGTCACATGCTACGGATTCATCTTCGCCCCATGGGATTGAGGTGTCGTCGCTCCCATCGTCGGTGGTGCCCATGTCGTCGGTGGTGCCCCCCGCGTCGGCCGAGTCGCCGCCGTCGGAGCTACACGCGGACACGGCCACGCCGGCAGCGAAAAGGCACGCGAGAACGATGCGCGACGATGGGCTCATGGCGGCGAGCATGCCACAGGGGGGCGCCGTGATGGCGAGAAGTCGCGGGCTTGGAAGCTAGACCCGCGCGGGCGGCGACTCCCGGCACGGGTCTTCGCTGTCGCTAGGTGCCTTACCGGTCCCTGCGGCGACGCATGCCGAAGGCACCGAGGAGCGCGATCAGGCTGAGCAGCGAGCGCGCGGGGGCTTGTGGGGCGCTGGTTGAGCAGCTGCAGCCGTCCTCGGAACCACCTCCCATGCCCGCCGATTCGCCGGCGTCCGAGCCATCGGTCGTGCCGCCGGCATCGCCGCCCGCATCGTCGCCGCCGCCTCCGCCGCCGCCGTCGCCATCGCCGTCGCCGTCGCCATCGCCATCGCCATCACCATCACCATCGCCATCGCCATCGCCGTCGCCGTCGCCGTCGCCATCACCATCACCATCGCCATCGCCATCGCCATCGCCGTCGCCATCGCCGTCGCCATCGCCATCGC
>CAZVEM010000419.1:0-4189 GCA_964626165.1 uncultured Nannocystaceae bacterium
GGCGTCGAGGATCGTGCGCGAGTCGACCTCGGACGTGACCTGGAACGCGATACGTGTCGGGAAGTTGTTCTTGATCGTGCCCGTGATCACGTCAACGGAAGGCCGCTGCGTCGCGACGATCAAGTGGATGCCGGCCGCGCGCGCCTTGGCGGCGATGCGCGCGACGTTGGACTCAACTTCCTTCGATGCCACCGCCATGAGGTCGGCGAACTCGTCGATGATCACCACGATGAACGGCATCTTGGTCGGTCGCTCCGGCATCGGGCTCCCGCCGAACGAAATCTGCCCCTGCCCTTGCGCGTCAAAGGTGACGCCGCCGAGCTTGCTCGCGTCGAGGGCATCCTCGCCCTCGCGTGCACAGGCGGCGCTCTCCATCGCGGCTTCTCGCTCGCGCAGATCGAGCTCAGCATCCCATTCGGCTTGAAGCTCGGGGAGCCGCTCGTTGTATCCCTCGAGGTTGCGTACGCGCGCCTCCGAGAGCATCGCATAGCGACGTTCCATTTCGTTGACGGCCCAGCGCAGCGCGAGGTTGGCCTTGTCGGCGTCCGTGATGACCGGGAGCAACAGGTGAGGGATGTCCTGATAGACGCTGAACTCCAGCATCTTGGGGTCGATCAGGATCAGTCGCACGTCATCGGGTGTGCACGCGTAGAGCAGCGAACAGATCATCGTGTTCACGCCGACGGACTTGCCCGAGCCGGTGGCTCCCGCGACCAGCATGTGCGGCGCCTTGGCAAGGTCGAGCCACTCGGGCTTGCCCGTGATCGACTTGCCGAGTCCGAGCGGCAGGCGTGCCTTTCCGCCGGCACCAAAGCCGTCGTCGCCGATGATCTCTTGGACGTAGACGGTCTCGCGCTGCTTGTTGGGCACCTCCAGCCCAACCGTCGCCTTGCCGGGAATCGGCGCGAGGATTCGAATCCGGAGGGCCTCGAGTGCCATCGCGAGATCGTTTTCCAAGTTCTGGATCCTTGCGACCTTGACTCCAGCCTCGGGCTTGAACTCGTAGCGCGTGACCACCGGGCCCGGGTGGATATGGGTCACTTCCCCCTTAATGCGAAAGTGTGCGAGGGCCTTTTCGATCTGCTCAGCCTGCGCGTAGACGAAGTCGCGATCGACCTCTACCTTGGCCGTGTCCGCGACTTCAAAGAGGTTGAGGCTTGGCAGCTCATAGGTGCCGTTGACGTAGATGACCTGTCCACTGCGCTTGCGCTTGGGTGCGATCGCGGCGCGAATCTGCTCGCGCGTGGGCGCCTGGGCTCGGCCCGCGCTTGCCTCCTCAGAAGCATCGTGCACATCATCCAACTGCGACTCCAGCTGCGACTCGGTCACCTGCGATTCGATCGCCGCCGCACTCTGTACCGCGAGCTGCTCAGGGCGAGGGGGCGCCTTCTTGCCCGACTTGGACATTGTGGGCGCGGACGCAGATGTCGAGGTGTCTTCCTCCTCGTCGCCAGCGGAGCTCTCGGCGAGCGTCGGTGGCACGACAATCTCTGGCAGCGAGCGCTCCTTCATGCTCGCGCTCGTCGTTGGCGCGGCAATCGGCGGCTCGGCCATCGCGATTTCGGCGGCCTCAACGACCGGCTTCGCGCCGCGCTTGGCAGACTTGGCGGCCGCCTTCGAACTCACGGCGAGCGCGGCCGCAGCTGCGGCCGCCGCGGCAGCCTTTCCACCCTTTCCTGACTTCTCGCCCTTCGAACTCTTCCCAGCGGTGGCGGACTCGGTCTGCTTGGACCTTGAGCGAGAGGTGCGCGGGGTCGTGCTCGCCTCCTCCTCTTCTTCCTCCTCCTCGTCCTCGTCCTCCTCGTACTCCTCGTCCTCTTCGTCGGACTCGGACTCCTCCTCCTCGTCATCCTCCTCGTACTCCTCGTCCTCTTCCTCTTCGTCCTCCTCGTCCTCCTCATCCTCCTCGTCCTCGTTCTCGTCGGAGGCCTCGCCTTCATCGTGATCGGCGTTCTTTAGGTTCCGGCGATTTGCGACACTCGATCCGCCAGCAGCGTCCTCCGCCTGCGAGGTGGTGAGTGCTCGCCAAACTCCGAGCATGACGCCCAACGCGGTGCCACCAGCGACGCGCGCCATCGACACGCCGCTGCGCAGTCCTGCGAGCAGGTGATCAAATCGAAGCGGCGTGCTCGCCACCAGACCCACCGTCAGCGCGGCGACGCCGATCACGTAGGTCCCGGCAAGCGAGAAGAGCCCAATCGCGAGTTCTCCGATCAGCTCGCCGCCGAGCCCACCCGCGGTGTATCCGTGCACGCGCAACACCGGGAAGGTCACGTGCAAGAGCACGCAGCCTGAAACGGTCGCGGTCGCAAAGCCGATCGCCTCCACCGGCTGGAGCTCGACCTCCCAGCCAAGAAGCGCCTTGAGCCCAAGCGCGAAGATGCCGGCCGCGAGGATGTAGCTCGACATGCCAAAGCCCGCGTAGAGCGAACCGGCGAGCAGACGCCCGACCGGTCCCATGAGCGAGCCGTCGCCGAACTGATAGGAGATCAGGCCGCCCAGCACGAGGACGCCGAGTGCGAGGAGCGCGACACCGAGGAATTCGGCGACGCCGCGCGGCAGAGAGGGCGCGACCTCCTCCGTCGTGTTTACGGTTGTTCGCTTTTGTAGTGCCATGACCTTGTTGCCTTGCGTGGGATGCGCGGGGCGTCTGTTGCCGCTGCGAGCGAGGTCCGCCCGCTGTCAGCGAAAGCGCATTTGGCGCGAATTTCGCCGCTGCACTGTCGGATAAGTACGACTATATCCTACATTCGTCCACATTACAGCACTTGAACTGGCCCTCCCGGGGGTCACGGGGTACTGTCCGGCCGTCATGCGTCGACTCCTCCCACTCGCGTGTTCCCTTGTCCTCCTCAGTGCCGCTGGGTGCAAGAAAGACGAACTCCAAGAGGCCCTCGACAAGTGCAACGTCGATCTTGGCGCCACGCGCACCGAACTGGATGCGCAAAAGGCCGAGAACGAGCGCCTGCGCGGCGAGAATCAAACCCTCAACGAGCGTATTGCCACCCTCGATGCCGAGCTGTCGGGCCTCAACGCACAGATCAATGACCTCGCCCGCCAGGCCGGGTCGACGGCCGCCGAGCTGGCCGAGCTGCGCGAAGAGAAGCGAAAGCGCGAGGCCGAGCTTGAGGTCTACCGCAAGCTGATCCGCGACCTCCAGGCACTGGTCAACACCGGCAAGATCAAGATCGCGTTCCGTAAGGGCCGAATGGTCGTCCAGATGGCCCAGAGCATCCTCTTTGACTCGGGCAAGGACGAACTCAAGCCCGAGGGAGAGGCCGCCCTGGCCGAACTCGCCAAGGCGCTCGCCGGTGCCGGCCAGCGCGATTTCCTGGTCGGCGGCCACACCGACAACATCCCGATCAAGAGCAAGCGCTTCAAGAGCAACTGGGAGCTCTCCACCTCCCGCGCCATTTCGGTGGTCGAGACCCTGACCGCCAACGGCATGAAGCCGACGAACATCGGCGCCGCCGGCTACTCGGAGTACGACCCGGTCGAGAGCAACGACAGCGAGACGGGTCGCGCGAGCAACCGCCGCATTGAGATCATCCTGATGCCCAATCTTGGCGAGATTCCGGGCATGAAGGAGCTCTTGATGGGCAAGGGTTCCTGAGCCTCCTGGGGATGAGGGTTCTCCCCTTTCCACCTCGCCGTCGTTGAGGCCCAGCTCGAGCGCCGCGCGGTGGCAACGCGGCTCCCGCTTCGCGCGGCCCTTGCGAGAAAAGGGCGAAACGTCGCGAATGCGGCCGTTTCGCCCTCCTTCCGTGGTGGGGCCTTGCGCCCGCTAAGCTCAGTCATGGCCGCGACTGGTTCGTCAGAGACACGCTCGCCGTCGTCCGCTCTTCCGACCGCGGCGGTGACCGTCGCTGCGACGGCGCTTGCCTCATGGGCTTTTGCGCTGACGTCCTACGGAACTTTGCCGGATCGATTTCCTGCGCACTTCAATGCCGCCGGCATTCCGGATCGATTCGCGGACAAGTCGATGACGGAGTGGCTCTTGCTCCCGATGATTCTGCTCGTGATGACCGGCCTGATGGGGGCGATCGCCTACTTCATCCCGGGTTGGGCGGCCAAGAACCCAGAGATGGTCAACGTCCCCAACAAGGAGAAGTTCGTCGCGCTCACACCCGGCGATCGCGTCGCGGTGCTGGTCCCCTTCCAAACGGTGATGCTCACGCTCGCGGCCGCC
>CAZVEM010000420.1:0-4098 GCA_964626165.1 uncultured Nannocystaceae bacterium
CAGCTTCTTGTGAGATGCGAGGGGGCGTCCTTCAGACGCCGCTTATGCCTCTCAAAATGAAAGGGCCGGCAAAACTGCCGGCCCTTTCCTCATGAGGTCCGCGCCCCGCCGGCGCGTTACCCGTCAGGGCTCGAACTTCGCTCCCTCGGTGATCCAGCGAATAATCAGCGCCAGATTCGGCTCCTCCACAGAGGGGAAGATATCGACCGGATGCGGATCGGTCGATCCGGGCTCGTTGGTGAGCGGGCGGACAACGAGGAGCGAGTCGAGGACCGAGTCCGTGCACACGCGCCGGTCTTCCATCACGCCGAGGCAGGTCGTTCCAGGCCCGGTGAGGTTCTCGTACACGCCCATCGCGTCCGTACTCCAGTCCGCCACAAAGCCATTGCGCACCGGAATCTGATCAAAGACTGCCGAGCCCGGATTGTGGCAGCCGACGCAGCCGTAGGCGCTGAAGATCGGCATGATCTGGGTCTGGAAGTCGACCGGCTCTTGCGGTGTGACTCGCGGATGATGGTCGCGGCCGGGTCGTCTTCGCTCGCGAAGATATCGACCGGGTGGGGATCATTGGGATCGTCGGGGATCTCCGCCAAGGGTCGCGTGAGCAGGAAGGACTTCGACGTGAAGCCCATATTCGTGCAGACGCGAGCCGCGACCGAGCTGGCGTTGAGCGGATCCATGCAGTTGGTTCCGGGACCCGTCAGGTTGTCGTAGACCTCGTCCGGCGTGCCGCTCCAATCCGCCGGAAAACCGGCGCGGACCGGTGCAGTCATGAATCCAACGCCGCCGGGGGCGTGGCAGCCGATGCAGCCATGGCTCGTGAAGATCGGATAGACCTCGGTCTCGTAGTCGCGCTCGATCGCCTCGCCATTGCTGACGAGCTGGACGATACCGATCTCTCCGGTCGAGCTGAGCTTGACCGTGCTCGGATTAAAGCCGCCGGCCTTGACGATCGCGGTGCCTGAGCCCGTTCCCTGCTCATCCTGAATCCGGAACATGACGAAGGCGCCGGCCGCTCCCGAGAAGTTGTTCGTCGTGCCATGCAGGATGCCGTCGGGTCCTTTCTCAAGGAAGCAGACCTTGGCCGGGTTGACCTCGGTCATCGCGATGCCGTCATGGATATTGAAGGTGCCGTCGAGGAAGACCTGGATGCCGAACTTGGAGATACCCTGGACCGCCATGCCCTCGGGCGTCACCAGCGTGCCAAACACCGTACTGCGTTGCGTGAAGTAGGTGTTGACCGCGCCGTTGCCAATCGCATCCTGCTCGGTGGGGAAGAACCCGCACTCGAAGGCGACCTTCGCCATCCAGCCGTACGAGACGACCGGCAGGTTCTGCTCCAGCGGCGAGGTGTTGGCGAGGTTGAATGAGACGACCGTGCGCAGCGAGGGCGGCACGAAGATGCCCACGTCGTCGTGGGGAGCCGTGATCGCGAGCTGGACGAGGCTGTACGGCGGGATCCCTTCGAGCTCGTAGACTCCGTCGATGCCGGTCGGCGGCGGGTTGGGAATGCCCGCGATGTTCTTCACGCTGATCTGCGCCATGTCACGCGGATCCACGCGGTCGATGGTGCCGTAGCGGTAGACGACGCCGGTCATCTGAATCTCCTCAAGCAGGCACTCGCCCGACTCCAGGCACGAGCCAGTCGCGCACTGGTCGTTTGAAGTGCACGGAACGCACTCGTTCGCGTCGCCGCACACCGGGGTGGCACCGCTGCATGCACTCTCGTTGACGTCCGTGCACTGCACGCACTCGCCGGAGGACGCACACGCCGGGGTCGCGGGGTCATGATTTCCACAAGCGTCGAGCGGCACGCTCTCGCACGGGACGCAGGCCGAGTCGATGCAGAAAGGCTTGTCCGCGGGGCACTCATCAGCGAACTCACCGTTGGCGGCCGTGCAGACGTCGGGCGCATCGGACATGTCCGGGTCGTCGTCCGTGGTGTCGAGATCGGTCTGATCGGCGTTGGTGCTGCCGTCGTCGTCAATCCCCGGTTCGTAGTCCTCTCGACAGCCGGAGGCTGAGAGAGCGAGGGCGGCCGCGAGGCACGGGAGCAAGGTCCTGATTCTTGAGTCGTTCATGGCGAGTTCCGAGCCGTATGCTGCGTGCGGCTAGTTGTTGATGGCGCCCTGGTTGATCCAGTCATACATCAGCGTCTGGTACGCCGAGTTGTAGGGCCCGCCGGCGGGCATCTGGCCCTTCGCCGGGCAGAGCTGGCTGCCGGTCATCTGGCGATAGATCACTGAACTGTTCGCGTTGGACGCCTGCACGTACTTGTAGCTTCCGTTGCAGGTGGCCGTCACGTTGTAGGTGTTCGCGCGGGTCCAGGCGTGGCAGCCGGCGCATCCACCGTTGAGGCTCGACCCATTGAATATCGACGGGTAGATGTTGCTGGCGTAGGAGACGCCCGTCGTCACGTTCGCGGAGCGGATTCCGTCCTCGCGGTTCCCGTACTGGTCCACCGCGCGCACATAGAAGGTGTAGTTGGTGTTGGAGGCCAGCGGGTACGGATTGTTGTCGCTGTTGATCGTGATCGATTCCGCCGTGCCCGAGCTGTACATCGCGTTCCACGAGGACGTGCAGTTCACCCCGAGCGAGTTTGGAATGCGGCAGATCTCATAGGTGATGAGCGAGGCGCTGCCACAGGAGGTGCTGTCCGTCGCCTGTGTCCACGACAGATAGACTTGCGCGGCGATGCTCGTGGGGTACTGGGCGGTGCCGCTCGGCGAGCCCCCCTGCCAGATCGGATCCACGGTGTCAGTCAGCGCCAGGCTCATCGTGGTCGAGACCGTCCCCAGGTTGTTGGCGGCGTCCACGGGGCGCACGCGGAAGTACTGCGTGCCGGGTGCGAGTCCGGTCACGTCGACGTACGTCCCGCCCGTCGCCTGTGCATCGACGTGCCAGTTTGCGTCGTTGCAGCCCGTGGACGAGGTCGACGCGCACACGCGATAGACGATCGAGCCGCTGGCGGTGACGTCGTCGGTCGCCGTTGAGTGGTTCACGCGAGCCGAGCTGCAGCTGAGCTGGCTGACGCTGCTGACCCCGCCGCCAGTTGGCGGCGTGGTGTCCGCCAGAGTCGTCGCGTTGCGCTGGACGACGTTGCTGTCTCGGTTACCAGCGGCATCGCGCGCGCGCGCGACGAAGTAGTACGTCGTCTGCGGGCTGAGCCCGGTCGCGCTGAACGACGTCGCGCCGGCAGCGGACGTGTACTGCGGTGGCTGTGCGAAGTTTTGGCCGCCGTTGGTCGTCGACCGGTAGATGTCGTAGACGATCTGGCTTGGCAGGCTCACGTTGTCGGACGCTGCGCTCCAGCTGAGCTGGATCGTGGTCGGTCCGGTCGCGGTCGCGCTCGTCAGGCCCGCGAAGGTCGGCGGCGTCACGTCGCTCGTGGTGACGCCGGAGACGATGACGGTGTTGCTGTCGATGTTGCCGTACTCGTCCTCGGCCCGCACCCGAGCGTAGTACGTTGTGTTGGGGCTGAGGCCGGTGAGATTGCGTGATGTCGTCCCGACCACGCTGCCTCCGTTGTTGTTCCAGCTGTTGTTGCAGGAGGTTGCGTTGGTCGAGTAGCAAACACGATAAGTGATTGCGTTTTGCGGCGAGACGTTGTCGGTCGCTGCGTTCCAGTTGATCGTCATCTGCGTGGAACCGGCGCCGCTGACTGAGGTCGCGCCACCAAAGGTCGGCGGGGTCGTATCGGGATTGGTCGTCCCGGCGACTTCCTTCGTGTTGCTGTCCTCATTGCTGTACTCGTCGACCGCGCGCACCACGAAGTACGCGGTCTTGCCGGGCGGCAGACCGCTCACCACGGCGCTGGTGATACCGGGAGTCGTCGTGACCGCCGGCGTGGCGAAATTTTGCTGGCCGGGATCGGTTGCGACATAGACCTTGTAGATGATGGCCGCGGGAAGGCTCACGTCATCACTGGCCGCGGGCCAGCTCACAAGGATCTGCGTCTCGTTCTGTGCGACGGCCGCCGCCGCTCCCGAGAAAGTTGGCGGGGTCGTGTCCGCCAACGTCGCGGTGTCCAGCGTCTTGGTGTTGCCGTCGACGTTGTCCGCGGAGTCGACGGCTCGCACGGCGAAGGTGTAGTCCTCC
>CAZVEM010000421.1:0-1146 GCA_964626165.1 uncultured Nannocystaceae bacterium
CGGATGCTGCTGACGCACGAGGGATGGGGGATCCGGCTGACGTTCGTGGACGAGGAACACGTTGATGAGTACCCTGCCATCGAGATCTGCGAGCCGGACGACGGCCCGGACGACCCTCTTGCGCACGAGCGGTAGGCGGCGGTCGAGCTAGCAGCGGCGTCGCCACTTGTCCCGGTAGCTCGGGGGGTCCGGGATCGGATCGTCGGGCTCCTTGGCCCGCTCCGCGATGAAGGTGCTGTCGTCGCCCTGCTTGATGCGGAACTTCCCTCGCAGGCGACCGTCCTTGCTGACGCGAACCTGCCCCGTCCCGGACAACTGGTCGAACTCCCACGCGCCTTTCCAGGAGAACGACATCCCGGCCTCCGTCCGCCGCCACGTCACGTACGCGAGGAGGCAGTGCATCCGGAGTCGGTCGTCGTGCCCGGTGATCGAAAGCAGCGATATGCCAAGGTCGTCCAGGCCGTCGTTGACCCACGTTGCGGTGTCAACGATTCTCCACCAGCCACGGTACTCAGCGGGGATCGTGGGCACGGTCATGACGACCGGTGGCTACCACCGGCGCGGAGTGCTACGGTGGGCACCCCGTGCCCCGCTTCGTCTCCCAGGAGATCCGCCTCCAGGCCCGCGACATCCGCGAGACCATCACGTTCTACACGGACGTGTTCGGCTTCACGCTCGACACGACCTGGGGTCCCGAGGGCGATCCCGAGGGCTGCATCCTTGACCACGGCGACGTTCACCTGCTCTTCCACCGCGACGGCGAGGGCGATCCCAAGATGACGGGCGTGGTCGTGATCAACGTCGAGAGCGTGCTCGACCTGCACGCGGCGATCAAGGACAAGGCGACGGTCATCTGGGGCCCCGAGGTGTACAGCTACGGGATGCGCGAGTTCGGCATCGAGGATCCGAACGGGTACCGGATCGCCTTCTGCGAACCGACGAACGACCCTCCGACCTGCGGACCTTGATCGGACATTCCCGTCAAGCATCGTGCGCCACAACCTGTGGAGCCCTGAACCCGTCCCAGGCTCATCCCGTCACGCGCGCGCGACGACCGGAGCGTCAGGTCTTCGGCGCATCGCCGTCTCTGCGCTGGGCGAAGCGCAGCTTGTTCCCGAACGGATCGGTGACGTGCATCTCCGTCCA
>CAZVEM010000421.1:1156-4055 GCA_964626165.1 uncultured Nannocystaceae bacterium
CCAAGGCTGGTCGCAGACGCCGGGCCGGGCGTGTTTGTACTCCTTGCCGACCAGCAACGCCTGGTACTCCCGCACGTCGTGCATCGGGAGGAACAGGCACGCACCCGGCGTGCTGTCCCCGAAATGCTCGCTGAGATGGAGCACGCAAGCGTCACGCGAGACTTGCATGTACAGCGGCAGGTCCGGCTCGAAGCGGTGCTCCCAGTCCACCGAAAACTCCAGGAAGTCGAGGTAGAACTCGCGCGCCTTGGCCTCGTCGAAGATGCGCAGGATCGGGATCGGGGCGTGCAAGGTCGGCATCAGGCTCTCCTCACCTTTCGAGAGCGGTCAGCATCGGGCACGTCTCACCGGGTCCCTCACCGGGGCAGGCGTCGGCAAGCTCGACCAAGACCGTGCGCATCGCCTGGAGGTCGCGGATCTTCGCGTCGATCTCGCTGAGCTTTCCCTGTGCGCGTCGGGCCACGTTGGCGCAGGTACGGGGATTGTCAGAGGCCCGCAGCCGCAAGAGCGTCTTGATCTCGGCCAGGGCGAAGCCGAGTTGTTGCGCCCGCTTGATGAAGCGCAGGCGCTGCGCGGCATCCGGCCCGTAGCGCCGCCAGCCGCGCGCGGGCTTGGCCGGTTGACGAAGCAGGCCGATGCTCTCGTAGTAACGGATCGTCTCGACATTCACGTCCGCTTGCCGCGCGAGGTCGCCGATGGTGAGCGTGCCCTGGGCGTCCATGACGGCCGTAGGCTACTACGGAACTCCGACTTGAAACCTGGAGTCCCCTACGGACCCAAAATCGAGAAACGGACGGGCACCCGCGCACGTTTGGCAGAAGTGGACCTGCACCCATGACCGAAACCAACCGACGATGCCCCGGGTGCGGCGAGCAGGGGCGCGCCGTCTCGCCGACAACCATCGGAAACCTCGTGTGCGCCGACCGGCGGCCGTCGCTGGCGAGCGCACCGTTCACGTTCTGCAAAACCCCCGACTGCGAGGTCGTCTACTTCGACGCGGAGGGTGGAACGGTGCCGGCAGCGGGCGTCCGTGTCGTCGTGTTTCAGAAAGAGACGAGCCCGCAACGTCCGGTCTGCTACTGCTTCGAGCACACCGCTGCCGACGTGCTCGGTGCCACCCGGGCCGACGGCTCGAATACCATCGTGGACGAGATCATGGAGGCGTGCCGTCGGGGCCTCGACCGCTGCGAAGAAACCAACCCCCAGGGCCGGTGCTGCCTCGGAAACGTCCGGGATCTTCTCCGAGAAGAACCTGATCCCGCCCGCTGCGGAGGCTGCCAGTGACGACCCGAGTGCAAGCCCCACGAGCCCTCGTCGGTGGATCGATCCTGGTCGCCGCGCTGTCTTCGGCGTGTTGCTGGCTGCCCCTGCTTGCCGTCGCCCTCGGCTTCTCCGCCGTCGGCGTGGGGAGCATCGTCGAGACGTACCGATGGCCCCTCATCGCCCTGGCCGTCGGGCTCATCGTGGGTGGCATGGTCCTGCAACGACGCCGACGACACGCGTGCGAGCACGACGGCTGCCCACCACCGCGACGACACGGATTGCCCCTACTCCTGGGCGGCTTGTTTGTCGTCGCCTTCCCCGTGTTCCCCGTGGTCCTCGCGTGGACGGCTCCCGGTGCCGCTGCCCACGCCGCCCCGGCGAGCGCCACGATGACGCGCACCTACTCGGTCACGGGCATGACCTGCGAAGGATGTACGAGCTTGCTCGACAGCTACTTGGAGGACCAGCCCGAGATCGCGCGCGCGAGCATCATCTACGCTGAGGCCAGCGCGCGGGTCGAGTTCGTGGCCGGCACGACCGCCGCCCAGGCCGACCGCGTGATGGATCGGGTGAGCGTGGATTGGGAGGGGAAGTATCGGTTCACGGCGGACAGGAGCGAGTAGCCGACACCTACCCCTTGCGTGCCGACACCACGATGAACGCCCCGACCGACGGCACCACCCGCCCGAGTCCACGGTCGATGGGGGCCATCAGGCGGGCCGCCATCCCAACCGGCGGGTAGTAGACCGAGCCACGAACTTGTTCGACGGCCAGGCCCGCAGCGGTGACGACCTCTGACAACGAGACGACCGACCAGAACCGAACATCTCGCCAGGTCCTCGACCCGAACACACCCTTCACCCGGCGCCACGCCGCCCAGGTGCTCCAGCGGCCGAGGTCGGCCAGCACGAGGCGCCCCCCAGGGGCGAGCACGCGCGCCATCTCGGCGACGGCCTTCTGCGGCTCGGCGACGAAGCACAAGATGGTCACGGCGAGCACGAGGTCGAACTCGCCGTCGTCGAAGGGCAGCGCTTCGGCCCAGCCCTCCCGCAGTTCGAGTTCGAGACCCGCTTGCTCTGCTCGCAGCCTCGCCGCGTCGAGCATCTCCTGCGACACGTCGAGCCCGACGACTTGAGCCCCTCGTTCCGCTGCCGCGATGGCGTAGGTTCCGTCGCCGGTGCCCACGTCGAGCAGGCGCTTCTCTTCGAGCGGCCCCGCGAGTTCGAGCACGAGGTCGAGTTCGAGCTTCTCCGTGATCCGACCCAGGGTGGTCGAGCGCCAGCGCGCGTAGCTGCTCGGGGTGACGGTGGGCATGACTACGGACTACCGCATGGACGAGCCGTCACGTCGGGTCGGGCTCACAGGCCAAGTGATCCGTGTTGCTCACGTTGACGCACGAGCTTCCGTCCGGGCAGTGCTCCACGTCGCAGTCGTCGTGCCCGTCGCAGGCCGACTCGCTGCCGCAGATCAGCAAGCACCGGCGGGCGCTCCTTTGGATCGGTTTGCACACCGCGTCCTCGGGGCATAGCCCTCCCCTCAGCTACTCTCCACGTCCTTCATCGAGTGAGGCCAAGCCCTCTTTCGACCTCGTCTGCGTCCACTGCAACGTCGCCCTCAAGATCGTCCAGGTCGTTGC
>CAZVEM010000422.1:0-4054 GCA_964626165.1 uncultured Nannocystaceae bacterium
AGGACGGCGGTCTGGATGGTCATGTGCAGGCAGCCACAGATCTTGGCTCCGGCGAGGGGCTTCTCCTTGCCGTACTGCTCACGCAGCGCCATCAGACCCGGCATCTCCTTCTCGGCGAGCTGAATCTCCTTACGTCCGTACTCCCAGTCTGCGATGTTGGCGACCTTGTAGTCTTCGCTCATAGCTCTCTCTCGTCTCGTTGCTTTCGGTGTTGTGTTCGGTCCCGACGCGAGCCGGAGCGAACGTGCTCATGGCGGGCGATCATCGCCCGCACTCATGACTCTCAGATTGCGGATTTAGGTTCTGGCGTCAGGTTTTGGCATCTGCCGCCTTGTGACTGTCAATCAGTGGCACGCCGAGTCGATAACTCTCGACGGCGAGTCGGAACAGATAGTCGTAGCACTCCGCCTGGGTCTTGGCCTGCACCCAGTCACGGCCCCAGATGTAAACGCCGTGGTTTGCGACCATGACAGCGTCGACGTCGGGATGACGATCGATGGCGGCGCTCAGGCTCTGCGTAAGCTCAGACTCGCGCGCGGTGTTTGGAATGATCGGTACCTTCACGCGCTCAAAACAGCCCTTCCCGCGCAGGCCCTTTTGCATCTCGAGACCTTCGGTCTCAAAGAGGCCGCCCTGATTTCCATGCGAGAAGATCCGGGTCGCCAACACGGCCCACGGCGAATGACTGTGGAGCACGGCGCCGGCCCCACGCTGGCGATACGCAGAGAGGAACAGCGGTGTGCACTCGCTGCATCGGAGCGCGGAATCTTTGGGCTGACGGAGAATGCGTGGCTCGTCGAGCGAACTGGCATCGAGGAGGAAGAGGTCCTCGGGAAGGATGCGCTCCTTTTGCACGCCCGAAGGCGCGATCCAGATCCCCTCTTCATCACGAATCGAGATTCCACCTCCCGTACCGCTCGCCCAGCCCAGCTGCCAAAACAGGCGGCAGAGATCAGTCAGGAGCTCTGGGGTACTCGCGTCGCGGGGCAGTGAGGTCGTCATCGTGGCTCTGATCTCTTCGCGACCTGCGGCGCGAAGCGGTCCGTTGGGAAGCGCGCCCCGCTGCCAGCGTGAGCGGCGGACCGCACCCACCGGGCGGTACCCGCGGCGACATACCAAAGGCGCGCCGCAGGTGCACGCGCTGCTGTTGGACTTTCGCGCGTGAGCTTGCGACGGACGCATACGCTCGCTCCCAGCGTGTATGCTCCGCCACCGATGTCTCCTCGTGTGCACGGCTCGACGTTCGCGTCCGTCCTTTTCGCCGCGTTGGCGCTCTCCTCTGGCGCATGTGGCCCACGCCCGGCGAGCCAGACTGCCTCCGGGGCCCCAGATGCGGGACCACAGGACCTCGCAGACGCCGAGTCCGCGGGCGCGGGAGCAGCGGGGTCCGCTGTCGGTCCCGAGGGAGCTGGAGAGGCGGGAGATCGCCCGAGCGCAACCGGAGACGCCGCGACCGCCAAGAACGAAAACGGCGCCGCGACGACGGCCGAGCCCGTCGATCCCATCGCGGTGGCGCCACCCTCCCTCGGCACGCTGCCTGATGGGACCGCGATCCTCCCGTGTGGTGATGCGCCCGAGCGAATGAGCTGCGTGCCCGGCGGAGACTTCATCCGCGGTCGTGATGACGGAGAGAAGAATGAGAAGCCGGCGGCGACAGTCTCGCTGCAGACCTTCTTCATCGACACGCATGAAGTGACTAGCTCGGAGTATCGCCAATGTCGCGATGCGGGCGCGTGTCCCAAGCGTGGTCCGCTGTACAACGACTTCTCGCGTGATCGTCAGCCGATCACGGGAGTGAGTTGGTACGCCGCGCGCGATTACTGTGCCTGGGTCGGCAAGTCGCTTCCGACCGAAGCGCAATGGGAGAAGGCAGCGCGCGGTCCCGATGGCGAGCTCTTTCCGTGGGGCCAAGAGAAGGCGAACTGCAATCACGCGATCATTCAAGACAGCCGCGGCATGAGCTGTGGCATCAAGAAGCTCAAAGAGCATCCCGATAAGGGCCGCACCTTCGAGGTGGGCAGCCGGCCGGTTGGTCGATACGGTCTCTACGACATGTCGGGCAACGCTTGGGAGTGGGTCGCCGACTGGGCAAGCAGCAGCTACGCCGCATGCGGCAAGGCCTGCGAGGGCATCGATCCCAAGGGCCCCTGCGCGGGTCGGGACACGTGCTCGGGCCACGACGAGAAGGTCGTTCGAGGCGGCTCGTGGTACTGGAACGCGTCCTACGCGACCGGCACATATCGTCGGACTCACATTCCAGAAAACCCACACGAGAACTTCCATCACTTCGGCTTTCGCTGTGCGGCGAGCGTCGAGCAAGCGCAGACGCTGGTAGCGACGCCGCCTGCCGTGAAGTATCTCGATGTCTCTCGCGCGACCCCGGACGCCGGGCTCGGCAAGCTTTAGCAGGCCGTCGAATCGCCCCTAGGGTGCCGCCAGCGGCCCTGGCCGCCGCAGCGCGCAGCTCCGCCTCGCCTCGGCACCGGTGACCCCAAGACGGGCGCCCGCCCGCAACACGGCGCGTGCCGCCGCGCGCGGATGCGAGTCTGACTCTAGGTGGCCCGCAATCGAGGCACCTGGGCTAGCTCGATGGCGCCCAGAATCGCAAGATTGGGCCCCAGCGACCTGTTGGCCGGCGGCTCTATGCCGCGGCGAAAAATCCTGCCCTGCCGTTTGAACCAATCTCGCGGTACCTTCGTCTGAGCGCGGCGCTGGTCCGCCTGATTTCAACCGGCCCCCAATTGGAGTTCCCATGCATCCCTACGCGTACAAGATCTTCCTTCCCCTCTCCCTCGCGATCGGCCTTGGTACCGGCTGCATTATCGGTGCGGACGACAACGGCAATGGCGATCTCGCAGCCTGCGGTAGCGTCCACATCTCCGGCGAGGCCTCGTGTGAGGTCCACGCGGGCGTTGAGTGCGAGGGCATGTGTGAGCCGGTCAGCTTTGAGGCGCAGTGCGCCGCGGACCTAGAGCTCGGCTGCAAGGGCGAGTGCAACTTCGAGGCGAGCGTCGAGTGCACCGGTAGCTGCGAAGTCGACTGCATGGCTGAGTGCGAGGTCAATCCCGGCAGCTTCGAGTGTTCGGGCTCGTGCCAAGCGGGCTGCGAAGGTAACTGCGATGCAGAGTGCGCCACCGCGCCGAATTCGACCGAGTGCTATGCCTCCTGCGAGGCGAGCTGCAACGCGAGCTGTGACGCCGAGTGCAATGTTGTGCCGGCCGAGGCGGATTGCTCGGCCAAGTGTGAGGGCAGCTGCAGTGGCAAGTGTGAGGCGGAGGCCAACCTGGGCTGCCAGATCGACTGCCAGGCGACCGGCTACGTCGATTGCAAGGCCGAGCTTGAGGGTGGCTGCAAGGTGCAGTGCGATGCCGACGGCGCGATGTTCTGCGACGGTCAGTTCGTCGACGTCGGCAACCTCGGCGACTGTGTCGACGCGCTCGCTGCCTACCTCAACATCGAAGTGATGTTCGAAGGTTCGGCGATGTGCAGCGGCAATAGCTGCGAGGCCGAGGGCAGCGCGAGCTTCAGCTGCTCGGTGACCGATGAGCAAAAGCCCGAGTCGCTCCTCTTTGGACTCTTCGCAATCGCAGCACTCGCGGGTGCGGGTGCGAGCATGCGACGCCGTCGCGCTGCGTAGCGCACAAGCGGCCAAGGCTGTCCCAAAACGGCCTTTGCGCACGACTTCGGGGCATCTGTGATGCTCCCCGACTGCAGCAGGCGGGCCCACCTTCGCGGTGTGGCCCGCTTCGCTGTTTGGCCGACCGGTCGGTCGATCTCGGCCAATGTCCGAGCGGTTCACACATTTCACACGCCGCCGTCAGCGCAAGTTCAGCGCTTCGTGCTCGACATCAAACTCCAACATGTCGCACGCTAGTGGCGATGGAACGCTCAACCCTTCGTAGTCTCGCCCACGTTGCACTCGCACTCACGGTCTTCACGCTCAGTCCGATCATGATCGCGTGTACCGGCAGCGAGGACGACGACGACGCCAGCGCCACGGGTGACGGTGACGGCGACGGCGACGGCGACGGCGACGGCGACGGCGACGGTGATG
>CAZVEM010000423.1:0-4029 GCA_964626165.1 uncultured Nannocystaceae bacterium
CCCGAACTCCTTGTTTTCAAAACGGGCGAGCTTGTTTTCAAATCGAAGCAACCTGCCATCGCCAACGGCGCATCTCTGCGCGCACTTGGACCCGCCGTGCATCAGAGATCGAGCAACCTTGCGCCCGCCGTTGGGCCGCATGTCATGTCACTTGGCGCCGCCCCACATGTCACTCGGCACCATCGTGCAATCGACTTCGACGAGCTGGTCTTGAAAACGGCGGCACCTTGCATCGAAGATCGAGGTGCCGTGCATCGAAGATCTCGCCACCTTGCATCCGCGATCGAGCTGCCAGCTTTCAGATTTGGGGCGCTTGTGGACGGCCCAAAACGATGAAATTCGCCCGCTAGGCTGTGCCGCGCGAATGTCGTGGGCGAAACAGCGCCGATCTGGGTAACCAGAACGATGCTCTTTGTTGCATGTCAGTTGTTCCGTGGAATGCGGTGCTGCTCGCATTCGTCGATTCAGCAGTCCCTCGGCGTAGGGGCCAACCGAAGGTCGCCTCCCACGTGTCATCGTGTCCCAAGTGCCACCAGAATACGTACATGTCCACGCCGCGGGACGACCGGCTCCGCACACGTGACCGCTACGTGATCATCGAGAGTGGACGTCAGCACGTGATCGCAAGACGAATCTCGCTCGCCGGTTGCTCACGAGATGCGATGGCTCCTGCGGAGCCTTTGGAAATCTGCGGCGATTCATTACGGAGGTGTTGAAACAAACGGTAGGCCACGATGTGGCCAATGTCAGTCTTTGGGATACTTTACACTTCCCCAGCAGTGGACCTCTCCGGCCATATCGATGCCACAGGCTGCGGCGGCGCCGAGTACGTAACCTGTATCGATGAACGTGAGCGGAACCGGAGGCGGCTCGTAGCCGTCCTCAAGCCAGAGGGGACCCCAACAGACGGGCGCACCATCCTCGCGGAGGGCGCATGCGGCCCCAAGACCAAACGACATGGACGCGAATGTGCCGGTGGGTGATGGGTACACACCGACTCCGGGCCCCCAACAGTGGAGCTCACCTGACGGACGGCGACCACACGCATAGTAGCCCAGCTGCGGTTCGTCCGCGCCAACCCTAAAGTCAGCGACCGCAACGTCCGTAAACGGTCCCCCAGGAATCGGTGAGAGGTCCGAGATCGCGTCCGCGAACGGAGAGAGGCAGTAGATCTCACCGTTGGCATGGCTGGCACAGAGTGCGTCCCCTTCTGCGGCAAGGTTCGCGAACGGACCTATGTCGAAGTAGGACGGGCCGGCAGCGTCATAGCAGGCAAGTCCGCCCGCAGGCTCAATGAGACACCACTCGTCGAAGACGTCCAGCCACGCTACGTCCGTGGCGACAGTCACCCACGACTCTGGAAGGCGCTGGGTTCGGTCAAAGAACCACCAACTCCCGACCGTCCCGTCTTCCCGCAGGCTAACGCCGGAATTCTCATACCATCGCCCCTCGACGATACGAAATCGGAACGGCGGTGGGTGGCTCTCTGCGCCGCCCGGGTTCTGACCGAGCACCGCGATGACATGCAGTACGCCATCCGTACGCTGGCCAAGAAGCGTGCTCGCGTCGAGTACGATCAACTCGTAGGGACCACTACCTTCGCCGTCACCGTCACCGTCACCATCACCATCGCCGTCGCCATCGCCATCCCCGGTCGTCCAAGGGCCGTCGTCCCCGGTCAGCCACCCACCGTCGACGGAATCCCCAACGTCTTCGGTCGTGGATGCCGCCGTGTCATCGCTGTTTCCGTCTGTCGCCGCGGTGCCGGGCCCGCAGCGGACCAAGTACAGAGCTAGCAGGCTCACAACGAGAATCGGACCCCGCTCGCCACCCGCGGGGCGTCTAGGAAAGCGCATTTGCGAACTCGAAGCGTCGCGCCAGTAGCGGGTCGCCGCCAGCGCCAGGGAGTGCGACGAGCGGGTCGCCACCCGGTGGGAACTCGGAGCTTGAGACGCTGGCGTAGCCGAACACATGCTTACACCCCGGTGCACCAGCGTACCAAGTCGGAGAGGGCGAGCAAACTCAGTCCGCGGCTCTCCAACGCCGGCGACAACAACGGGCCCCTGCGGCGTGTTCAAGTCAAGCGCGCGCGTGCGCAAGCAGGAGCTGCGGTGGTGGATCGCCTCTCAAGGCCGATGGCCCCCGCGGTCGATACGGTTCGCCGTGGAGGTTCGGTGCAGAAACGACGTGGACGTTCTCGAGGGCGACGTTGCAGCGGATGCAGACGAGGTCGATGCGAAAGACTCGCGCACGCCTACCGTTGATGACGGTGCGTACTCATGCGTCTACCGTCGCCCCCGCAAGAAAAGAAAGCGGTGGAGCCTTGAGCTAAGCGGATCTTCGTACTCCAGGCGAATCGTTAGCCGCGCCCATGCTCGCGAGTCGTCATGCTGCGCTACGTTCATCTGCGAGGGAACGAACAGGTGCCTACAACACGCAGCCTCGTTACAGTCCCAGCTGTTGCGAGCATGGCCGCAGAGCTATACAGTTGTCGCGCAAGCAGACGGAGGATTGGTCATGGCGCGCGAGAGTTTTGTGAGTGCGGTCGTAGTTCTCGGTTGGATGATCGCCATCGGTCCATCTGGCTGCGGCAGAGATCTTTCGCCCGACGATGATGTGGGGGCCACGACCGGTGACGGCGACGGCGACGGCGACGGCGATGGCGACGGCGATGGCGACGGTGATGGCGATGGCGATGGCGATGGCGATGGCTGCCTCGCGGATGAGTACGTCCACGGCAACTCCTGCGTGCCTTGTCCGCCTGGCTCCACCAACGGTGCAGGGGACGATCCGCTTGGCGCTGACACCGAGTGCGAGCCGACGCTGTGCGAGGAAGACCAGGCTGTGCAGGACAACGTGTGCGTGGCCTGTCCGAACGGGACAGTCAATGCGGCAGGTGACGCAGCCACCGGCCGTAACACGAGCTGCGAGGCCGTGCTTTGTGAGACGGATCAGTACGTCTCGGGCCATGCTTGCCTGCCGTGCGAAGTCGGCACCTTTAACCTCGCGGGCGACGATGCCTCGGGCGCGGACACCACTTGCGATGGAGAGTTGTGCCCGTCCAACCAGTACGTCCAAGAGAATGCCTGCGTCCCGTGTCCGGACGGGATGAAGAATGAGGCCGGCGACGACCCAACGGGCGAAGACACGGTGTGCATTGACGCGTGCGAAGCCGCGCTGGGCGTCACCTGCGACGAGTACGAGCAGGGCTACTTCAAGGCCTCAAACTCATTGTTTTCCACCTACTTTGGCACGTCTGTTGCCCTTTCTGGCGACACGCTGGTCGTGGGCGCCGCCGGTGAGGACAGCGACTCCACCGGCATCGATGGGGACCAAGACAACTTTGACGCAACGAGCAGTGGCGCGGTCTATGTCTTTCGCCGCACCGATGGCGTGTGGGCTCAGGAGGCGTACATCAAGGCCTCCAACACAGACGAGGGCGACCTCTTCGGCACGTCCGTCGCGCTGTCCAGCGATACACTGGCCGTGGGTGCACCCCAGGAGAGCAGCAGCGTCGCTGGCGTCAACGGCGATCAATCGAACAACTCAGCGCACAGCAGCGGCGCGGTCTATGTCTTTCGCCGTGTGGGCGCAGTTTGGGCCCAGGAAGCATATATCAAGGCCTCCAACTGCGGCATCGCTGACCGTTTTGGCACGTCCGTGGGCCTGTCAGAGGACACGCTCGTAGTTGGCGCAATTCGCGAATCGAGTAATGCCGTTGGTGTCAACGGGAATCAATTCATCAACTCAAGCGACAGCCGCGGCGCAGCGTACGTGTTCCGACGGACGGGTCAGGATTGGGTCCAGGAAGCCTACCTCAAGGCGTCGAATACGAGCATCCTTGCGGAATTCGGTTGGTCGGTCGCGGTGGACGGGGACACCGTGGCAGTCGGCGCGCATCGGGCGAGCGGCGGGGCGGTCTATGTCTTCCGCGGTGCCAACGGCGCGTGGACACAAGAGGCCTACCTAGAGGCATCGAACGCCCAGTCTGGCGACGGATTTGGTTATTCGCTGTCCCTCTCTGACGAT
>CAZVEM010000424.1:0-4010 GCA_964626165.1 uncultured Nannocystaceae bacterium
TTGTCAGCGCCGACGTGGAGCTGGAGTTTCCCGGCGGCCGCCTCGGTCTGGACATTCTCCGCGCCGCCGACGGAACGCAGGAGCTGCTTGGACTCCGTGACCTTGAACGGGATCAGGTTTGCCAGTGGCACGGTGGCATCCTCGCCAACGTTTGCGCTCCGGCTGCGGGGTCCTACTTGATTCCGGAGAAGGTCAATACGAAGAGCGCTGACTGCAGCGGGGAGCGCCTCGCCTACTCCACGATTGCGTGCACGCTTCCAGGCGCCGTCGAGGAGTTCGTTCCCGCAGCCTGCGGTTACAGCACGCGCTACCGGGAGGTCGGGCCGGAGTACACAGGAACGGTGTACGGACAAGAGGCCGGTGGCATGTGCATGGAGGTGGATGATTCTGCCCTCCCGCTCCGGTTCTTTGAGGTCGGCGAAGAGATCCCGCTCACCAGCCTGATTCAGATCGTGACCCAGGAGTCCGGCAGCGGTCGCATCCGGGCCAAGCTTCCACACAGCGAGGACGGCTTACTGGTCGCGGTTCCGTCCGCCAACAACACGCGCTGGCGCGACACGACGCTCATGGCGGACTGCACGCTGCAGCGCCTCTCGGACGGTTCCACGCGGTGCGTCCCTGAGGGTCCGGGGCAAGGAGTGTCGATCAACGGCCCCTTTGCGGATCCGTCCTGCACCCAACCACTCTTCCTCCACTACGACTTTGGCGACGCCAGTTGTTCGCCAGCGCCTGACATCTTCCACGAGGTCAGCAATGAATCGCCGGCGTGCGGGGCTTCCCAGATCCTCAGTACCTATCGGCGAGGCTCAGCGCACCAAGGCCCGATCTACTCATCGGATGGCACGACCTGCAGCGAAGGGATCGCATCTCCGGATACGCAGTACTACCTGTACGGCGACGAGATCGATTGGACTTCGCTGCCGACCTTCCAGCTTGATACCGACTGATAGGGCGCGGTACCGCTCGCGCGCACGGTGTAGCGCCGTCGAGAACATACTTTCATGGGGGCCTCACATCGCACCCTCGCTCCCGGGCTCCTTGTCTTTGGCATCCCGATCTGGGAACGTCGCAACCATGCACATCTCGCGGGTCGTTCTGCCACTGCCACGTTCACTCCTTGCATTGATCCTCGCACTGACCGCCGTGACGCCCCTTGTCGGCGCTTGCAGCTCCAGCACGGACAATGATGCCTCTGGGGGCACCACAGACTCTGGAGACGGCGATGGGGACGGCGATGGAGACGGCGACGGCGACGGCGACGGCGATGGCGATGGCGACGGTGATGGTGATGGCGATGGCGACGGCGATGGTGACGGTGACGGTGACGGTGACGGTGACGGTGATGGCGACGGCGATGGCGATGGTGATGGCGACGGCGACGGCGATGGTGACGGCGACGGCGATGTACCGTGCGCAGAGATCGCCGACGTCATTGTCTGTCTGAGCGACGCCTTGAACGCAGAGACAGACTGCGACGATCTGTGCCAGCCCCCTTACGACGGCTGCGACTACAAGCTCTGCAGTCAGGACTGCCAAACGCAGTACGAGGTCGACAGGATCGGCTGCTATCAACTTGGCATGGGAATGTGTCTGGACGAGACAGCGCAAGCGCAGTGCTTCTACGAGTGTGAGTTCTTTGGCGGCGAGTGCTTGCAGGGGACGATGTGCGCCGACTACTGCCAAGACGACGTCAATGCATGTGAGAACAACTGTTAGCGCGACGACGCATCGAGAGTCGACGCCAACGTTTCGTTCGCGGTCGGCCTGATCGAACCGAGTTCTCTCCGCGCGTCCAGGTCTCCAGGTTTCTTTCCGTGCCGCGCAGGCCCAGCGGACGATTTCCTGGAGAATGGTCGCATCGGAGGCTGAGCCGCGCGTGGTGGCCTCGTTGGCCCGTGACGACCACCCCGCGCGAGCCACCGGGGCACGCCGCGCTATGCTCCGCGCGATGGGCAAAGGCCTCCTCCTCACTGAGACGCGTGACGGCGTGACCACGCTGACGATGAACGACCCGCGACACCTTAACGGGTGGACGCAGGGGATGTTGGCGGAGCTGCGGAGCGCGTTGACGGCCGTCAACGGCGATCCACAGACCAAGGTCGTCGTGCTCACGGCGACCGATCCGTACTACTCGGCCGGCGTGAACCTGGCGGGCGCGTTCAAGCTTGACTCGCCGGCGAAACTGCACGCGTTTATCGTGCAGAGCAATCGCGCGCTGTTTGAGATGTTCCTCGATCTGGACAAGCCGATCCTGGTTGCGGTCAACGGCCCTGCGATCGGCGCGACCGTGACCTCGGCGACGCTGTGCGATGCCGTGATCGCGTCGGAGCGCGCGACCTTCTCCACGCCCTTTGCTCGCCTTGGCGTCACGCCGGAGGGCTGCTCGAGCGAGGTCTTTCCGCGCAAGTTCGGCGCGGCAACGGCAGAGCGGATCCTGGGACGTGAGGGCTGGGTGCCGACTGCTCAGCAAGCCAAGGAGATCGGTCTGGTCGATCGAGTCGTGCCACACGATCAACTGCTAGGAGAGGCCCAGGCACTTGCGCGCTCGTGGATCGAGGAGGGCAAGAAACGTACCCTGCCCTCTGGGTTCACGCGTGAGCAGCTCCGCGCGATCAATCAACGCGAATCGGAGGTCTTGGCCGATGCCTTTCTCGCCTCGCCCTTCCTCATGGGTCAGTTCCGCTTCCTTTGGAGCAAGAAGAAGCGCTCGATGGCGATGCTCTTCCTCGCGCTGCGGGTGACCCGGCCCGTCTGGGCACTCGGCCTGCCGGCGACGCGGTGACGGCATCGCGCCAAGAGCTATGCGGTGCGAGGGCTACGACCGGCTCGACGACCCGATCACAGCAGGGGAGCTCCCGCGACGGCTCACAGTCGAACCGAGCTCACAGTCGTACCGAGCTCACAGTCGTACCGAGCTCATGCGCGACAGATAGGCCGTGCAGTTGGGGCGGTCGGCGAGTAGCTCGCGGCTAGCCTTGGCGAGCGTGAGATACTTGAGCTGCGACGCGATTCCAAAGTCGCAAAGGTAGGGCGCGTCACCAAGCAGATAATCGCGATCGGTGAGCATGCCTTCGATCGCGTCGATGTTGCGTTGAAGATCGCGCCACACATGCGGCGGGCTCTTGCGCGTGATGCCGTGCCCCCAGAGCTGACGCTCGATCCGGATCAGAAAGGGTCGATATGCAAGACGACCCACCGTCGTCTTGGCGAAGAACTTCTTGACTGCCGCGCGTCCGAGCGGATCGTGCCAGTGATAGTAGAGGCCATAGAAGTAGAGCGCCTCGTCGCTGTACTCCTCCAGCGCATGGCGCAGCGCACGATCGCGGGGGTCAGCCGGCAGAACCGGTGGGCTCGGGTAGCGCGACTCAAGCTCGTGCACGATGTCGGTGGAGTCGGCATAGAGCGTGCCGTCGATCTCCAGCGCCGGCACTTTGCCGATCCCGCCGCGACGCCGCACCTCCCCCCAGCGCTTGAGGGCTGAGACCCGCTCGTACTCCAGTCCCTTGTGCGCGAGTATGGCACGCACCTTCATGCAGAAGGGCGAGGGCGCCCAGTCATAGAGCCGAATCACAGACGCGCGATGCGTTGAGCCTCCTCCGGCAGTGCTGTCCATGGCGCATGCTCGCACCTGGCGGGCGGGGTGTCCCCGAATGCGGCGTGACGGCCACACGCGGCGGGAAATGAGCGTCTTCGAAGCTTCGACCGCGCTGCACCACGTCGGCGGCGGGGCGTCGGCGCGGACAAACTGAGCCGCTGCGCCTCGGCGATGTCAGCCACAGTGAACCGCGCATGAACTTTGCCGTTGTTCGATTTCGCTCAGCAAGATGAAGTATCGCTGAAGCAGTGCATGGATGAAGAGATCATGAGTGACGAGAACGCGCACGATGCAAGCTCGTGAGATCAGAAGCAGTCCTCGACTTCATCTCAGCGCTTGTGTGGATGATGGGATTCTTCGAAGATGATCCCGTAGTACGCGACGCAATGGATGCGTCGCGCGCACTGTCAGTGGT
>CAZVEM010000425.1:0-3999 GCA_964626165.1 uncultured Nannocystaceae bacterium
TACACCAAGGAGGCGGGGGTTCGAAGCTTGGAGCGTGAAGTGTCCTCGGTGTTGCGCAAGGTCGCTCGCGAGTACGTAAGCGAAGGCAAGAAGCGCAAGTCCTACAAGGTGGACCCCAAGATGCTGACCAAGTATCTGGGCCCCCATAAGTTCCGCTACACCAAGGGCGAGGACGAAGACACCGTTGGCACCACCAACGGGCTCGCAGTCACGATGTTTGGAGGCGAGCTGCTACCGGCGGAGGTGATGGTGACGCCGGGACACGGCAAGGTCACGCTCACCGGCAAGCTTGGTGAGGTAATGCAGGAGTCTGCTCGCGCAGGCGTGAGCTATGTGCGCTCGCGCTGCATCGCGTTTGGCCTTGATCCCGACTTCTACGAGCACGTCGACTTCCACGTGCACTTCCCCGAGGGCGCGGTGCCCAAAGACGGCCCCAGCGCCGGCGTGACCATCGTGACCAGCCTGGTCTCCGCGCTCTTACGCCTCCCGGTGCGCCGCGATGTCGCAATGACGGGTGAGATCAATCTTCGTGGCAAGGTCCTGCCGATCGGGGGCCTCAAGGAAAAGATCCTGGCCGCGTACCGTGCGGACATGAAGGTCGTCATCTGCCCGCGGGAGAACGAAAAGGACCTCTACGACGTTCCCAAGAACGCCCTCAAGGCGCTCGACGTTCGCTTCGCCTCCACGATCGACGAGGTACTGCGCTGGGCGATCATTCCTCCCGATGCGGATCACCCCAATCAAGCCGTGCGCGCCTTCCTGATCGGCGACACACCTGCGCAGCCCGCCGACTGGCAGGCGGTGCGCGAGCTTCTCGCAGAGCGCGAGCGCAAGCGACGACGAGAAGAGCAGTCGAGCGTCCCCGTCACGGGGCCTCACTAGCCGAGCAGCGGTGATCACGGCCGTGCCGCGTCCTGCGGCCGGCTTTGCTATGGTGAGGCGTGGCTCGACCCCCCGCCTGGCCCAGCCGACGCATCGACAGCCCAGTTCTTGACGCGGCCCACGGGCCCGAGGCGACGCGGCACGCGTTGCTTCGCGTTGCGCGGTCGTGGTTCGGAGGGGCAGTGTTGCTCTCGGTACTCGCGACGTCCTGCGAGCATGAACACGACACGCAAGCGCCCGACTCGGGGCGAAACGCGGATGGCTCGCCGCGGATCGGCCACGGCTCGCCCACGTCGCGCGAACTCAAGGGGGACTCGGGCCTCGTCCCTCCGGTGGACGACCTTGAGGCTGTCCGAGATCGCGGTGCCCTGATCTCAAGGATGGAGCACGCGCTCACCCTTGCGGAGACCAAGGCACTTCCGCGCGCAGGTGCGCGAGCCGCCCCGGTCATCTTGCCGATCGCGAGCGTCGACCCAGGCGGCCGCTCCGCACAAGTGACCTATTGGCGCTGGCTCAGTAAGGACATCGAGGAGGGCGTCGCTCTTGCGCCCGAGAAGGCCTCGCGCTGGCTCTTGTCGTCGATGCTGCTGTCGCCGGATCAGGTGTTTGAAAACGAGACCGTCGATGGGATCGCCGAGATGGGCTCGGAGGACTACCACCGCATCGCCGGGCTGCTGCTCGCGACACAGGCCGCACTCGATGCTCATCCAGGCGGAACCTGGCACTTTCACAGCTTTCGCGAGCGCGATGCGACCTTGACCGATCCGTTCCGCAACCAGACGCGCGTCTACGCGCTGGGCACCGACGGCCGCTCGCCCGATCTCGAGATCCTCGTGCAGGACGAAGTTCGCCGCGGGAAGAAGAAGAAACAGAAGGTGCTGCGCCCAGCCAGCGTACTCTCCATGCAGGTGGTCCACAGCATCGATGATTCAGGGACCTTGTCGCTGCAGCTGCCGCTGCCGTCGGTCCTGACCGTGGCGCGGGTGATGGCCTCGGGCAGTGACGCGACCGTGCGCGGGTCGGACGGCAGTACGTGGATGATTTCGGGCGCAGGAGGGGTGATCAACCGTGGCCAGTGAGGGCAGCCGCGCCGCTGCATCTACCAGCGCCTCCGCGGTGGTAGCGAGCACCTCGCTGACCTCACAGTCGAGCCCGCTCGGCGACGAGCGCACGCGCATTCGCTGGACGGCCGCAGCCGCCGCGGTGGGCGTGACATGCCTTTGGTTTTACTGGTTCACGGGTCGCGAGCTCGACCTGGCGCTAGGTCTCGCCTCGGTGTCAGGCGCCGAAGAACGCGAGCAGGCAGAGCGCGAGCGCGCCAAGCAAGCCGCCGAGGAAAAAGCTCGCCGTGACGAGGCGGCCGCTCGCGCTGGTCTCACGGCCGAGGGCGACAACGACTCTTCTCGAAGCATGTTGGGTGGCGCCGTCGCCAATGAGCTGGCGAATCTCATGAGCGATGCGGCGCCCAATCAACCACTGCCGGAGTGGGCGCTGCACTCAACCGACGCGAACGACTTCATCCCGCTCGCACAGCTCAAGCCCAATTCGCTGCGCGTCGAGGTCCGTGATGGCACTGGCGCGCCGGTGGCGGATGCGTGGGTATGTGCCCATCCGCTTGAGGGCGGACTGACGGACGCGCTCGCGCCGACCAATCAGGCAGACACCTGCGTGCAAGCTGATGGCCTGGGGATCGCAGTCATTGAGTCACTCGGCGCGCCAACCAGCGCGCTTGGGGGCGAAGATCGCCGTTTTCGATCCTGGGCCGTCTGGGCGAGCCGAGAAGGGTTCGAGCCCGCGCTCGCGTCGGTGATTCATCGGTCTGAATCGGGCGATCATGCAAGCGCGGCGGCGGGCCAGCGAGCCGGACTCGGTGGCGGCACGACGGCGGTGCTTGAGCCCCGCGCCGAGCTGCCGAAAGGCCCGGCGGTGACACCGAGCAATATCGTGACGCCCACCTGGACCGGTGGCACCATCAGTCTGCGTGCCGAACTCGCGTCCGGCGGATTTAGTCGTGCCGTCAAGGTGATCGATGAGTCGGGCGTGGCGATCGCAAACGCGAGCGTGTCTGGCGGTCACTCCTTCGCGCGGACGGATGCCCAAGGCATCGCGAGGCTCACGACGCGCGCGGCCCAGATTGGGATTCAGGTCCAAGCGCCGCATTACAACGTCGCGGAGGTTGGCGTCGGCTACGGACCCGATCTCGCGCTTGTCCGGCTCGGCAAGCGCGCTCGCCTGGGCGGCACCGTTCGCCTGATCGACGGCACGCCGGTCGAGCACGCGCGTGTCATCGCCCAGACAGAGACGTCGACGATCGAGACGGAGACCGACGCCTCCGGTCGTTATCTGGTGGAGGTTCCGACGCCATCGATCGCTCGGCTTACCGCGGAACTTCCTGCCCGCTCGATTCGGTCACCGGAGTTCGCCCAGTTGGTCGCGATCGGCGACGAACTCGACACGCTTGACCTCTCGCTTGAACCCGCCGCCTCGCTGACCGCACACGTGCGCGTCGCCGAAGGCGCGCGTTCCTGTGAATCGGGCACGGTTGAGCTTCGGGCTCAAGCCGCTCAGGGCGTCCCGGAGTCGACGCGACGTGCGTCGATCAAGGACGGGCAGGCCCAGTTTCTTGGACTCGCGCCCGGCCTCTACATTGCTCAGGTCGCGTGCAACTGGCCGCGGGCGACTGTGGGAGATGGCATTGCCGTTCACGTCGTGCCCGGACGAAACAGCCAGGATCTCGATCCATGGACCGCACAGACGCATCGCGTCACGCTGGAACTTGACGAGGCGATCGCCGCGCCCGCGGGTAGTGAACTTGCAGTCACGCCCGTGGGTGGGCTCGTTGCCGTTGGCCATCCCCTGAGTCAGGTTGATGGGGATGGCTGCGGCGTTCAGACGCAGGCAGAGAGGGCTGGGATGCCACCGTCCTCGCATCGCGCCGTGACCGTGCATCGAGCCGTGCTCGATTCGAAGCGCCGGGCCGCGATCAGCGGTCTGGCGCCAGGCGAGTACCGAGTCTTGATGCAGCGTGAAGATGGCTCGATTAGCGTGCTGGGCACCAAGGTCAAGGTGCCGGTCGGGCTCGACGCGTCGCAAAGCGCCGCCGGCGTCACGGCGAGC
>CAZVEM010000426.1:0-3946 GCA_964626165.1 uncultured Nannocystaceae bacterium
CCAGCTTGAGATCGAAGCGGTGCTTGTCCCAACGCTGCTCAATCGGGCCGGATGGGATCTTGGCGTCGAGTTTCATGGCGGTATTCCTGTTGGCGACGATGCTTGGGAAGAGGGGCGGTGAGGGGCGGCGGGCCTACTACTCGGCGTCGTGCGGCTGTGCGGCGCTGCTGCCGTCGTTCGAGCCACTTGGGCCCGAGCCATTCTTGACCTTGGGGCCGCCTTTGCGTGTGCTGGTCGACTTGCTGTCGCGCACTCTCGAAGCGCGCGAGGACTTCTTGCTCTCGGCGTCGTGCGCGGCTTCGCTGCCCTTGTCATGCGCGGCTGCTGGTGCGCTCAGGCTCTCCTCCACGTCGTACTGGGTGCGGATGAAGCCGAGCTGACAGGCGAGCGGGACGGAGATGAAACCGACATAGAGGCCGATCGCAATGACCGGGCCGATCGACTCAATGGGCTTGCGGAAACTGCCGCGCGCGACGCCAAGGGTCTTGAACATGCTGGTGACCGCGTGCGCAAGGTGCAGGCAGAGCGCCGTCATCGCCACGAGGTAGGCGCCGGTGATCGCCGGGTTCTGGAAGCTGATGACGAAGTTGTTAAAGACGTCCTTGCGGCCCTGCGGATCGATGTCCGAGAAGTGCTCGGGATGGACCGCGCCGACCGTGAAGTGGAGGAAGTGGTAGATGATGAAGAGCAGGATGACGAGGCCGGTCTGTCGCATGCTGAGGCTTGAGACATTGGCCTTGCGGTTGTCCTTGCCGAGGTAGTCCCGCTCGCGCGCGGACATATTGCGCTGGCTCAGCGCGACCGCGGCGGCGATATGCGCGCCGACGACACCAAGGAGCCCGAGTCTCGCAATCCAGAGGAGCTCGCCGAGGCTCTGCATGAAGTGCGCGTAGTGGTTGTACGCGTCACGACCGAGGAACATCTGGAGATGACCGGCCATGTGAACGGCGACGAAGCCAACCATGCCGGCGCCGGTCAAAGCCATGACCGCTTTGAGCATGACCGTCGAGGTCAGGATCTTGATCAGCTTTGACGATTCACTGGCTGGTTGCTTGGCGTCGTCCATCGTGCGCTCCGTCTACTGCGGGGTCGTGTGTTGACGACCCTGTCTGGTCGAGGGCGACATAGCACAAGTCTCAGGCGTTGTAGTCGGCGCTTTGCGCCCGTTGATGACCGCGCAAACGCGGCCCCGGGCCCGAGATGGTCGCCGTGCGCTGGTTCACGTCCGCGAGTTCGCAGGGGGTAGTGCTGCGTGCGATGCCCCCGCTGCGCAGCGGCGATGGGTCCTCGGCGCCGTCGGCCGCCGTCAGCCGCCGTGCCGCTTGGCGACCGTCGTCGCGACCACTTGGCTACGCGACGAGCGGTGGCGTTGCCGGCTGCCAGCTCAGCTCAAAGTGGCCAAGCAGACAGCTCTTGGAGGGAGTGATCCGAACGACGTCATGTCCGGGATCATCGGGGCGATCGCGGGGGCGCACGCCATTGGTGCTCGCGAGGTCATAGACAAGCAAGCTGTCGTTGGTCTCAAGCTCGACGAGCGCATGGACGCGCGAGAGGTTGCGGCCCGAGCCCGCGAGGGAGCAGCGATCACTATATCGGCCGATGAGCAGCCCTCGCGTGAGCTGATCCTCGTCGACCTCAAGTTCTCGCGTCGAATTAGCTTCGCCGCGTGCCGCTTTCGTCGCGCGCAGTCGCAGCGAGCCCAGCGCCTTGGGAGCCGAGCCATCCGCGGGGGATCGATAGCCGCCGAGCTCCGCCGCGCCCGGTCGCGCGACTGCGGTCACGGCGAGCCGAGCGCCCGCCTTTCCGCTCGGATCGACGCCCGTGAGTCGTTCGAAGCAGCGCGCGGCGTCACCTTGCGTGATCTCGCGCCCGACCTCGCCGCCGGGAATGACAAAGAGTGCGATCTGTCCGATCGCGACGGCGAGCCTCCCCGGTGCCGAAAACGCCGGCACGCGTGCCCCGTCGGCGAGAATCAGCCCGGCGCGCCCACCGAGATCGCGACCGCGGAGTCGAAACGCGTTCGGCGTCCCGCTCAGACTCAGCAACAGATGGCGCAGGCTCGCTCGGCTCTCGTCGGGGAGCTGCAGACTGCAACGGGGATGCCGACCGGCCACGAGCGCGAGCGGCAGCTCGGCGGTCGGGGTGACGCGTCGGAGCGCAAGCGGAAATCCATCCATCGCGCAGGCAGCGATCAGCAGGTTGGCCTCGTTGCAGCGCTGCACCAATGGGGTGAGCACTGGAAGCGCATTGGCAAAGCAGGCCGCAAGGTCAAAGCGCGGCTCGGGCTTGTACGCCTTGGCGTCCGGATCGACCACTGCGGCCGAGCGTAGCAGGACGACCTTGCTTCGCGCGTCGCACTCGGGAGGGAGCCCGACCCTGACCCCGTTGGATTTGGCTGCGCCTGGGCAGAGCGCCAATTCGCTCACCGAAAAGAACCGGGCTGTTGAACGGATGGGCAGTACCCTCGCGGCGGCGTACCGAGTAGGAGATCTCCTACGTAGATGCGAACCGCGGAGGCGGACAACGTGAGCGCAGAGCAGATCGCCACCGTACTTGGAAAAGGCTCATCGTTCTCGGGCAAGCTGACCTTCGAGGGGGCGGTCCGGATCGAAGGCGAATTTCATGGAGAGATCCAGACTTCGGGAACCCTGATTGTCGCGCACGGCGCCAAGGTGGAAGCGCAAGTCGTCGCATCCGTGGTCATCGTCGAGGGAGAGGTCAACGGCAACATCCAGGCCGGCGAGCTCCTTGAGATCAAAGGCCAGGCGGTCGTGATCGGCGACGTCCGAACTCCCGCCCTCTCGATCGAGCGAGGTGCGGTGTTCCACGGCGCGTCGCAGATGCGCGGCAACGCACCCGCCTAGCGGCCGCGCTGCTCGTGGCTACGTGGCTTGCTCCCCCCTCCGCGGCGGCCTCGCGGGCGACCTCAGCCTTGGGTTGCGATGCAGACAGAAGCTGCCATCTCGCGTGGACGAACCCGAGGCACACGTCTGGTGATCACTTCCCGATGCGCTCACCGCGAGACGGAGGCTGACGCGCGTGTCGCCTTCGCTCGCCGCGCCGCCTTCGGCGTGCTTGCGACAATTCGCCACGCGGCTGCCCTGCAACGCAGCGTTGCGGTGCTCTGGGGGATCGCCGCAGAACGCACGACACGGTGTCCTCGGCTCCGTTGACGGGACACTTGCCGCGTGTTAGCAGCACGCCGCCGCAGACGGGCGGAGCACGCACACAGCACTCGCAGCCCGGTTCTTTCGCCGCTCTCCTCGAAGAATCTCGCGGTCTCGCCAAGAGCCCGAGCGGGCCACGCCCGCAAAATCCGAGATTTCGTCGACCCACCCTGCCAACCACCCTGCCAACCCTTCACGTTGGCCGCGACCCACGGATCAATCCCGCCGGATCACCAACACGGAGCGCCGACCCGGACCACGAAAAGGCCCAGGACCAGGACGAAGGACCAAGGACGAAGACGAGATGATCCCCAGCAGCGCAAACCTTCTCGCCGAGGTCGTCGTCGACATCGACAACACCGTCTTCATTCAGGGGGCGATCTTTCTGCTGCTGATGTTCGTGCTCAACTCGTTGCTGTTCCGCCCCTGGCTTGAGGTGCGAGCGCGTCGACACGAGCGGATCGAGGGCTCCATGCTCAAGGCCGACGAGCTGCGCTCGAAGGCCAAGGAGCTTGAGGTGCGCTTCGTTGCTCGTATGGATGAAGCCAACCTCGCCGCGGGTGACCTGCGCGCCGCTGCGCGCCACGATGCCGAGCACCACGCCGACGAGCAGCTCGTGGCGGCACGCGCCAAGGCCGGCGACGCGCTCAAGAGTGCGCGTGACAAGATCGGCGCCGACGCAGCCGAGGCGCGTAGCAGTCTATCGGCGCGCGTCGATGAGCTCGGGACTCAGATCGCCAACAAGCTGCTCGGGAGCGCGTCATGATCGATAGCCGCAA
>CAZVEM010000427.1:0-3935 GCA_964626165.1 uncultured Nannocystaceae bacterium
CGACCGATCGTCGGCCGCGGCACCATCGAGGCAGTCGGACAAGCGGTCGTGTGTCAGCCGACAGATGCCGGCGATACCCTCGATCAGGGCATCGATACCTGTACCATCGCGACCCCGGTCGACGCGCTTTTACGCGTGCCGATCGCTCGTGAGATTGGCATCGGCGTATCGTCGCCCTTGGGTCGCGACGGCCGTTGGCAGCTCGACACCAACCTGACGTGGCGCGACCTGTGCCCGGGCGGACCGGGTCTTGCTCAGTGCAACAACTCCGACGTCCGAGAGCTCTCCTTGATCGGCTTAGATAAGGACGCCTATTTGCCCTCGCAAACGCCGGTCTATCGCGGTGCGACCGATCAGTTCATCGCGGAGCTTTGGCTGGGTCGCGCCCTCACGCGCAAGCGCGCTCGACCGCTGGTCGGAAAGAACGGGCGACTCACTGCCCTGCCCGGCCTGTCGATCCTATCGGGTGCAGCGCTCCGATCACCCGGCACGCGTCCGGGCGCCATGACCGTTGCCCATCACGACGGCTGGACCGTTGGCGGCTCGCTCGGCGTAGGGATCGCACTGCCGAGGCGTGCCGGTACCTTTCACATCGTGCCGGGCATGTCGCTCGACGTCACGATGCCGACCAAGGCGGTTCCAGGGATGTACTCACCCGCGGCCGCGATCGCCAATCAACTCAACTTTGGCGACATCAATGGTCCTGGCGCGCAGGCCGTGCTGGAGGGCCGTGCGCGGTCGAGTAATGCGGGCAGCTACTTCTCGACGATCACAATGTTGACGCTGACGATGCGTTGGGCAGAGCGTCGCTTGGCCGATTAGCGGTGTGTCCATCGAAGCGTCGGATGCGTCGCGCCCATGTTCTGGGTCCGCGCGACAGCGCCCTGGGGGGCAGCCTAGGCCTCGGCGATTTCGCGCGAGCACGCGATGCCACGGCGCTTTGGACCTCGATGTGATCGAGCGCCCGGGACCCGGGCGACCGCGTTCAAGCTGCTACACTGCCGAAATGAGGAGTGGCCTTCTCGCGCGCGCGAATACGCTGACGATCGCCGTCGTACTCGGAGCGGCGCCGCTCGCGTGTACACAGAGCCGGGCGACACAAGCGCCCACGCTGGAAGCTCCCGAACGGATTTCCGACCTCGATGCGCTGCGGCAGGCGTTGTCCTCGTACGCCCTGCTCGCCAACGACGACCCCGCGCGAATTCAGCGTCGGGATCAGATCGGTGTGTGGCTCAAGCAGCGCTCGCTCGACGCACTCGACCGCGACGATTCCCCCGCCGCGATGGACGCGCTTGAGCAGCTCTTGTGGTTGTATCGGCCGGCGGACCTGCGCGCCGGTGTGCCCGATCCGCAGCTCGCGGAGATCGGAGCGCGCCTCTACGCCAATGCGGGCCGCGAGGGCATGGAGATCCAGGCGATGCTCGCATTGGCCGTGCAGGCACAGTTCGGTGATGGGGCCTCGCAGCAGTCTGCGACGCGCGAGTATGACTTGCTGGTGGAGTGGCTCTCGCGCGGAGAAGCTTTCGCGCAAGAGGCTTCGCAAGTGCTTGAACTTGAGCAGGTGCTCGAAGAGGTCGCCGCGGTCCTGCCCACACCGTGGATCGTGTCGCGGCTGGAAGGCATTTATCGGGGCTCACAAAGCGGCAAACGCATCGGCAACGGCTCAGACACGCCCTTCACGCTTGGAATCGTCCGCGAACGCGATCGCTACACGCACTATCGAATCGCGCGCCTGCGGCTGCGCGCAGATGATGTGCAAGGTGCCGTCGATGCCCTCGCGGAGCGCCCCGACGAGGCCTCCACGCAAGGGCTCATGGGCGTGCTTGAACTCGTCGCACGCGGTGACACCAGCAAGAAAGGCGAGGCCTTTGCGCTGGCGGAGTCCGTCTTCGACCTGTCGGAGCGAGATGGCGATCTGCCGACGCGCGTGCAAACCCAGACCTGGGCGATCGTCGAGAACCTCGCGCGACGCGGCCTCGTGGCGATGCCAGGTCACGCACGCTCCAAGCTCGCGCTCGCAAGGGCGTTCCGCTTCTACGGTTGGACCCCAGCGTCCCTCCTGCTGCACCGCGGCTTGCTCGATGAGATGGCGGCCGACCACGATGTGTGGTCCAGCACCGCCGCACTTGAGCTCGACGAGATGGCCTGGCTAGTCGCGCATGACCTCGAGCGCGCCAGCAAAGAGCTTGAGCGCGCAGAGGCCTTCTACGCCGCCTACGGCAAGCGTTGGCGCTCACGTCGCGTCGAGCCGGGTCTCGATCGACTTCACTACATCATGGCCGCAGGTCACTACGATAGCGGCGATGTCGGCGTCGCCGAGAGCCTCCTCGCCAAGGCGATCGCGCAGCGCCCGACCCCGGAAGCGACCTCGCTGCTCGGCACGATTCAGCTTCGTCGCGGCGACTACGTGCAGGCCAAGTCGACCTATCAATCTCTGCTGGGCCTTGGATTTGAAGATCAGTACTCGCGCACCCGCTGGGAGATCGAAGCCAGAAGTCGGCTGGGCGAGGCGGAGCTTGATGCTGGCGATCCGGCCGCCGCGTTGGGGCACCTTCAGATTGCGCTCAACGAAATCAACTTGGTGCTCAGCCTCCCGGGCCTTAGCCCGCGCGCTCGGTCACCCTGGCTGGTCGATCGTTCCAGCGTGTTCTTCCATCTCGGTGACATCGAGCGCAGCATGGCCGATGTACGCGATGCGATATCTGCGACACCCGACGAGAGCCGGGTCTATTCCGAGCCCATGCTGCTCTTCGTGTCCTACGGACATCTTGAGCAGGCCCGCGCCGTCTGGCGGTCAGCCGTCGCCCATCCCGAGCTGCCGAAGGACCTCCAGCTCTACTTCACGCTGTGGTTGCTGGACCTAAGTGCGCGAAGCAGCGGACTGGCCGATGACGACGCGCTCGCATGGACCCGTGCCTATCGCGGGGATCGCTGGACCGAACAACTCGCTCGACACGCGCTGGGTGAGCTGAGCTACGAAGACCTGCGCCAACAAGCGGGCAATTCGGGTGAGCGCGCCGAGGCGGATTTTTACGAAGCGCTCGCCCAAACGCGCGCAGGTCAAGTCGATGCCGGTCGATCGCTGTTGAAGAAGGTGATTGAGAGCGGCCGGGTGAACTTCCACGAGTACGAGCTCGCCAAACGCTATCTTGCCTGGCAAGAGATCCCCAAGACGGCTCGCTATCCCGCGACGCGCCTCGTCAACAACGAGTCCGCAACGAGTTCGGCGACCACCACTGAGACAGAGATCGGGACGCAGCGACAGTAGAGCGACGAGCGCGCGGACACGTAACCGCCTTGGGCCCGTCGGCGTGAATCCGGCGCCCGAACCGGAATCCCAACCCGAAGCCCAACCCGAAGCCAACCCGAAGCCCAAAGGAAAGAACCCCGGTCCTTGAGGACCGAGGTTCTTTGGAGGCCTGGGCCGGAATTGAACCGGCGGTGGAGCTTTTGCAGAGCTCTGCCTTACCACTTGGCGACCAGGCCAGGGTCGCGAGACGCGGGCGCGCTTGTTAGCACGCCGACACGCGGCCACGCAAGGCGGATCGACCCGTGGCGGGCAAGTGGGTCGCCCTGCGGGTCGTGGAAGGGCTGGCCGCTCCGCTCGAGCCCAAACAACACACGGTGCCCAGGCTCGTCGCCAAGGCACCGTGCAGGGAGAGTCCGAACGCGCATTCGCCGACTTGGTCGGGACGCGGTCCGCTCGGATCGGCCCGTCGCCTACGGTCGCCTCGATCAGTCGAGCGGGTTACCGCCGTCGCCACCAATGACGACCTTATTCTTGCGGCCGCCCTCGCCGACCTTGGGCGCGTCGACCTCGTCGGTCTTCTTCTTGCCGCCACCGCCTCCGCCGCCACCCGACTTCTTCTTGGTGGTGAGTTCGGCCTCGGCGGCCGCGAGTTCCTTCTCCTGCTTCTCAAGCTCAAGCTGCTGAG
>CAZVEM010000428.1:0-3933 GCA_964626165.1 uncultured Nannocystaceae bacterium
AACAAGGATTCTACTCCGCGTCAACGAGAAACCGTCTTTATAACATCAATTCTTCCGCTTCTCGTAGTTACTCCTAACGTTCGCTACCATTTCTCTGAGGTTGTCGTTATCGCGTTGCGATGTTCGAGCGGATTCGAGGCGGCGGGCGACGGTTGAGCTGTTTAGGCTGGTGAGTCTCGCGAGTTCGGCGAGGCTGGCGCCGAGCCCGTGGCCGCAGAGAATTAGGGCCTCTTTCGCGTGGACGACGCGGGCGGCTTTGGTGCGACCGCAGATCTCGTGGCGTGACATTTCGTAAGCAGCCTCGACCGCTGACAAGAGAGCTTCGGTATCCACGACTGGTTTTGGCTTCGGCGTGCCTTTGGGAATGTGCTCGCCCAGCCGGTGAATGGTCGCGTCGACAAACTCTTCATCGCCCAGAAAGCCACCTCCGCGACCGAGCATCGCTTCGAGATCGCCCGCTTCGTCCGGCCCATCGACGAAGGCGGCAAAATGCTTTCGAGCGACGACCTTTTTCACCCCAAAATGCCGCAGGACCGTGTCCACGTCCAGCGGCCCGGATGGATCGATGCCGAGATAGGCCCGATGGCTCGAAAAGGGATAATCCCCCGCCGCTGCAACCATTTTCGCCTTGACCGGATTCAAATGAATGTACTTCACGAGCGTCGTCAGGTACCGCTCGGACTGGCAGAGCACGGCTTTATAACGCCCCTGCAACACGTGCCCGACCTGCTTGTATTTCCGGTTGTAGTACTGCGTGTAGGCCGTCAGCACCCGCTGCAGGATCCGCCCGATGTCGTCCTCACGCCGCTCGATCAGCAGATGCAGGTGATTGGTCATCAGGCAATAGGCGTACAAATAGAACGGCAATTTATGCTTCTGGGCCATCAGCAGTTGGAGAAATTTGTCATGATCTTCTCGAGAATGAAAAATGTCCCTCCGGCCATTCCCGCGAGTTATAACATGATAAAGCCCGCCCTCGATCTCGATACGTGTTTTTCTTGGCATATGCGTTAAGGTGAGGGTATGATAGAGGAAGAATGAGAGAATTGCAATATTGCATGACTGACCCCTTTTGTTCCAAGAACAGTATTTTGGCAAGCCCTACTCGCGGTATCGGGAACGAGTGTATCTTCTTTACGCCTGTTTCCGGTGGGCATAATATCTTCGGTGATAGCACCTGCGGGCAAAACGTTGCCGGCGGCGACATGATCGTTCCTGCCCTTCAGCTTGGCCCGCTTACGAACAACGGCGGCCCTACACCCACGCATGCTTTGCCGGGCGGTAGTCCGGCTATCGATGCGATACCAATCGCTGATTGCAAGACGATAAACGTGCAATTGATCACAACCGACCAGCGCGGAGCTTTGCGTCCAGCTGGCTCCGGCTGTGACATCGGCGCATTCGAATTTAACGGCAACCTGGATGGCCTCGTCAGCTATTGGCCGGCCGACGACCATATCAATGATGTCGTTGGCCCAAATAACGGGACATTTCAGAATGGCGCTGCATATGCGCCGGGAATTATTGGAAGAGCCTTCAGCCTGAATGGTGTCAGCCAGTATATTGTCGCGGCTGACTCGCCTTCTTTAAGCCTCACGGGCTCGTTTACGCTAGAGGCATGGATAAAGATCGCTTCGAACAATCGTCAACAGGCCATAATCGAAAAATACGATGTTCCCGCACTTAATGGTTATCTCCTTCGGATAACTGACGGTGGAAAGCTCCAATCAACGGTCTGTAGTACTTGGTGCAGTCAGCCGCCAGCGACCGGCGCAACAACAGTGAGTATTAACACTTGGCACCATGTAGTCGGGGTCAACGATGGAACAAGCATAAAGGTTTACCTAGACGGCGTCCTGGACGGCACTTCGGCAACCACCTACGTCCCAACGGACGGTGCAAGCAGCCTAAAGATCGGCGCGCGTGGAGATGATGCGAATACTCGATTGGGGGGACTTATCGATGAGGTGCGAATCTACGCCAGAGCACTAACCGCGTCAGAGATCGCCGAGGCGGCATCACTCGATTCAACGCCGCCAGAGATCGCACCGACTGTCACGGGTACGCTCGGTAATAACGGTTGGTATACAGGCGACGTCGAGGTGAGCTGGTCTGTATCGGACGGAGAATCATCTGTGTCGTCGTCAACGGGCTGTGATGCCGAAAGCGTTACGACCGACACGAGCGAAATGACGTTCACTTGTTCGGCGACAAGTGCCGGTGGTTCGAGCACTCAATCAGTCACTGTGAAACGCGACGCAACAGCTCCCGCGATCTCGTGCGGGGTTGCGGACGGTCTATGGCATGCGTCGGATGTCTCGATCGCCTGTACCTCGACTGACGGGACATCAGGTTTGTCTGCATCGAGCGATGCCAGCTTCAACCTTTCGACCTCGGTCGCGATCGGAACTGAAACCGCAAACTCTTCCACTGATAGTCGGCCCGTATGCGATAACGCCGGAAACTGCGCGACCGCGGGGCCGATCGGTGGAAATAAGATCGACAAGAAGGCTCCTGAGATCACGATCGCCTCGCCGGCGGCGGGCAATTTCCTTCTCAACCTGGCTGTAGCTGTAAGCTACTCCTGTAGTGACGGAGGTTCTGGTGTTGCGAACTGCAGCGGGACGACAGCTAACGGTGGTTCTCTCGATACGGCATCGCCGGGGGCGAAAACGTTTACGGTCGCATCGGCCGACAATGTTGGCAACATAGCTACGCCCGCAACTGTTAGTTACTCGGTGAATTTTGGAGTCGTCGCACTGTACGATCAGACCCGAGCCCATAAATCCGGAAGTACGATCCCGATCAAGATTCGGCTTGTCGATGCAAACGGCGTCAACGTGTCCTCGCCATCGCTGCTGCCTCATGCGATCAGCGTGATACAGACAAGCAGCCAGGCGAGTACCGAATTCGGTGACGCCGGTAACTCGAACCCTGATTTCGATTTCCGGTACGACGCAAGTTTGGGCGGTTATATTTTCAACCTGCAGACGACAGGATTCGGGACCGGCAGTTATGTCCTGAATTTCATAGCCGCAAGCCCGCAACCGGTCTATTCGGTTGGCTTTCAGGTAAGACAATGATGTCTGACTTCTCAATAAAGCTGGATTTTTCACTAGGCCCCGTCGAATGGCGGGGCTTTTTCTATCGTAATGCGTCGCCTTCGCAGATAACCCAATGCAAATTAGGAGTCATTTATGAAGTTACCCGCTGATGTCAGGCGCACCTCGAGGGAGAACACATTTTAGGTTTTTTGAGGTGCGTTTGAATTCCTGACAAGACACCGAACCGAATGCCTCCCGTTTGGCTAGAAGTATTTTTCAACATCGCCTACGCCTGATCCGGCAAACTCCATCTCCTTTTACCGGTCCAGCTTTTTGAGTTCCGCTCGCAGTAGGGCGGCTTCACGGGACTTTTCGTTCATGGCGAGGGCTTCGGTGAAAAGGGTCCGGCCTTTTTCTTTGTTGCCGGTTTTTACGTAGGCTTCGCCGAGGGTCATCAGGAGGCGCTGTTGGCCATGGTGGTGAAATTTCTTGAACATCGGGCCCATGCCCTTGATCATTCCTTCGAGCATTTCGACGACATGCGGTGCCATTCCGTATGAGTCGGGCAGCCAGAGATACGTGGCACTCGCGACCGACAGCACAGCCCCATTTCGCGGGTCGAGCTTTTCGGCCAGCTTGACCAGTTCGAAGCCCTTGTCGAAACTCGCCTTCTGGATCGCGGGCTTATCCTTTTCGAGCCGGACCGCCCGGAGCACGTGAAGTGAGCCGAGATAGGCGAGAGTTTCCGGTTCGTCCTTTTCGATGGTCAACGCGCGTTCGAGGGTCTTTTGCGATTTGGGGACCGCTTCCTTCAGGCCCTCGTCAAAGAACTGAAAAAAGTACGCCTTACCGAGCTTTCTCACCAGGCGAAGATCGGTTGGATTAGCGG
>CAZVEM010000429.1:0-2845 GCA_964626165.1 uncultured Nannocystaceae bacterium
CTCGCACCTTCGCAGATTGAACCGGGGAAACAAGGCCGGTTGTGCCCTTGGCGAAGAACGTAGTCGGGGTCATGGCGTCGAGATCGAAGCCGCGTCGTAGCTGCCGATTTATTCGCCATCGGCTGGGCGAAGGCGGTGGTGACGAGGCCGTGGAGACCGGTTCGCCGTCCGTTCCGCCTCCTCGCGCCGTCCGCTACGATCGTATCGCACCCTTCCGATCAGGCCCCGGGACAAGGCGACCATGGCCCGGTTGGAATTGAGGCAAAGGGTGGTGGTACGCTTTGCAAATCCGCTTGCTTGACCGGTTAAGCTGCGCACCTTGCAGGCATGGCAAAACCACGAAAAGCAAGGGGCGATCTGAACGTCACGGCGTTTCGCACGCTCCAAGCTGTCACGGGAGCCGAGACTGGCGTGCCGGTTCAGCCGCCGACCAACCCCACGGTTACGGCTGCGCTGAGCAGCGACGAACTACGCCGTCAGGTTATGCGCGAAATGGGGCGCCGCGGCGGCCAAAAGGGTGGCAAGGCACGGGCAAAAAGCCTCACGAAAGAGCAGCGCGCGGATATTGCCAAAAAGGCGGCGGCGGCAAGATGGCAAGAAAAGTGAAGAAAAGATGCAGTTTTTATGTCAGAGGCTTGTTGTACTTGCATTTTTCGCATGTAGCGCGATGCTCATTGATGGAATCGCAAGAATATCCTCGCAGCCATGCAAACCGAGCCTCAAGAGTGGGAACAGAATGCCGATTACGCAATCCGCTCTAAGTTTGAGAAGTGCGCCAAGAATCACCGAAGAGAATACGACTCCGTATTCATTAACTTGGCTAAGATAATCAAATTGCTAAACTCAGGAAACAAGCTCGGCGCCATACGTATCAATTTCTTTCGCTCGGAAGGCGATGAGGTGTATCGCATTGGACAGACCGCTGTTCCGGCAGCGAAAGAAACGCGTCTCTACGTCTATCCCGATGTCACGAACCGCATCATGTACGTGCTGAGCATCGGAACAAAAGACGGAGTCACACAACAACAGGCGGACATCAACGAAGCAAAGGAACTGGTTGAAAAAATCAGGACCATTCCGCCCACACAACCTTTACCCCCCGCAAAATAATGAGCCCGAAAACCAAGTCCATTGGCAAGATGGCTGCCGATTTGGCTGGCATCCCAGAAATCGAACAAGAGGTGGATCGTGGAATCCGATGCAGCATTGTGATTTCTCATCTAATCTCCATGCGTATTGAGAGAGATATTACGCAAGAGGAGGTCGCTACGAAAATGAAGTGCGATCCAAGTAAGATTTCCAGATTAGAATCAGGAACCGACTTGGGACTTAAGTGGGTCGATGTGGCACGCTATGCATCGGCGTTGGGCTACCAAACACGATTAACGTTTGAAGACCCAACCCTCCCGTCCGCTGAACGCATCAAGCAATGCGTCTTCCAAATCGCAGAAGACTTGGAGCGACTAACGCGGTTGGTCGCAAGCGATACGACAGACAAAGAGATGACGGCGAAGATTCGCCAATTCTCCGGCGAGGTGCTTGTTAACTTCCTTTTGCGCTACAAGGATCACGCGGACAGGTTGCGTTCTGTGATCAAGGTGGATGCACAACCACCGAAAGGGCCCGAAGGTGACACGGATTGCGAATCGGCAGCCGCGGAAGACGCGGAGGCGGCCTTAGCGGCTAAGTAGCCCGATCCGCTCCTAACGAAATGGGCGGATGGGGCCGGAGGCGTCTCCGAATTATGCTTGACCGCTCAAGCATAACACCGCACCATCAGTCCCATGAACAAGCTCACCACCGAAGAACGCGTCCGGGTCATCACCGCGCTCGTCGAAGGGAATTCCCTTCGCTCCGTCTCGCGCATGACGGGCACGCACCGCACCGCGATTCAGAAGCTCCTGGTTGAGCTTGGTGCGGCCTGCTCTGCCTTTCAGGATCGCGTTATGCGCAACCTCACATGCAAGCGCATCCAGTGCGACGAAATCTGGGCGTTCGTTGGCGCCAAAGAGAAGAATACGACCGCAGAGACCAAGGCGCAGGGCTGGGGCGACGTTTGGACGTGGATCGCGATGGACGCCGACACGAAGCTGATTCCCTGCTGGTATGTAGGCACGCGCGACGCAGGCGCCGCGTACCACTTCATGCACGATTTGGCACCTCGGCTCGCGCACCGCGTCCAGCTCACGACAGACGGGCACAAGCCGTATCTCACTGCCATTGCCGACGCATTCGGAACGGAAGTCGATTACGCCCAGCTCGTGAAAATCTACGGCGAAGGCCCGAAGACCGAAGCACGTTACTCGCCCGCGCAGTGCATGGGTGCCCGCAAGGCGGTCGTCACCGGATCGCCTGCTCACGCGCACGTTTCCACGTCGTTCATTGAGCGCCAGAATCTCACGCTGCGCATGAGCAACCGTCGTTTCACACGGCTGACCAACGCCTTTTCCAAGAAGGTCGAAAACCATGAGGCGGCCGTCGCGCTTCACTTCATGCACTACAACTTCTGCCGCGTGCATCAAACACTTCGCTGCACACCCGCCATGGAAGCCGGCATCGCCAATCACGTTTGGTCGATCGCGGAGTTGGTGGGGCTACTCGAAAGCGAACTCTCGAAAGCAGCATAACCGAATGCGAATATGTTGATGCGTAACTTGCTGATTATGCGTAAAAATTCAGTTGTAAATTAGTCCGAATGCGGGTTTTTCCTTGAAATCAAGCACGAATTATCAACATTCCGCACATCATCGCCTTTGCACTTGGGAGCAATCCTAGGGGCATTGGTCCCCGGGGTCTTTCGGCCCCGGGATTTTTTATGTCTAGCCCCCTGCCGCAGACCAAGGTT
>CAZVEM010000429.1:2855-3908 GCA_964626165.1 uncultured Nannocystaceae bacterium
ACTCGTCGATGGATTTAATCTTTACCATGCGATAAACGATCACGTTAAGCGGCGGGAACTTAAGTGGCTGAATATCCTGAATCTGGTAAGGGCATTTGTAGGCCCGCAAGAGGATTTGAGAATGGTGCATTTCTTCACCGCCCTTCCGCCATGGTCGGCGGAGAAGAGGGATAGGCACCAAGTTCTATTGGATGTGTATCGCGATCTGTCGGTGAATATCGTTGAGGGGCAATTTAGGCTAACAACGGGACGTTGCTGGGGTAGCTGCAAAGAACTTTTCGAAGCATGGTCCGAAAAGGAGACCGATATAAACATCGCTTTGGCTCTCGCGCGTATCGCCAAAGAAAAAATGTGCGAGAAGGTCATACTTCTGACCGGGGATACGGACCAAGCTCCTTCGATTCGCTATGCGAAAGAGCTTTGTCCCAACCTAAGAGTGAAGGTGGTTTTGCCACCGCACAGGAGGGCAGACGCCTTAAAATCTGCGGCCGATGAGCACGCGTCGATAAACGAAGCCCATCTGCTAGACGAGATTTACACCTGCAAGCGAAAACCTGGGGAGATTCGATGCCCCAGTAGGTGGAAGTAACACGTGCTGATTTGGCCGTCACTGAGGGCGCCTAAATCCTCGCCCCATGCCCTCGGGCTTGCACTCATGGCGGGCGCCCCACTTCTCCGCGATGAGAGTTAGCGCCGTTGGCCCCTTCCGCCGCTTGTCCGGCTCAACCGTTGGCTCCTGCTTCTCGTCTGGCGTCACGACCCACTTCCCGACGTAGCCGGCCCCGCCAGTGAACCCCATGGGGTAGACGAATCGGAACTCTGTTCGCCGTGGCACGTATCGCCTGGGCTTCGGTTCGCGCGTTGGTTGGTTCGCAAACGCGCCAGCGATAGCCCGGAATCTCGCTCGTAGTAGCTCTGCCCGCTGCGCTTTTTCCATGCTGCCAGCCGTGAGCCAATTCGGCGATCGGACAAATCTAAAACCAAAGCGTACCACCACCAGGCAAAGAAGGGCGTTGACACGCCCTTTTTTGACCTTAGCTCTTGGCCTCTTTT
>CAZVEM010000430.1:0-3887 GCA_964626165.1 uncultured Nannocystaceae bacterium
GTAGCGCGGGGCTTGCTTAAAGTCGAGGTTGAGATCACGGGGGAGTACGCCGCGCAGAATGGAGTCGATCCAGCTGCGCCGCAGACTGAGGAAGTAAGAGCCCTTGCCGAGCCGACCTTCCTGCACACCGCCGAGGTCGAAGAGATCGCCGTCGATGTACCCGTGGTGACCATCGCGACGTCCGCGACGGACCGCGACGTTGACAATGCCGCCGATCGCATCGCCGTAGCGCACGTCAAAGTTGCCCGGAATGAAGTCGATCTGTGCGATCGCATCCGAGTTAAACACCGAGGTCAGCCCACCAAAGTGAAAGAGTTGAGGAATCTCGTGGTAGCCGAGCAGCGTTCGCGAGTCCGATGGCGCAGAGCCGCGGATGACCAGCAGGCCCGCTCCAAAGGGAGGGCGTGCAACACCGGGGAAGTTTTGGATCGACTTGAGGGCATCCCCCTGGGTACCGGGCAGCGAGTTGATCTCCTCGGGGCTGATCACGTGGCGCGTGGGCTCAGGTTCACGGGAGGACACGACGCTGGTGCGGTATTGGCCAGTTCCGATCGGCTGGAGGAAGTATCGGCTCTGGATCTGTTGGCGATCGACGAGCTCTTCGACCCAGCGACCTTGCTCCGAGTCTCGCTCTTGGATCACCACGCGCACTGGTCCGGGCGGGAGGTCGAGGAGCGTGACGGTGCCGTCGCTGCCCGTCACCCCGCGCGCGAGCCAAGCGGGCGGCGAGTCATCGGGCGCGTTGGCGACGCGAGAGGAGTTCTTGCGAGACTGAGCTCCCTTGCGGCCCTCGGGCGCGAGGGCCTGCGCGGGCGTGACAAGAACCACCGCACCGGCCAGCGGGACTCGATCGCCCGAACGCAGCACCGTGCAGCGAAACGCGGCGTGCCCTCCTGCTGGGGGTGGGGGTGGGGCACTGGGGAGATCGCTGCCGTTCGCGTCCGTACCCATTCTCCGATCCTGCTGGTCTGCTTGGGCGAGACTCGCGGCGGTCGAGGTCGGTGCAGCACTGGTCGCATCGCCGCTTGTCGGTGCGCGAACCGGAATGTCATAGGCGAACACGACCTCGACGGGCTGGCCTTGATAGCGCGCGGGCTCAAAGCGGAGCGATGACACAGCCGCGAGGGCCAGCGCGTCGAGCTCGGGATGAACTCCCTCAAGAAGCTCGACCTCGCGTGCCTCACCCTGCACGTCGACGACAAAGCGAACCCGAATCGTGCCCTCCGGAGGAGGGTCGATCGAAAGGAGCTCGTTGGGATAGTCGATGACGATCTGTGACGTCGGTCGCGGGGGCGTGAGCCCATCCACGCCGCTGCTGGCTGGGGCACTCGCTGGGGGAGCCGGATCATCCCTGCCTTGCGGGTCTTGCACGGGAGCGCGCGGCGGCTCGCTCGTATCGGGCGGTGGGGCGGAAACGGGTGGAGGCGCCGCCCAAGCGGTGCCAGACGTGCCAAGCAACAGGAGCGCGCTCAGCTGGTATCGCCTGCGCAGCGAGCAATGAAGTTGCGGCGACCTCATGGCTAGGGCTGCGGCCTGTCGGCGATCGTCTCGATCACCTCGATGTTGAACCACCAAAAGTCGACGCCAGCGCGCCCGTCCCGGAGCACCAAGAAGATCGTCGCTCGCCCGCCAGCGGGAGGAAGGTCTCCGTCCTGCTCCGAGGGCTTGGCGGACCACAGGTTGTATCCGGAGGCCTCGTCGCTCTGGTCGGCGAGCTGCATGCCCCATGTGCGGAGCCAGTCGACCGAGTATCGCTCGCGGACAAGCTCGGTGCCCTCGCCGTTGTTGACGGGGATGCTGTACTCCTGGAGAGCTTCGGGCGGCGCGTCGTACTCGATGCGGAGCTTGGTGCCGCGCTGAACTTGGATGGTCTGGCCGCGAGCGACGCTTTGAAAGGCACCCGGTGAATCGTTGAGATCGAGGGTCGCCACGCGGACCTCTACAAACGATGGGTGGCGATCGAGCTCGTCGGGTGCTTGCGTCGCAGGAGGGACGGGAAAGGGTAGCGTCGTGGGATCGATTCCCGCGGCCTCAAGGGCGGCGATCAGCTGCTGGCTGCGCGCGGCCGGGATCTTGGTGACCGCGAAGACGCAATCGTCGGGCAGCTCGAAATCGGCGCGGAGAAACGCGGTGGCGCAAGCGTCGGTGCTCGTGCCATTTGGGGTCGACGCGATCGCAAGGATCTCGATGTCTCCTCCGGCGAGCAGCGTCGCACTCGTGAAGGCCGTGAAGATCGGCGCCGGGGCACGTGCCAGCGTGCACAGTCCCACTTCGGTCGGCAGCTCACCCGCGAGCAGCATCGCCAGATCTTGCTGCGGACATGGAGGCAGGTCCTGAGGGGCCACCGGCTGATAGCGCTGGACGCATCCCAGCAAGCTCTCGCCCGGGCGCAGGTCGCAGGCGAGCCACAGCGGATCGAAGCGGTCTGCCGATGTGCCAACCCACGCGCCCAACTCGTCGACGAAGAGCGGGTACATCGCAACCTCGTCGAGGGGCAAGACCTGCGCGCGCGGGGCGAGACCTGCGTCGACGTCAAATGCGCTGCCAATGACCTCGATGCGCACCGCCAGCAGGCGTGACTCCACGACGAGCTGACGGTCGGGCAATCCCATCGCGCACGCGCTGAGCACTGCCAGCATCGCAAGTGCGCTCGTCAGCAAGGACACACCGCGGACACCGGGGCGGGCGGCGGCCTTCAGCAGTTGCACCGCACGAATCTAGCAGTGCCCCGCACAGCGATGCGCGCATCGAGGTGCTGGTGGGACAAGGGGCACGATGCGGAGCGGGAGGCCAGCTTGGGGGGCGCCGCCGGCCAGGCGAGATGGCCGGGCGAAGTAGCCGGGCGCGATGGCCGGGCGAATAGGCCGGGCGAGATGGCTGCGGCGATGGCCGGGGCGAGTTGGTCGGGCGGGATGAAGCGCGAGATGGCCGTGCGCGACTGCGCGCGCACGACCTCTCTCGCGAAGTCTGACAGGCTCAGAAGGCGTCGCAGTCCACCATGTCCACCGTGTACTCGATCGGCTGGGAAGAGCCCGTCACGCTCACGGTGTACGAGTGACCCGCCTGCGACGCCCAACCGTCGGGCGCGAAGCGGATCGCATGCGTGCTGCCGTAGCCCTGACCGAGCACCTGGGTCGTTACGTTGCGCGGCGTGACGCCGTCTTCGAGCACCGAGATCGAGGCGGAGTCGAACGAGATCGAATCGCTCTGAATCGTCCAGCCTGTTGAGTCCACGCTCTCAAAGGAGATGTCGATCGCCTGAAACGGGAAGGCTCCAGGAGAGGGCCACGCGGTCCACTCGGCGCTTCCGCCACCGCTGCCGCCGATGACCCACATGCATGACGCGCTATCCGTGGAGCCCAGTCCAATCGGTCCCAGGCCATTGGAGAGGATCCACCGTCGATGCCCCATGGTAGACGCGTTGCCAAAGTCGCTCATGTACATATCGACGGCCATCGTGCCGGGACCGCTGGCGATGTTGGACTTTCCCGCAGCCTCTGCGCCATCGGCCGTGTAACAGGCCCAGTTCATGTCCGGCGTATGTGAGAGCATGCCCTGCGCATCCATCATCAGCGCGCAATCTTGTGCCTTCGCGTCGCGGGTGGCGTCGTTGGTCACGGCGGGAAGGTCCGCGATCGCACGGTACATGTTGACCAAGGTCAAGATGCGCTCGCGCCAAGCGGAATCCATGTCGCCCGCGCCGCAGCCATTGACCGAACCGCTCCAGTCGCCTTCGGAGAGGTCCGCGTGACCTTCATTCCAAAGCGCGCAGACGGCCGTGGCCTCGCCATCACCATCGCCATCGCCGTCGCCGTCGCCGTCGCCGTCACCGTCGCCGTCGCCATCGCCATCGCCATCGCCGTCGCCGTCGCCATCGCCATCGCCAT
>CAZVEM010000431.1:0-3845 GCA_964626165.1 uncultured Nannocystaceae bacterium
CCCGCCGTTGGGCCGCATGTCATGTCACTTGGCGCCGCCCCACATGTCACTCGGCGCTGCCCCACATGTCACTCGGCACCATCGTGCAATCGACTTCGACGAGCTGGTTTTGGAAACGGCGGCACCTTGCATCGAAGATCGAGGCGCCGTGCATCCAAGATCTCGCCACCTTGCATCGGAGATCGAGCCGCCAGCTTTCGGATTTTGGGTGCTTGTGTCGGGCTCAAATCGATGATTTTCGCCTGCTGGGCTGTGCCGCGCGAATGTCGTGGGCGAGACAGCACCGATCTGGGTGGCCTCAATGATGCTTCTGGTTGCGACGCGGCCGAGCCGTGGAAATCGCAGCAACCTACCATGGTCGACTTTGCAGTGTGTACGCGGCGGCAGCCATTTGCCGTCCTTGATCGCGCTCAGTCTGATTGCGGGCCACGGCAGGTACGGCCTGCCAGAACGTCAGGACCTCTGTTACGCGGAACGGACTACGGACACTCTTAGTACGTGGAGGCCCTTGGAGTACCGAAATAAAGGTCTCCATCGCGAGTCCCAGTGAAATCGTCGGCGAATGGGACGTCGCCAAACCAAATGAATAGCGCTGACTCAATGTTCAAGGCGTCGAAGTCGCCCATGTCGTTGGGAATTCCGCACTCGCTGCCAGTAAACGTCAAAGTCTGAAAAACCGCGCTGCGTCGGCCATTCGGTGGAAATGCATTGAGCGGCCGACGCAAGGTTACTCGTCTGACGAAGTAGGTTGGTGAGGCGTCCATCACGTTCGCCTTGAAGCCGACCCAGAACCTAAACGTGGCCTCGCCTCCCGCAACATGCGTGGCTGCACAGTCCAGGTAGAATCGCGTTGTCGCCTTAACGCCCGTCGCCGCGCTTGGCCACGGGAGCTTGACTTCCCCGAAACCTTCAGACGCACCACTGAGTTGCACACGCCAACCGAAGTCGCGAAGATAGCTTACGAGCAGGTCTTCGCTCTCAAGGGCGTGCGAGGTAAGTGTCTGGAGTGCGAGATCGGGCGAGATTGCTCCCAACGTACCCGAAATCGATGGCGGCGCCGAACTGACCAAGACCTCGCCACTCCCCCTGAACCAGAGTTCTGCGTCGACCTCGTCAGCGGGCGTCGCGGTCACTCGTCCAATGAATCTTTGGCGCAGCGCATTTGCCTCACTACCATCAGGCGCTACCGCCCAACGGCAGAAATCGACAACCAACGACGCTGTTGTGTCCCACTGTGCTTCAAACGTGGGAACACACGACGGTGCCGGCCCAAGTGTCGCATCGATACAATAGGGCCCTCCGCCAGCCGTCTCCCACGGGAAGCATGGCCCGCCGTCTGGCTTGTTGCTACTCTGTATTCTCGGAAGCAAGCCAGACCAATGAGTCGCGCATGGAAGGGTCACGATACCGCGATAGCGAGCCATCGGCTTGCTAACTCGATTCTCAATAGCGTAGATTGACTTCCGCGCAACATCTTCGTCCCATTCCGACGCAATTCCGAGAACGAACTGGCCAGCCAAATCAAGGTCCGGAGAATCGTAGCCACTACTCGGTTGAACGCTCCCTGCGCTTGGCTGAAGAGCGACCGCGCCGACAATCTGAACGTTCGCGCTGGCCGGGAGCGCCACGGCAACTTTGTTCGTCGCCGCGGCATAGATCGCTGCTAGCCCCCCCTGACTGTGACCCATAAACATAACCTTGCTATCGCGAAAGAACTCAGGATATCGCGAATGCGCATCGCGAAGTGCCTCGCGCATCATGTGAGCGCGGCGCAATTCGAGCTCCATTATCGAAGACGCACCGACCGCAGGCTGGCAAGGAATCGCCAGGTTGACGGATAGAGTAATGAAGCCATTCGCCGAGAGGCACGCGAGCAGGTCTGTATATCCCTTGAACTGAAAGAAACGATTCTCCGAGGCAAGACCCCCATTATCGAAGCTGCTCGCGAGCTCCGCACCGTGACCGAACACGACAACAGGTCCCCGACGCGCACGGAACTTGCCGTCCAGTTCTGTACCCGGAAAGCGTAGCTCGTACTGGATGAACACGGCTTCCGTTGGCAGGCCCTCCCCATCATTCCCCATGAGAGGTATGGTTGTCTCAACTACCCCCGCAGCTGTTTTGCATCCCGTCTCAGTCGAGGGCAAGTTGATGACGACAGGTGGCGGCAGCGTGATGTTGTTGCAGTTCGACCCAAGAGGAATGACCTCGACCCGCGACCACAGCTCGAAAGGGTAGAACTTGGGTCGACGCTCGTTCTGCGTCCAACGTTGGGCGACGACATCGTACTGGCCGGGTGGCAGACACCCAAGGCACGCGGGCTCTTCGCCAGGCGGCCAGAGGAAAATTGGCTCGCTGGCGCGAAACACATCGCGGCGCACGAGCGTGCCCGTTCCGTCCATACCCGCAGTCACCGCCACCGCGGCATAGGAGCCGCACTGTGCGAGGTTCCCGGCCGAGAGGATCGTGTCGCGTCGTGGCCCGTCGATTCGGTCCACCTTCCATGCTGTGCCTTCAGGAGCACGATGGGGCGCAGTCCAAAACGTGGGGCGGGTGGCGGTGGTGGCGATGGCCGCCGGAACCGCGTCGAGTGTGGCCCTTCCCGCAGGGCTAGCACATCCGCTTTCAACCTCGCGTACTCGCTCAGTTGCCAGGTCGCGTGTGAGCCAAGGTGTGGCCGACCACGGGGCGTGGGCCTGAAACACCGGCGACTGACGAGCGGACGCGCCAGGGGCGGAGCCAAGCGACGGAGCACACCCACACTGCTCGGAATCACCACCTGATGGAGTCGACTTCGTCGCTGTCCCGCTCGCCGTACCGCTGCACCGCGATGCGGGGCCCTGGCTGCATTGAGACATGGCTAGGTGTTCCAGAGAACGAGATCCAGGCTCAACTCCGCAACAAACGTCGTGCTGGCGGATGACGCTTGCGTCGCGACAAGGTCGATCGCGAGGAACGGCTGAGTTCGCGTCGTCTCTGCCCAGTCGAGTCTCGGCGCGGTCACGTTCATCGCGAAGGAGTACACAGCCCGGGGAGCGGCGTCTCGGTAATCGCGTCCATCATTGGGGCTTGGGTTCTGAGGATACGCATTGACGGCAATCGTCTGCCCGACGAGCCCGCGGATGATGCTCGCACGGCCCGAAAGCCCCCAATTGGTGTAGCCGAGAACCGACACACGGTCCGCAAGCCGAATGGTCTCCGTTGCGCTGTTGCCCAGATAGCCAAAGTAGAACAGCGAACGCGTGAGGATAGGAATGACGGTCGAACGCTCCATCGGTCGACGTTATCGCATCGGTCGACCGGCTGCAAGCAAAGTTTTTGAAACGAATGCAATTGTGTCAGAGAGGCGGTCAGAGGGATCGACCTCGGACTGCGTTCGGTGTTGTCTCGGGGACCTTGGGCGGGTCAACTTACCGTGGGATGGAATCCCACGAGGCCGCACATGCATTCTGTCGGTTGAAGACTGGACGTATGCGTGCAGCTACGTGCGCGCCCCAGAAGAAACATCCGCGGAGCCGTGAGTTGAAGGGACCCTCGGACCATGGACGAATTACTACGCCCACCGCTGACTGACGCTCCACCACGACGCGCCACGTTTCTACGTGAGGAGAGAATCGGGGCTCGGAACACACGCCCTCGCATCTGTGGCCGGGGTTGCGAGCATGGCCGCAGAGCGATACAGTTGACGCGCAAGCAGGCGGAGGATTGGCCATGGCGCGTAGAAGTCTTGTGGGTGTGGTCGTAGTTCTGGGTTGGATGATCACCATCGGTCCATCTGGCTGTGGCAGAGATCTTTCGCCCGAAGATGATGTGGGGGCCACGACCGGTGACGGCGACGGCGACGG
>CAZVEM010000432.1:0-3839 GCA_964626165.1 uncultured Nannocystaceae bacterium
ATGGCGATGGCGATGGCGACGGCGATGGAGATGGAGATGGAGATGGAGATGGAGATGGTGAGGAAGTGGTGATCTACAGCCTGCATGACCACCGCTGCGACGCGAACCTTCGTGGATCGCTGGGTATCTCGAATCACAAGGAACTGACCTGTGACGTCGCGGACGCCCAATACGGCGAGATCTCCAGTGCCGGCGATCTGACCGTGGAAACCTTTGAGTTCACGAATACGCTGCGCATGGATCCGCCCGCGTCAGCGACGGTCGGCGTGATGGTGCGTGCCCAGTGGGACGACATCGACCTCAACGGGTCAACAATGCCTGTGTTCAAGACGCGGGTCGGCTGCGGTGACGGTCCGAACTGCGACGTCGGAATGGTGGCGTTCGTCTACGTTGCGGGTCAGTGCGGCATGACGCCAATCGCCCAGATCCCCGCGATTACGGCCGAGGTCCCCGACGACTCCGTGCAGTCGCTGGAGTTGGACCTGACGGGACAGTCAGGTATGTCGGTGTGCGTCCAGATTTCCGTAAACCCGAACGGAACGGCCGCGACGGACGACGAGCTGCTGCTCGACAACCCGCGCATCGTTGAAGCGGGCTGACCCGCGAGCCCCCGAATTCGACGCAGGGCGTGCGGATCCGATGGACCGCACGCCCTCGAAGCGATCTGGGCATGAGCCTCAACCCGCTCTCCGAGATGGAAGGTCCTTCGCTAGAACGGTGTGCGGCCAAGTTGAGCCGTACCGAGTTGAGCCGTACCGAAGTTGTGCCATTCCAGTTGTGCCGTACCGAAGGTCCTTCTCCAGTTGCGCCATACCAAGTGGAGCTGTATCGGAGCTCCTTCGCCAGTCTCGCCATCCCAAAGCTTCGTCATGCCGAAGGTCCGAGTCCGGGACAGCGGGGGCCTCGAGGGTGCACGGAGTTGCGCGGCGGGGGCCTCGCGGAGCGCGCTAGGGCGCGTCGACGGTCGATACAGCCAGAAGAAATGTTGCGATCGCGCAGGCAACTTTGGCCGCGCGGTTACGAGAGGGACGAGCGATGTTCGCTCGACCCGTCCGTCCCGGTAGCTTCCACGTCACGATCCGCAATGTGAGGGGCCTGTTCTTGCTCTGCCCGATTCGCCAAAAGCGGCTGACCCAGGTCATCTGGTATGCGGTCGCGCACGTGGCCAGGAAGTATCACCTGCAGATCCACGAGATCTTGGTGATGTCGAATCACATTCACATCTACTTCACAGACCCGCGGGGCAACCGGCCGGCCGCCATGGCGCTTCTCAACACAATCCTTGCGCGGCAAATCAACGCCCTCAAGGGCGACACTGGCACAGTATTTGAGACCTATTGGTCGGGCGAGAAGCTCGACGATGAGGCCGGCCTAGACGCCGCGGTGTACGTCCTTGCGAACCCCGTGAAGGACCACATCGTGGAGCGCTCGAGCGAGTGGATCGGCGTCTCGACATTGAAGATGGAGTATGGTGAGAGCCGGACGATTCGCCGGCCCGCAGTCGGGATGTGGGCAGATCTGAGCGAGAAGCAAGAAGCCTATGATCGGAAGCGGCCGATGAGCGCTGGACGCAGTCGATATCGAGGCAAGCCGAGCACGATGCCGGAGGAGGTGACGCTTACGCTCGTGCGTCCGCCGATTCATCTCGAGATGACGGACGCAGAACTGAGAGCCGAAGTGCGCGAGCGCCTCCGGCTTCGTGAGGACAAGCTGATCGAGCAGCGACGCGCAGAAGGGACGCGCGTGCTCGGCATCGAGGGTCTTCGGCGCAAAGCGGCCAACGAAGGACGGCGCCGGAACGCGCGGACGCGTCGCGAGATGATGGCAGAGGTGCCGCGCTACGCCGGTGCGCCCGACCTTGTGGCGCGGCGCAAGGCTGAAGACCGAGAGTTTCAGCGACGCTACAAGCTTGCGATGGAACGGCTCCTCACCGGAGAGCGAGACGTGGTTTGGCCCGAGTACACGTGGAAGATGCGCGTGTGCTTCGGACAGCGCTGCGAGGGCGGTACCGCGATGCACCCGGAGCTGAGCCACGCACCTTTGCCGGCGTAGCTAGCGCCGGAGTTCAACAGCCCGCCGAATGCAGGTGAGCCTCCGGGCTCGCCCAAAGGCGCTTGGGCGAGCGCTCGGCGGATGAAATGAGCCCCGCTCATTGCCCACTCGACACACATTTGAGTCTCGCTTTGGGCCGACGCTCGCTGCACATCGACCGTCAACGCTCCAAACTTGCGCAGGTCTTTCAGTTTGTTCTTCTGCGACTGCGCAGGACCTTCGGTCTGTTCTTTTGTGCTTCGTACCAGAGGAGGGAGGCGATGCCGGTGGTGAGGGCGAGGAGGAGGTCGAGGGGGTGGATGGGGGCGAAGTGGAGGAGGGCGTGGGCTTGGGGGAGGAAGAGAACGGTCGCGAGGACGGCGAGGGTGGCGAGGAGGACCCACCACAGCGCGGTGTTGGGCGAGCGCAGCATGGCGAAGGCCGTACGGGTGGACGAGCGATTGATGAGAATCACCGTCAAGAACGCGATGACGAGGGTCGCGAAGGTGAGGCTGCGGGCGGCGTCGGGTGAATGGCCGGTGCCGCTGAGAAGGAAAACGGCCACGCACGCGACGAGAATGCTCAAGCCCTGAGCGAGGGCGATCGCGACCGTGCCGCGAGAGAAGAGCGGTTCATGCGGATCGCGGGGAGGGCGTTGCATGACGTTGGACTCTTCCTCTTCGGCCTCAAAGACGAGCGTGCACGACGGATCGATGACCAGCTCGAGGAAGACGATGTGCACCGGAAGCAGTAGCAAGGGCCAGCTCGACGAGAAGATCGGCAGCATCGACAGGCCGACGATGGGCACATGCACCGCGAGAATGAACACGATCGCCTTGCGAATGTTGTCGTAGATCCGCCGGCCTAGGCGGACTGCAGCGACGATCGAAGTGAAATCATCGTCGAGCAGCACGAGCGCCGCGGCCTGTCGCGCCACGTCCGTTCCACGTCCGCCCATCGCGATACCGATGTGCGCGCTCTTGAGTGCCGGTGCGTCGTTGACCCCGTCGCCGGTCATCGCGACCACATCGCCAGCGGCCTTGAGCGCATTGACGATGCGGAGCTTCTGCTGAGGGACCACGCGGGCGAAGACTCGAATGCCTTGCACGCGAGCGGCGAGCTCTTCGTTGGACATGCGGGACAATTCCGCGCCAGTGAGGACCGGCGCCTCGACATCGATCCCCGCCTGCAGCGCGATGCTCTGCGCTGTCACTGGATTGTCTCCCGTGATCATCACGACGCGAATGCCAGCCGTCCGGCACTGCGCGACGGCGGCCGGAACAGCCGGCCGCAGCGGGTCTTCGAAAGCGATGAGTCCTCGCAAGGTCGGCGCGAGATCGGCGTGATCGCCCGGTAGCGAATCGATGGTGAGGCTCGCGGATGCGACGCAGAGGACCCGGAGACCCTTCGCGCCGAGCTCGGCGACCTGGGCACTGATCCTCTCGCTCTCACTCGCATCCAGTCGACAGAGCTTCGCGACCGCTTCAGGCGCGCCTTTCGTGGCAACAAGGACCTCGTCACCCTTGCCCGTGCGCCACGCGTAGCTGACCGCGAGCAACTCTGAGCTCAGTTCGTATTCACGGACCAGGGTCCAGTCATCGCGTTCAGCCGACCCCGCGCGGTCGCGTGGCCTGGCCTCATGAATCGCCCGCTCCATCGGGTCGAAAGGGTCGCGTCGGCTCGCGAACGCTGCCAGGCGGAGGATCTCGGCGATCGGCTCGGAGAGGCCAGACACAGGGCCTGACTGGGATGCGAGGTCCGCAACTTCATCGTGCACTCCATGCTGCCGATCATGGTCAAGGAGAGCC
>CAZVEM010000433.1:0-3810 GCA_964626165.1 uncultured Nannocystaceae bacterium
GGGCAGCAGCTCCCCCATGACATCGGCTCGGTGAGAGGGATCACCGATATGAAAAACCAGAAGATACACCGCCGGTGAAAACTAACGTCACCGGGGAAATTGTGACAGTTGAACAGCGAGCGACCGACCGCTTGCGTCAAGGCGTTGACGCAAGCGGGAATTGTTGCGATGAGTAATCGGACAGCAACTGAGCGATGAACTGTCAATGAGGCGCTTGTTGCTCTGATTCGACAAACCGTGTCGCGCAGAGCCCCCACCCACGCCGAGCAGCGAGGAGCCATCACGCTCGTGCGATGTGCTGTGCGCTGTCACGCCCGGCTCGAACTTTGGTGACGCCCATGAATCCGATTCATCCTCCCGTCTTGCCGGGTCTCGGCGGTGAGGTCACTCATGCCTCGCAGGCTGTTGAAGAACCCCATGCGGCGACTTGCCCCGCACTCAGCCTGCGGCCCTTGATGACCGGTACGTCGCGGCGGGTCGCTACGCACCCTCCTCGCGCCTCGCTCGACATGGCGATTGCACCTGGACGCACAGTCAACGCACAGTCGACGCACAGTCAACGCACAGTCGACGCACAGTCGACGCACGGTCGACGCAGATTCGACGCACATTCGATGCACGGTCGCTGCACAGCACGGGGCTGCTTCAACTACCGACTAAGGCACGCCCGGGAAGCTCTCGACCATGCGGATCTTGACGTCTGGAAAGCTCTCGACGTACTGGATGGTGAAGTCCGGAAAGCTCTCGACGAAGCGCCACTGACCGCAGTTGTCGGGGAAACTCTCGACCACCTTGACGTTGAGGTCGGGGAAGGATGTGACGACCTTGACCTTGACGTCGGCGGAGCTCGTCACGACCTTGACGTTGCCCGCCAGTCGCTTGCCGTTGAAGGTGCAGTCGGCCGAAACGGCGCCCGCTTCGAACGGCGGCGCCGCATCGAGTTCTGAGTGCGCGTTTTTGCGCGACGACAGCGTCGACACGGGCGTGGCCCGGGCCCTGAGTCCATCCGCCCCAGCATGCAGCGAATGCGATTCCTTCGAAAGGGGCGCAGCCTTTGGCGTTCGCTGTTGTGCAGCGTTGGCAACCGCGACCGTGCTCAGCAGCGCGAGCGCGGAGCTTGCGATTGCGATGCGTTGCACCCGCGCGAGCGTTGGCGCCTTCGAACCCATTGGGGACACAGCGCAGCCCCGACCATGGGCCTGGCTCGACGTCCATGCGGCAAAGCGAGCGGACGTACCCGTGAGATCTCGGATCATGTTGGACATCGGTCGTTCGGAGAGCTTGGGGCGCACTTGGCAGCAAATGCTCACCGCGCATCGTGACCCAGACGCGACGCCGGTGCAGAAAGGGCGCGAAGCTGAGGGAGCGACGCTCGAATCGCCACGCTCCGCGCCACGCCGGTTCAGCGCGCGCTCTTTTCGCGCCCGGTTTTTATGCCTTTGTGGTTGAGCCGCGCGACAGCTCGAGCGCGCCCCCCATCCACAGCTCCACGCGGCCACCGGTCCATCGGTCCATCGGTCCATCGGTCCATCGCGCGTGGGAGGGTCGGCCGGCTGTGTCGGCTCCGTCGGCTCGCGGGGAGATCGGCGATACTGCCATCATGGAGGGGCTCGGCGATCCGCAAGTTCTTGAGGAGCTCATGCGCATGCACATGCCCTTCGGGAAGTACAAGGATCGCTTGCTGATCGATCTTCCAGAGCCGTACCTCCTTTGGTTTGCGCACCAAGGCTTTCCTCGTGGCCGACTCGGACAGCTGATGGAGCTTGCGCTGGAGATCAAGCGCAACGGGCTTGAGGGGCTGCTTGCTCCCCTGCGATCCCCGTAGCGCATTTGTCCCCTCTGCCCCTGGGCCCCCGCCCGACTCGTGGTTTGGAACGACGTGATGCACGGTGCAGGTGGCAGCAGACCCTCGCGACGGCCCGACACCCTCCTGACAGGATCTGTCATCGCCGGTGGCTAGACCTGCGTCATGTCCGAATCTCATCCCGCGCTCACCCTCTATCACTCCCCCTGGTCTCGTTCCGTCGGGATTCGCTGGCTCTTGGAGGAGCTTTGCGTCCCCTATCGAGTCCAATTCGTCGATGTCGGCGCGACCAAAGGTGTCGATGAGAGCTATCGAAAGATCCAGCCGCACAAGAAGGTCCCCGCCCTCGTCCACAACGAGCGCGTCGTGACGGAGCGTGCAGCCATCGCGATGTATCTGACGGAGATCTTCCCGGAGGCCGGCCTCGCACCTGCGATGGGAGACCCATGGCGCCCTGCCTACTTGACGATGCTGGTGTATTGCGACGCGGTGTTCGATCCCTGCGTCAATGCCCGCGTTCGCGGGCTTGTGCACGGCCCGTCGGACTACTCCTTTGGCGCGTACGACGATGTCATTGCAAACCTTGAAGCGCGTCTCAGCCAACACCCCTACGCCGCAGGCCCAAACTTTACCGCCGCGGACACTCAGCTCGCGAGCTCGCTGGGCTTTACGATGAACGTGCTCAACGCGATTCCGCGGAAGGCATGCTTCGATGAATACCTGGCGCGAGTTGCTCAGCGGCCCGCATATGTGCGGGCACAAGCGCTCGATGCCAAGCTTCTTGCGGCACATCCCGAAGTCGCACAGCGCTTTGCGGGTTGAACGTCGAGCGCCGTCGACACACTCGCCCTCGCCAGGAAGCTCTGCGAAGATGCCTGGCGAGGCGACATGGACAAGACCGAACGACTGTTCGCGCTGCTCGACGCGCTGCGACGTCGACGAACGCCGGTGACGGCCGAGATCCTGGCAGAGGAGCGAGAGGTCTCGGTCCGCACGATCTACCGCGACATCCAGACCCTGATCGCCCTCGGTGCGCCGATCGAAGGCGAGGCCGGCCTGGGCTACGTGATGCGCGCGGGCTTTTTCATGCCGCCACTGATGTTCACTCCATCTGAGCTTGAGGCATTGGTACTCGGCGCCCGCTGGGTGCAGACCTTGCCGGACGCCGAGCTTGGCGAGGCGGCGCGCTCCGCCCTCGCCAAGATCGCGACGGCCTCGCCCGATGACCTGCGAGCTCGGATCGCGGACACGGGCCTTTGGCCGGTCAACATCGCGGGTCACAAGCCCAAGTTGTCGATTCTCCCGCAGGCGCGTGAGGCCATGCGAAGCGAGCGAGCCGTACTGATCGACTACGCGGACGTCGAGGGACGTCCCAGCGAGCGCAAGATCTGGCCGCTGCAACTCGCATATTACGATGGCAAGGAGATCATCGCGGCGTGGTGCTGTCTACGCGCGGACTTCCGATACTTTCGTGTCGACCGGATCCTTCGCTTCGAAACCACGCAAGATCCCTACGGCCGACCGAGACGCGCGCTCTCGGTCGAGCTCTTTGCCCGTTGGGAGAGCGAACGTCAGTCCAGGACCTCCGTGACGTAGCTCGGCGCTGGGCTCTCGCCGGATCTCAAATTAGACGCAGTACCTCATTGAAGACCGGATGCAGCGGCAACCCGTCGCTGTGCCCGTGGCTTGAGGCGAACTTTGAGTCACACGCCTCGGTGAACGCAACCATTCTCTGCGCGGGGCATCTGCTCGTCATTCCGTGCGTCCAGCTAGGGACTCGATCGAACGCCGTTGACGACGACTTCGCGGATTTTGGCGCCCGCGATCTGCGCGGGGCTCATCGTCGCGATATCCCCCTCGATGATGGTGAGGTCCGCGGCTGACCCAACACGCACCATGGCACGATGTGGCTCCTCGCCGGCTGCATACCAAGCGCCCGTACTAAATTCGGCGACTGTCTCCTGCCAAGTCAGTTCGGGCCATCGCTCACGGCCCGGTCGTTGGTC
>CAZVEM010000434.1:0-3806 GCA_964626165.1 uncultured Nannocystaceae bacterium
AGAATCATGTGGCGATCTGCGGGAGTTTGTCCCGGGCTGGGTCATGAGTCGAGGCGAGCGTGACGAGTGCGACGGGCGGGACCAGCGGGGACAGAGGGTCGGGAGCACGCACGACAACCCAACCGCGGCGGTGCAGACCGGGAGCGAGCGACGGCGGCACCACGCCCGCGTCAGGTCCAAGTTCGCCTTAGCTCGCGGCCAAGGTCTCAAGGTGGCCGATCTTGCGGTACTTCTGATAGCGCTGGCTGAGCAGTTCGTCGACTGGCAGCGCCGAAAGTTCGGCGAAGTGGCGCTCGACGACCTCGCGCACGCTCTTTGCGGTAAACGCTGGATCCCGGTGCGCACCACCGGTGGCCTCGGGGATGATCTCGTCGCAAATCCCCATCCGCAGGAGGTCCTCGGCGGTCATACGAAGCTGCTCGGCTGCGGTTCGCTCCGCATCCGAATTCTTCCACAAAATCGATGCACAACCGCGTGGTGAGATCACCGAATAGACCGAGTGCGCGAGCATCAAGATGCGATCGGTGACACCGATCGCGAGCGCACCGCCCGAACCGCCCTCCCCGATCACCACGCTCAGGGTTGGCACCGGCAGGCGGCTCATCAGCTCAAGACTCGCGGCGATCGCCTCGGACTGGCCGCGCTCTTCGGCGCCGATACCTGGATAGGCTCCCGCGGTGTCGATGAGACAGAGCAAGGGCAGCGAGAATTGCTCGGCGAGCCGCATCAACCGCTGCGCCTTGCGATAGCCCTCTGGCCGCGCCATGCCGAAGTTGCGGAGCACGTTCTCTTTGGTGTTGCGTCCCTTCTGGTGCCCCATCACGACGAGGTGGCGATCGCCAATGCGGCATAGGCCACCAACGATCGCGGGATCATCACGGAAGGCACGATCGCCCTTGAGCTCAACGAAGGCTGTCGCCATCTCGGCGAGGTAGTCGAGCGTGTAGGGCCGATCCGGATGCTTGGCGATTTGGAGCTGGTCCCACGGCGTGAGGGAGGCGTAGCGCTCCTTTTGCATCGCGGCGGCCTTCTCCTCAAGACGCGTGATCTCTTCGGAGAGTTCTTCGCTTCCCGCGGAGAGCTGCTTGAGCTCCCGGATCTTCGCTTCCAGGTCCATGATTGGCCGTTCAAAGTCGAGGATCTTGTTGTTCATGGTGGTCCTTGATGGGTGACCGGTGCGGGCGGTCGTGAGGATGCGGGGCGCCCCAGGCTCAGGGCTGGGACTCGGTCTCACGGCTGCCTGCGGCATGTGTCCGCTCGCTGCGGTCCGACGTGCAGTCGAGGAACTGGCACACGGTGTCGGCCAAGCCGGAGGAGTCTAGTGCCTTCGGGTCTCGGATGAAAATCTGCCTCGCCCCCGGGAACTGCGTGCGCAGGTACGTTCGCTGTCGCCGCGCATATGCGCGGGTTACGGCGACGATGGCATCGGTCGCCGCGGACAGTGGCTGCGCGCCGCGAAGATGCGCGACAAGCTGCAGGTAGCCAATCGTTCGCAAGCCGGGCTCATCGCCCGTACGGCCCGCGGCGAGTAGGTCGCGCACCTCTTCGATCCACCCCCCTGCGATCATCTCTGCGCAGCGCCGCGCAATCGCGTCATCGACCTCAGCCACACCCGGGTCGACCACCAGTAACAAGAGCTGCGCGCGCGCGACCGGAGGCTGTCGCGCCCGCAGCTCCGAGATCGGGTGACCCGCTTGCTCGCACAGCCACAGATATCGCAGTGCCCTTCGCTTGTTGTTCGGGTGCACTGCGGCCGCGCTCGCCGGGTCGATGGTCGCGAGGGCTGCATGGATCGAGCCCGGTACCGCGTGCTCTCGTGCCATCCACATCTCCTCAAAGCGTTCACGCGCAACCTCGCGTGGATCTTGATCGGACGCGGTGCCTTGTGACGTCGCATCTTCGCGTTGAGGCTGCGTCGACGCGACTGCGTGCTCAGTGAGCTGCATGGCGAAGGTACGAAGATAAAACCCAGTGCCCCCGACGAAGATACCCGGCCGTCGAGCGTGGACCCGCCAGGCCTCCTCCGCCCACCGTCCTGCACTAAAGGTCTCTTCAATGTCGACGAGATCGAGGAGCTCATGCTCGACCTCGGCGCGCGCGCGCGCATCGGGCTTGGCGGTGCCAATGTCGAGCTGACGATAGACTTGTGCCGAGTCGCAGCAGCGGATCGGCATCCGCAGTTGCTTCGCAAGACCAAGCGCCACGGCGCTTTTCCCCGCAGCCGTTGGTCCGACCACGGCCACCGCCCTCGGGAGTTTCCCCTCGCGTGTCTTTGGCTCGTGACGCTCGCTCATCTCGAAGGCTCCGCGACGGTCTTACCCTCGCGGCGCTCCCGATCGCTGTGCGAATCAAGCGCCGCTTCGTCTCGCCCGCCCGGGTTGCGCGGGCCCCCGACGGCGCCGATCAACTCATGCGCCTGCCAGCGATGCAGCCCCGGAAAGCTGCCCAGATCGATGCGATCACCCTGGTCGTTGAGGTTCGCATCCCGTCGCAAGCGCACCACGACATCCTTGAGCCAGCGTTTGGCGTAGCGCTGATCCGCGGCAGTGGGCGCTCGTGCGAACGCACCGAGCAAAGTCAGCGGATCGCGGCTGGACTCGCGCAGACGAAGCCAAGCCAGCGCGCGATCGACCAGCGTGCCGACATGATCGAGCTCGGACAACCAGCCCAGCGACGCGGGGACGCCACGCAACGCCACACAGCCCTCGCCGAAGGGCTCGAGGTCAAGTCCGAGCGGATGTAAGAGTTCGCTTGAGCGCGCAAGTAGCTCGATCTCCGATGGACTCTTGTGCAGCACGATCGGATGCAAGAGTCGCTGAATGGCGATGCCCTGCTCGCCTGTGATCTCTTCCGCCAGTCGGCGAAAGGCAAGCTCATCGCGAACTCTCGCCAGCTCCATCGCGTACAGCGCGTTGTCGTGCAAGAGCAGCACCACACCACCGGGCAGCGCACCGATGATGACGGGATCCACTGCGCCTTGAGTACCCGGGTGCGCGTCGCTGCTCGCCTCACGGTGGACGGCGTCGACGTCGGCTGGTCGCTCGCCGTGCCGGGAGACCGATGCCAGATCGCCCGAGTTCATCGCCGACACTCGGGTCCCCTGAGCCTCGGCGGGCTCGGTCGCGCCCCAGCTCGAAGCCAGGCCGGCAACCTCGCCCGCGCGACTGAGCTCGCTGCGGTCCCGCTGGATCGGGACATCGATGTCCAGCTGAGATCCAAGCCGAGCGCTCGGCTCGCGAGCGTCGTCGCGCGCACTGGCCCGGCTCATGCCCGTGGGATCGTCATGCAGACCTTGCAGTCGGCCCTGCGCGTGCAGATCGTCGTCGCGTCGCGACAGCGCTGCCAGTGCCTCGACCTGCGCACGCACGGACTGGCGCTGCTGGTCGTAGTCGGGCTGCGCCGCACGTGTACGGAGCGCATAGCCGCGATCGCTTCGGTCGCTCCGCTCGCCTGAGTCCTGACCGTCTCGACGTGGCCTCGCATCGCCAGCCGGCGCGTGATGGCCGGCGAGCTCGACGAGATGCGGGCGGCGTGCTGCGCCCTCGCCTGTCGCCATCGAGCCCGAGCCGTCTCTCGGCAGGTCGCCGCGGAGTTGTCCCGACGCTGTCGCATTCGGATTGGGCAAGGACACCTCAAGCCTCGCATCGCGCTCGCTTCGCCACTGCGCGGCAGCCTGACGCAGCGCGGAGTAGATGCGCTGCGGATCGGAGAAGCGGACCTCAAGCTTTTGCGGATGAACGTTGACGTCGACGCTCCCCGCGCCGGGCTCAAGCATCAGGACGCCACCGCAGCGCCGCGTCTGCGGC
>CAZVEM010000435.1:0-3802 GCA_964626165.1 uncultured Nannocystaceae bacterium
GCGACTGGCCTTCTCGCCGGTAGGATTTGTGCAGGTGCACGGCGCGGGAAATGCTGCGCTCGTCGATCGCGTGCTCAAGTGGGCGGGACCGCTCGACGGAGCGCGCGTTGCCGACCTCTTTTGCGGACTTGGCAACTTCACGCTCCCACTCGCACGGCGGGCCCGCGAGGTCGTCGGTGTCGAGGCCGATGCCGCGCTCCTTGAGCTCGCCGCACTCAATGCGCGCGACAACGGGCTCACCAATGTCAGCTATCGCGCCGCCGATCTCTTTAAAGAGACCGCCGATGAGTTGGTCGGACAGGCCTGGGATCTTGTGCTCCTCGATCCGCCGCGAAGCGGCGCGCAGCGTCTTTGCCAAGGGCTCCGGCCAAGCAACGCTCCTCGGCTCCTCTACGTCTCGTGTGGGCCGAAGTCCTTCGCAAGGGACGCGGCATTGCTCCTCGCCAACGGCTATCGGCTCTCGCGTCTTGGGATCGCCGACCTCTTCCCCCATACCGCGCATTGGGAGACCTACGCACTGTTTGAGGCCTCCTAGCCACCTGCTTGCTTCTTGACCTTCTCGAGGCCTTCTTCCATGCGGCGCTTGTTCTCCTCAAGGAGCGCCTGAACCTTGGCCATCTCTTCCTTGTCGTTGTTCTTCGCCGCCCGAGTCAGTCGCTCGGCAAGCACAAGTCCCCGAGCACTGGTGACAAGGCCCTCGTAGGCGAGTTCGTTGCTCGCGATCTGGGCGCAGGCATTCTCGACCTTGCGCCCCTGCGGCGTGACCTTGTCGGGGCCGCCGATCTCTTTCCACAGCGCGCAGTCCTCTCCGAGTTCGGTGCAAATCCGTTCGGTCAACTTCTCGCAGTGATTGCAGGCCGCGAGGGTCAGCAAGGTCAGTACCGAGAGTGCGATCGTGGGAACAAACTGGAGTGATCGAGACATCTCCGGTGCATCTTAGCCGACGTCGCGGTCACCCGCAGCCCGCACTCGCTCACATCGATGACGACCAGTCTTCTCGGAGCGCTGAATGATGATCAAGCTCGCCGAGAGGACCGTGATTGATCATGCGGTGGAGCGTAGTGGCGACAATCCGTGGACATTGGGGCCGTCGGGCGCAGCTTCGGACGACGTGGATTGTGAACTGCAGCCTCGCGATCACTGCTCGAGTCGATCCAGCCAGGCCTTCTCGCCCGGGGTCGAGGGTCGCACGCGCACCTGGCTGGCCTTCGAGAGGCCTCGGAAGCCAAACACCATCGAGGTAATGCCTAGCGCCCCCAGCACACCGCCGCCGATGATGTATCCGCGGTCGCCACCGGCGGGTGCCTCCTTGGTGGCACCGATGACCACCATCGACATTGCGGTGAGCGCCGCGAATGAGCCCAGTAGCGCGAATGCGATCGATGCGGAGCGCTTCTTGCGTGAATGCGGCGTCACTTCGATCGTGAGATCGGCCTGGTCTTGCGGCAGATAAAACACTTTGGTTGGCACCGAATTATGGACGTCGACGACAAAGCCGTTGCCGCGGGTCGTGTCGGCGCGCTCGCCACAGGGGGCGGTGCAGATCGGGATATAGGTGCCGTAGATCCGCCAACGGACAGGTTCGGTTTTGGCGGGCGGTGCCGCAGCATCGGGGTTCACAGCACCGGGCGCGATCGGATTGGGTACGTAGCGTCGCGACGGATAGGGCCCCCAGGTCTCGCGCGTATGGAGGACCTCGGCGAAGTCGAGCCCCGCGGCGGCGCTGTACACGTAGGAATCTCGATCCACGCGATCGGAGACCGTGGTGTTGAGGAGCAAGATTCGAGGCGTGCCAGGACTGGCTTGGGGCTTGCGCCGATCTCTCTGGCGGGTCGGAATCGGCTCGGTGCCGGTGCTGGTGTCGTCGCGGCGGGGTCCCTCTCTGCGGGACGCGTCCACATCTGGCTCGCTACCTTCGTAGGGGGCGGCCTCGATGCTGCGAATCTCGTCGAGCGGGACATCGACGCTCTCGCCCGATGAGAGCACGATGCGGATCGAGCCGCCCGGCGCCCCGTTTCCAACCCTCCCGACGATCTTTGTGCCATCGAGCAAGGTGATGACGTCACCAAGGGGTTTGGGCGTCGGCAGATCGAGCGGTGCATCCACGGGGCGCTCGGGACGCTCGGTGCGCCCCGTATCGCTCGGAGGCGCGGCGCGTGAAACTCCGGGCGGCAGCGCGACCCCAGTCAGGGCAAAGCACGCACAGACGAGCGGGCTAAGGCGTTTCACCAGCCCAATCGTAGCGGGTTCCTATCGCGACTGCGAAGTCACGATAGGCCTCAACGCCGCTGAGATGATCGTGGCGTCGTGGCAGCGCGAACGTAATGGGCGAATCGTGCCAGCGCCGTCCGCGTCTGGGCGAGGCGCGGCCACAACTGAAAATCGTGAAACATGCCCTCGTAGGGCTCCATCGTGACCTCCACGCCCGCCCGCGTCATTCGCCGCTCAAGGTCGTGAATCTGATCCCGCAGCGTCTCCGCGCTGCCGAACTGGATCAAGGTCGGGGGCAATCCGCGGTGGTTGGCAAAGAGGGGCGCGGCGAGCGGATCACGCCAGATCGGGTCGCGGACATCTTTCGAACCGGTGTAGAGGCCGAACCAATGTCGGCTTTGTGGGATTCCAAGCATATCGGTGGCCTCGCAAGTCACCGCGCTGCCGTCGTCGGCGGCGGGGTGTACCCACGGCGAGATGAGTACTAAGCGCAGCGGCCTGGCAATGCCTTCGTCGCGTGCTCGGAGCGCGACCGCGAGACTGAGCGCACCTCCGGCAGAGTCGCCGGCGACGATGACTTGCTGGCCAGACTGTACGAGCGCGGTGTAGGCCGCAAAGCAGTCATGAATCGCTGCAGGGTAGGGGTGCTCGGGTGCGAGTCGATACTCGATGAGCTCGGCAACGACGCCGGTCTGCTCGACGATCGGCGCGACCATACCGGCGACGCCCGCCGCACTTCCCATGACGTAGCCGCCGCCGTGAATGTAGAGCAGCGTTGTGCCGGCGATCTTGCCCAGCTTGGGCTCGATGCGGATGCTGGCGATGCTCCCGACCGAGCTCTCTTGATACGAGACGCGAGCTCCTGAGTATTGCAGCTTGGCAGCCGACGACCAGCGCCGCAGCTCCTCGACATCCCGCGTGATGAGGTGCCCTAAGGTCGCACGGACAACCTCGCGCCAAAGCTCCGCACGCGTGTCGAGGTGTGGCGTGGCGGCAGGACTCACCAGCCGGCCGACCGCAAAGCCACAGGCCGCGCGCGCGGCCGTGGCCAGCACGCGACGATCGGGCTTCGGGGCCTGGAACGGCGCGACGAGCTTGCCGCGCTCAATTCGTGTGCGAAGCGGTCCCTGGGACGCCATCGCGGCGGAGACTAACAGGTCGCTGTCAGATGCAAATCGCGTCGCAACTTCGAGTTTGCGGTCTTGTCGGATGTGACCGAGCCGGGACTTCGCCGAGATTGTGCCGTGGCTCGGGAACGCGGCTCTGTCGGCCCTGGGGAGGCGCCACGACAGCCCTCGCGGCACCCGGTCGACGAGCGTGCGGCACATCTCTACGCTCAGAGCATGTCGCGTTGGTCTCGCAATCTTGTCTGTTCCTTGTCGATCCTGGCGCTGACGAGCGCCGCGTGTGGTGGCGATGACGGTGGCGACGACGGGGATGCGGGCGCCGACGCGACAGGTGACGGCGATGGTGACGGCGATGGTGACGGCGATGGTGACGGCGATGGAGATGGCGACGGAGATGGCGATGGAGACGGAGATGGAGATGGAGATGGAGATGGAGATGGCGATGGAGATGGAGATGGAGATGG
>CAZVEM010000436.1:0-3788 GCA_964626165.1 uncultured Nannocystaceae bacterium
TGGCATCCGGGATCTAGCAGGCTCACGGGATGAGCACGGCCTGCGCAGGGCAGGCTCTCGCCGCGCTCACGGCGTGAGCGTAGGCGTGGGCGCCCCGAGATCGCGCTGAATCATCGTCCGAAGCCCGATCCAGCGCGCGGCCGTTCCGGCGGCCTCCATGGCCGCCTGCATGTCCGCGATGCGAACGGCGGGCTCTTTGGCCATCAGCGCACGCAGTCGCAGCACTTTGGCGCGCGCGTCCGAAGGAAGCTTGGGATCGACGAGCAGCTCGGCAAAGCCGTCACTGCCAGCAGAGACCATCGACTGCGCGTCACGATCGCCTGCCCACACGCGGACCGCTTTGGCCCGTGCGACCCAGCCACTGGGTGGGTCACCGAGCGCGGCCATCAAGGAGAGTGCCGTTTCGGCATCCTGCCGCGCGGTGGTCCGCTCACCGAGCTCAACGTCGGTCTCAGCACGACGAACCCAGGCCTTGGCGATCGCCTCCTGATCGTCGCCATCGCTGCGCCCAAGGATCTCGAGGGCCTGATCGATCACCACGCGCGCCTCCTGGCTCTTGCCGACCTCATAGAGTACGTCGGCGAGCCGCGTGGCCGTCCGCGCGGTATTGGGATGGGCATCGCCATTGGCCTCCAGATGAATGGCCAGCGCGCGTCGATGGAGCTCGATCGCCTCCTCAAAACGCCCCTGATCGTGCATCACGTCGGCGAGCGCGTTGTCCAGGTTTCCCATCTTGGGATGCTTGGGTCCCAGCGCCGCGGTCCAGTTCGCACGTACGCGCGTCAGGGCAGCTTCTGCATCGGCGAATCGCTCAAGCTTGATGTCGATGCCCGCGAGGTTATTGAGGACCTCGCCCGTCGTCGGATTTTCTTCACCGAAGTGATCGACGAAGATCTCAAGTGACTCCGCCACCAGCGCCCGCGCCTTGTCCAGCTCGCCCCGCGTCTCATACACCCCGCCCAGGTTGGCCAGACCGTAGCCGACACTGTGATGGTGATCGCCGACCGCGGCGCGACGCATCGCAATCGACTGCTCCAGCAGCGACACCGCGAGGTCAAGGTCGCCCAAGCTCTCATGCAGCGTCGCCATCACATCAAGGCGGTTCGCCTCTTTGAGGCCGTCCGTCTCGCCAAGTCGCGTGCGGTGGATCGCCGCCAACTCAAGCCATCGCAGTCCTAGCTCGTAGCGCTGGAGCTGATAGCCCTCGCAAAAGCCAAGGGCGGTCGACGCATCCGCGGCCAAGTCCTCATAGCCGGAAATCGCGGCGTCTCGATACGACGCGGTCCAGGACGCGGTGGCTTCTTTGTACTGCCCAAGCTTCTCCTGAAACACTGCGACGCGATATTGCGCGAGCGCCAGAAGCGAGAGGTCTCCCACCACACGCGCAGCCTCAAGTTGGCGTTGCGCCATCTCAAGTCCGCGCGCGTAGGTGCCGACATGCTCGTCGACCAACGTACGCGCCAGGGTACGGCGGATCTCTCCAGCGATCGCGCGTCGCAAGGGATCACGCGGAGCCGCGGGCCGGCGCTGAAACTTCTGCGGATCGGTGCAGGCCGAAAGGTCGTCAATGCCTTCGACCGACCGCGGCGCGCGGCCCGACACGGATGCATCGCCCTCCTCAAGTGCTGCAACCGTCGCCTCAAAGGCGCTCTGGCGCTCACTCAAGCATTGCGCGGTGTGTTCCAGCTCAGGCGCGGGTGCTTGCGCGTGGGCAAGCGACATGCACGTGTCTCGGGTCAGCGGTCCGTACGCGTCGACAAATCCTTGCAACTTGGTGATGACGCCGTCCGCGGTCTGCTCGGCATCGCGGACCCCCGCCGCCGCGAGGTGCTCGCGAAGCTTTGACTTTCTTTCTTCGGTCCAGTCGACCGCCTGTGCCTGTGCCTCGCAGGATGCCGCCAGTTCGCGTTCCTCAAGCGCCGCGGCCACCACGGCCAATGAGGCAGCGCCAAGAAGGCCGACCGCGATGCAGGTGCCCGCAATCACGGTTCGACGCCTACGCAGCGGATCGCCGTTTCGTAGGGCCTGCATCAACGCCCCAAGATCGGGATGACGCTGCGCGGGGTCGGTCGCCAGCCCCCGCTCCAGTACGCGACGCAGCCATGCGGGTGGATTGGCGCTTTGGATCGGCGTGTCGCTGCTTGAAGACGTCGGCGTGGTTGTGCTGCGTCGATCTTCCGGCCGCGTGCGCGAAGCATCCGTCACGGTTCCCGCCTGGGTCGGCGACGAAATCTCCCCCGCGAGCACCGCCGCCATCAACGCCGCAATCGTGTCGCCGCGGAAGGGCCGGACGCCATAGAGCGACTCCCAGAACGCGACACAGAGGCTGAACTGATCGCTGAGCGGAGTTGCGCCCTTCCCTTCCCATTGCTCAGGCGCCATGTAAGCCGGCGTGCCGAGCCGAGCGCCCGATCGGGTCAGATCCGTGGGCGTCAGGGCTTCATCGCCGGCGACAAGCTCACGCTCCCGTTCTTCAAGCACCTCTTGCCGCAAGTCGATCGGACGAGCCAGACCAAAGTCGGTGACGCGCGCCCGATCCTTTGAATCGACCAGCACGTTGTCGGGTTTGACGTCTCGATGCACAAAGCCGGCCGCGTGCACCGCCGCAAGCGCCTCCGCGATCTGCAGGAACATCGCGACAATCGCCGGCCACGACCGCTTGTCCTCGCGGCGCCACTCGTTGAGGGTGCGGCCCTCGACGAGCTCCATGCCGATGTAGATCTCGTTGCCGTTGCTGCCGCCAACCTGGCCGACGTCGTGCACCGCCACCACGTTGGGATGGGTCACGCGTGCCAGCGCCTGCGCCTCGGCGAGCAGTCGGAGACTCGCCTCTGGAGAGTGCGAACGATCCGCGTGAAGGACCTTCAGCGCGACCTTGCGATCGAGCTTGGGATCGTAGGCCGTGTAGACCACGCCCATACCGCCCGAGCCAAGCACACCCAGCACGATGTAGCGGCCGACGCGTTCGCCCGCGGCGCGTACCGATCGAGGGCCGCGTCGCCGGGCCGTTGGCTTTCTCTCGGGCTCGGGAGACGACGCCGATCGAGCCACGCCCTCCTCGACCGTCTCTCCGAGCGAGTCGCTTGCCTCTCCGGCCGGGCGCGGGTCCCCTGATCCATGCGCGGGTGAGGCCTCAGGACGGACCGCACGCACCGCAAAGACGTGCGAGTCCTCCTTTGTTTCGCCCAAGGAACTCACGGCGAGAGGATCGGCCGTCTAGTTGCCCGAAGCAAGGGCGCCGTTGACGTGTTGCGTGAACGTCTCGTCCGCATGGCTTGGCGTGGACCACTGCTGCACGCTGCGCATGTGCTCGTGCTCGCGTAGACTGCACCAGGTGCAAGGAATGAGGCTCTGTCGCGGTGCCGCGGACGCACGTCCTACATGGACGCGCCGCTGTCTTGCCGCGAGTCTGCTCCTGCTCGCCGCTCCTGCTGGGTGCGCGGTGGAAGGACCGATGGCCGTCGACGGCGGCGGTGGCGATGGAGATGGAGATGGAGATGGAGACGATGGAGCCGATGGCAACACCACGGGAGCCCCGCCCACCGACGACCTGCTCGAGATCCCCAAGATCGTCGATCCCGCCGGGGACGAGCTGACAATTCCCAGCGATCGCGTGCAGCCCGTCGAGTTGGGCGTAGGAGATATCGTGCCCGGCCGTACTCAGGTCCTGCTCGATGGAGTCGCGATCATCGTCGCCGGACAACCTTCAAGTCGCGGCTCGCTGACCAGCGACACGCTCACGCTTGAAGTCAACGGAGCGTTGGCGACCGGCTCGCACGATGTTGAGC
>CAZVEM010000437.1:0-3772 GCA_964626165.1 uncultured Nannocystaceae bacterium
CGTCACGATGTGCTTGCGCCGGCCTTCTTCGAACTCCAGCACACCCTTGAGCGCGAGGTTGTTGGCCTCGGTGGCGCCGCTGGTGAACGTGATCTCTTTCTCGTCGGCGCCGATCAATGCGGCGACGGCTTCGCGCGCGGCATCGACTGCCTTTTCGGCCTCCCAGCCAAAGGCGTGGGTACGGCTCGCGGCGTTGCCAAAGTGCTCCGAGAAGTAGGGCAGCATCTCGTCGAGCACGCGCTTGTCGACCGGGCAGGTAGCCGCGTAGTCGAGGTAAATCGGGAGCTTCACGCCTCGTCCTCCTCCATGTCACGCATCGAACTCAGATCACCGTCGCCCATGCTCGCCGCGACGCCGCGCGGGCGTGCGTCAAAGGAGAGCGAGGCGGCATCCGATCTTGCTTCAGGTCGGGCGTCAGGTCGGGCGCCGCTCTGCACGACGCGCGCGTCTGTCGTCTTGAGATAGATCCCCGAGACGAGCTCGGGTGCGGTGCGAGTCGTCGACTGGCCACACTCCGCGCAGGCATCCTGTGCCTGCCCAACTTCTGGACACGTGCGGCAGTCGTCGAGGTACGCGATGGCCTCCGCGAGATCGCGCTCAAGCTGGAGCAGCTTGCGGAGCTGCTTCCTTGTCTGCTCGATGCGCCCCTGGAAGAGGTTTCGGACACGCTCCATCGCCGCGGGAGCCCGCTCCTCACGGGAGATCGCGGCCAGCAGACCTTGAATCTGCTGAAGCTTAAAGCCCATATCCTGCAGCTTGCCGATCCAGTAGACACGGGCGAGTTCGTCGGGTCCGTAGAGGCGAAAGCCACCCTCGGATCGCGCCGGCCGGAGCAGACCCAGCTCCTCATAGAGATGCAGCGCGCGGACCGTCTTCCCGGTGCGGCGCGCAAGCTCACCGATCTTGAGCCGCGTGTTGTCCGGGATACCTTCGCCTTCGACCGCATCGAGGGACAATCCGGCAGTCGGATGACCGACATTTGAGGACGCGCCGGGCTCGTGGATATCGGCGGCCCCGTGGCGCGCTTGCTCCACGGCGTTGTTGGTCGCGGGGCTGCCCCGCCGTTGACCGAGAGACTCCGCGCTCGAAGTCGTGCTCCCGGCGGACGGCGCGGTTGCGGACGGCGTCGCCGCCGAATCAGGGCGGGAGACGTGGATGTGTGGCTGCGGCATAGGGCCTTTCGGTGGGTCGTTAGGGTAAGACCCTGACGTAAAGAGGAAGGCGCTGGACGGGAGTGGCCTGGGTTGTTCGGCCCTCCCCACGCGGCAAGTGCCGTGAGGCTAGGCGTTGTCCGGAGGGGCTGGAAGGCGTTGCGGCACCCGAGCCTAAAGCCCGGGGGTCACGGTGAAGTGCGCCGCTGCGCTCCGGCGTACCTCATCTGGGTTTCGCAGAAGCTAACCCATACGTGAGGGTGAGAGTAAGCGGAGCATGTCCCCAAGCCGCCCACCTGTCAAGCACTGGAGACAGCACCGCGAAGATGTCGACGCGGCCCGTGAATCACCCAAAGTTCGCGATTCGGCCGCCCAAAGGCCAACGGCCGCCCCGAGGTATCGGAGACGGCCATTGGATCGACGCTGCGGAAGAACCGGTCCGGCACGGACGAGCATCTCCCGGTCGCGGCGGCGGGTAACACGCCACCGGCGCCCAGCCCTTAGGGCTTGGGCGGCTTGGGCGGGATCTTCTTGTGCTGATCGATGATGTTCATCTTCTTCTTGCCGTCGTCCGGCTTGGGATCCGGCTTGGGATCCGGCTGCGGGTCGGGCTTGGGATCCGGCTGCGGGTCGGGCTTAGGATCCGGCTTGGGATCTGGCTTGGGATCTGGCTTGGGCTGTGGCTTGGGCTTGGGCTTTTTGGGATCCGCCTTGGACGCTTCCTCGGCCTTGTCTGCCTCACCCTCCTCCACCGCGAGCTCGCTTGCGATGTCGGTGTTGCGGGCATCAAGGGCGATGGCAGCACCGAGCGCCGTCGCGGCGAGCAGCGCTCCACCGCCAGACGCGACCATCGCTGTGGGAGCCAGACCCGCGCGGGCCTTGTACGAGGCCAGACGTGCCGAGTTCGGATACTTGTCGACCAGCGGCTGATAGCTCGCGAGAGGATCCGCGCCGCCGGCGACCGCGATCGCAGCCTCCAGCGCGGCCTTTCCTTCGTCATCCGCGGTATGGCCGACCGACTGCACCGCGACGCTGATCTGGATGTCGCCATTACGGTGAGTGGCCCAGACAGTTCCCGACGAGAGCGGTGAGAACACGCTCAGGGACGCGGAGATAACCTCAGGCGGCAGATCCGGGACGTTCTTGAGTGCGGCCTTGAGGAGCTGGTGCGTCTGCGGGCTCTGCAGGACGTCCACGGGGACGTGGACAATCATGCTCACCTCGTTCTTCGCGAGCGAGTCGCGAAGGTTAGTGGGCAGGTACGCCGACAGCTCCGCCTTGGCGCCGGGACCCGTGTCGGCGGCCACCAGACCAATGCCCTCGGCGCTGGCACCGATCGCGAGCGTCGCGGTCTTGTTCGCGGTGAAGAACCAGCCGTCCATGGTCAGGCCGGTGAAGTGCGCGAGCACGTCGGCCTCTGGAACCTTCTTGATGCCAAGGTGCACCGCCTTGGTCGGCGTGCCCGCAACCGGCACCTCGGCGGTCTCAAGCACGAGCGTGCTGCCCTTGATGCCCTCGATGGACTTGGGAAGCGCCTTCTTGATCTCCCCGGTCATGTCGGGGATCGCCGCGAACGCGGTCTCGTCGGTCACACCAAACTGCAGCGTGACGGCGGCAGGGGCGTAGTGACCGGCGAAGAGGACCTCGCCGTCGAGCGCGTTAAACATCGGCTCTGCCGCACCGGCTGAGGGGCCGGCGGCCGCCTTGAGCGCGTTGACATCGAGATTGGCCCAGATGAAGCCGGCACCTGGCTGCACGTTGCGAAGCAGGCGTCCTGTGCCCGGCTTGAGCGCCTTGAAGTCGCCCTCCTCTTTCTCGGGAACGGTCACGTGCATCACGACCAGGCCAGGGTGGGTCTCCAGCGAGATCCAGTTGCCGTCCGCGAACATGAGGACGTTGGCCTTCTCGAGGTCGGTGCCCGCAAGGCGAGTGGTCATGGTGTCGCGGATCGCCTTCGCACCGTCGTCGCCGCCGGGCTTGTAGGCGTCAAGCGTCGCCTGATCGTCGGCACACACCGCGTAGCCCTCGTACTCCGCGATGGACTTGCACGCCGTCTTGGCGGTGGGATCCATCGCAGTCACGAGCGTCTTGAGCGCGTCGGGATTGCTCGCGCTGTAGGCGATCAGCGTCTTGCCGTTGTGGGTAAAGAGGACGAGACCCTTGGTCGCGTCGATTCCCGATGCCTTAAATGCTGCGACTGCGGCGTCGACCTGTGCCGTGCCACCCGCGTAGACGGCTCCAAGCCCCGCCACGGAGGCGAGCGCGGGCGAGTTCGCCGAGGCCGCGACGAGCTTGTCGACGCTGGACTGGCCAAAGCGCTTGCCCTCGGCGATGTAGCTCAGCAGTGCGTTGGGATCGCGCGAGAGGGCGACCATCTCCAGCTTGCCATCCGGCGCAACTTTGTCGGCCGGCAGAAGCACAAGCAGGGCTTCAAGGCCCGTCGGCGGCGGCTCATCGGGTGCAGCTGGGGGCGGCTCTGCGATTGCGGCGGGAGGAAGCTCCTGCTTGGCAACTTCCTCGACGGGCTTGTCCTCGTTCTCGTCCTTCTCCGCATCCGGCTTCTTCTCCTCGCCGCCGGTCGCCTTCTCGCCGTCCTTGTCCTTGTCGGAGTCGCTGGACCC
>CAZVEM010000438.1:0-3696 GCA_964626165.1 uncultured Nannocystaceae bacterium
CGCATACCGATCTGGCGTCTACGGTTCGCTGCCGTCGCGGATGGCGTCATTCATGGTACCCGCCGGACTACTGGAGGCACCCGGTGGGAAAGCGTTCGCGCCCGAACTCGGACAAGACGCAGGTTGGAATCGCCCGGACAACGTGTACGCCGTCGTCGCGTGGGCTGGAAGCCGCTCCCGAGCTGTCGGTGGCTGCGTCCATCCAGTAGATTGCCTTGGCAACGTCGGTGTCGCCGGATTCCCGTCCTCCTCCGTCACGGGGGGTACACCTTCTGATCGACAGGTCGCGTGGGCAGCGCTGGGTGCTTGCGAGTGGACTCGGCGAGTCGTGGACGAAGTTTTCCGCCAACCGGGGGCCTGGCGGCAACTCTGGTTCAATTCGTGGCCCAACGAAGGCTACGTTCTCGAGGATCCGCGGGCATCCTCTTGGCTGGGTGACCAAACGTCCTCGACAGATCAGCTCAATGCGTACTTTCTTGCGCAAGGCGCTGTTTCACAGATACTGGCTGCTTCCCCGCCATTCACATTTAAGTACTCGACATCTACATCTACCGCCTGCCAGGTGGATAGCCTTAGCCGGTCAATCACGCTCGGTAACAACTGGAATCCTCTGACTCGCATACAAAAACTACACGCGCTGGTCATTGCAGCCTACAAGGCAGTTGACTTGAGCCAGTCCACTGGCCCAAACGCTCCCGATGAGTCCGGCGACTCCCAGGCAACCCTCAGGTCCAACTTCGCAATATGGACAATAAATCGCTCCCGGGAGCTTGGGGGATGCATCATCCAGCAACCGCAGCGTCACGAAATCTCACGGCGTCGTCAATGGCCAGATCCCGATGAATGGCACTATCATTGGGCTTTCAAAGACCTCTTGGCCCCAGTCACTGATTGGAAGACCTTGCATGATACACTATACCATCGGATGAAGGCAGCATATGCGCGAGTGGAAACCTACTGGCGATTCGTGCATCGACTGTCGCTCCTGCCTGAACCTCTGCGAATTCGTATGTGGTGGGGACGAAGTTCGTGGGCGACGGCAGCTCAATGGGATGCTGCGGTGGCGAGCCTCACTCCACCCCGGCCTCCGTATCCGAAGATGGCGGATCTACAGTTTGACTACTCCGCCGAAGCGAAGTTACCGCGAGAAGGCTGGGAAATCCTAACCCCTCACTGGGCACCTGGGCGATACTTTGGCGCGTATACGCCAACGAAGTTCGCGATAATGCGTTGCGTGGTGGCGCGCTGGCTTCGACGATTTCTCTGTGGAGCAGAAATTGCCAATTCTCTTGACAAGCACAAGATTCTGATGTCTATGATTAAGAAGGACGCAATACCTGCTGCGCGACACTTTCTTCCCGGCACGATTACATGGTACAAATTTTACTGGGAGGCTGACCTTGAATTCCAAATTACCACGGCAATGCACGAGATGATGCACTGGCTGATTCTTGACGCAGTATCGGTTTCGGGGCTTCCCTATGTTGTCTCAAACGGCCGCGGAGCGCCGCAGGACGTCACCAGTGGATCTCTATGTGGCTTTCAATTCAAGAACGGCTGCTATATCAACGATCCCAACTCCAAAGTAGCGTTTGGGCTCAGCACCCGCTCTCCGCACCGCGCCATTTGGAACGTGGATTCCTACGTGGTGAACGCGACTGCTCTGTACGACCAGGTAGGAGGAGATTCCGGGTGGTGCTGGCCAGGTCCGCGGTCCTCAGCGGCGAACGGCGCTACACCGCAGGAGAGCACCGCGCATCAACTTACTTGGATTCAGGACCCGTACGTCGTTCAGTTTGTGAACGGCACGTTCTCTGAGGACGATTACAGAATGAGCCGAGAAGATGCGGTTGACAAACAAATTCCGGGCTGGGATGCGCTATTTTCTGATCCTTTCGGACCATAGCAAGGATCGGAGTCAAGTGATTGCGGCCAACGACGAGGGCTCAGCGAGTGCGGGCGCCAACACGATGAACGGCTTACACCCCTTGGTTCGCGCTTTGCGGGCCCGTTCTCGCGCAGAGCGTCCTCGCAAGATTCTGGCAGCCGCGTTGGGCGACGGCACTGACTCGCACCTGCGAGCGCACCGGGTGCGACTGAGTGCTGAGTTCGGGTGGTCCCGCCGCTTCATGGTGACCGCTTCGCTCTTGCTAGGTGTCGGATGCGAGGAACTCAAGACATACCGTTTCGTCCACGCTGATATTCGCATGAACGCTCTGGTCCCGCTCGACGCGATCTCCGAAGACGACGAATGTACGGAGGAAGCTTCCATCGAAGCCGCTCGGCGTCAAGCGCAGGACCTTAGCCTGATTTTACCAGAGGAAGACTCCGCAGGTCAGCGTTGGGACATCTGCGGTGGTGCCGTGGTGAGATCGCAACCGCAGCCGCTCGATATCTGTGGCTGCGCAGCCTCGTATTGGGGCTTGGGCTGGCTTCTGTACGGGTCGTTCCCGATCTCTGGTGGTCCGTATGTGTACAATAACGAACTCGGCATGCTCTGGGCTCACGCAAGAGCAGAGAATGTGATTGTGACGGAGGGTACCAGCGCGGAATACAGATTGGTGGATCTTGTGCGGACCGGACTGCACTTCTGCTCACCTGAAGATAGTTGCCCTGGACTCCTAGGGCGAACGTATCTCCTCATTGGGCCGCGTGCCAACCAGTTTGAGGAGTGTCAGTTGCCGCTGGAGTCACGGCCGGAGGAGTGCATGCGTAGACTGTGGGTGGCCTGGGACTGCCGGGACATGCGAGCGTATGATCCGGACGAGTGTCCGGACGTCGATGCGGTTGACATGATGCAGAGACTTGGCTCGGCGCTCGGCCGTGTTTACGGCGAGCGAGGATTGACTCAGATGAGCCTTACGTCCTTTGATATTACGGTTGAGGAACGGTGGAGACAGTCAGGGTGTAGCCTCGTCGTTGACGCTCCCAACATCGAGTACATTCGGGAGTACTGCGAATGACTGTCTGGATGCAGCAGATTGTACCCCGAACGTGGTTCGCGCCGAATCGCGGTCTCGGGCATGGCTACACGCACGCCCCGGCTCTTCGGCTGCGGCCGCAATCTGCATGCCTCGTGGTTGCGCTGTTTGTCGGCCTTGGCGTGGCAAGCTGCGACGAGCGCCCGGCTCCCCCTCCGCCCCTTCAACCGGCCCCAGAATGTACGACCTTTGGAACTTGCATCGAGAGCTGCCTCGATCAGGTGGTGCCCGACGACCAGGTCTTCAAGGTAGAGTACTGCGCGGCACGCTGCATGCCCGTCGGTTGCAACTTCTTCGTCCCGAGCGGATACAACATTGAGTTCGGTTCGGAACTTTCGGAAGAAGAGCGTGCCGAGCACTGCCTAGGCCTGGCGGCGGCCATGATTAAGGAGCGCGCTCACTGCCCGGACTACCCTGTCGCGATGTGCGGCGATGGCTGCCAGCTCCCGTAGGCTGTGCGGTGGCGAGCGTGTCCAGGAAGCTCCCGATGCGAAACCAACAAGCACAATCTGAGCAGCTCGCTTCGACGAACCATGCGATCCACTCCGGAGGCTGGCGACTTGTCGCGCTCGGCTTGGCGTGCGCCACGATTGTGGGCGTCATCGCCTGCAACGACGATCACGAATGTCGTATCGAGGGATGCCAATGCGAGTACAATGCCGTATCCGTCCCACGAACCGCGTAGGCGAGCCCGGTCGCCAAGCGGGCTAGAGCC
>CAZVEM010000439.1:0-3544 GCA_964626165.1 uncultured Nannocystaceae bacterium
TGGTCGGGCTGATACCGGTAGTGACTGAGACGCTCGACATCTACCTCAACGACGATCCGACCCCTGCGGTCGAGGATTTCGCCTACCAGAGCGGCGCACTTCTCCAAATCCCCTCGACGACCACTGCGATTGACATCGCTCCGGCTGACACGGACATCGGCAGTGCGGTGCTGAGCGCTGACGCACTCGCACTCACACAAGGTGGAAACTACTCCGCCGCCGCGTGGGGCAATGCCACGCCCGCGCTCTACTTCACCGAGGATGACCTCGCGAACATCCCCTCGGGCTCGACCCGCATCAACCTCGTGCACACCGCCGAAGGCGCGGGCACGGTTGATATCTGGGAACTCAACGGCCCCACGCCGCTGGTGATGGACTTTGCAGAGGGTGCGGATGCCGTGCTCGACTACCCCGCGGCGGCCATTGAGGTCGGCATCGACGTCGGACAGAACGGCCGTCCGGAGTTCTACTACTCGATTCCCGCGCTGCCGGCAGACGTGCAGTTCAACGCCTACCTCGACTTCAACGGCACCGACGCCCCGACCCTCGTGGCGCAGGCAGCGGACGGCACGCTGACCAACATCGCCGCGGGCTTCTGTGGCGACACGCTTGTCTATGACCTGGTCGAGGACTGCGACGGTGGCGTGGGCATGACCACATGTGCCGATCTTGGCTTCACCAGCGGCACGGTGACCTGCAGCAACACCTGCGAGTTCGACACCTCCGCCTGCATCGACGAGCTGGTCGCGAGCTACAACGGTGCGCCGGTCAATATCGTCGACGATGCCTACAACGGCACGCAGGCCACCATGGCGTGTGTCGTGATTCCGGTTGCGGAGACTGGCACCGTGACCGGCATCGTCGTCGACGTCGCTGCGACCCACTCGTGGATCGGTGACCTCACCGCTCGCGTGTTCGCCCCGGACAACTCGGCCGGGACCCTCTTCAGCCGGCCCGGCTTCGCGGAAACCGGGGACAACGGTACCGGATGCTGTGGTGACAGCTCGAACCTCGCCGCGGCAAATGAACTGTCGTTCGGCATTGGCGCTGGATTCACCGACAACCCGGAGACGATGGGCAACACAATCGCCGACGGACAAGTTGTCTGTGCTGCTGACGGGCGCTGCGTCTACACGAGCAACGCTGGATCCGCGACGGACGGCGGGCTCCCGAACTTGGTTGGCAAGTCGCTCGCTGGCGACTGGCGCGTGTGCATTGGAGACTCGGGCGGTGGCGACACCGGCTCAATCGCCGCCGCAACGCTGACGATCCAGTACTCGAACTAAGCTCAAATCCCCCAGCTTCATCGGCACTCGCCGCGTGTTCCGGATTGTCCGGCCACGCGGCGATTGCCGTTGGGGCGATGGCCGGATGGACAGATCGACCGATGGAGCGCTCGTTCGTGAGGCGAACCGATGGCCAGCAGGCTCGCGCCCGATGCTGGTGCCTCGCCCCTAAGGTGTCGCGCCCGCAATCGCGGGGTGCACCGTGACCGTCGGCTCGGCAGGAAGCCGATAGCGATCGCGGAGGAGTGTCTGGCGGCTGGTCATCTCGATCGGCCGCCCGTGTATCCAAACTTCTTCCGGAAAGCTGCTCAGCTCGAAGGGGTCACCGCCAAAGACGATGAAGTTGGCCTCCTTGCCCTTTGCGAGCGTGCCCACGCGATCCGCCACGCCGTAGAGATCTGCCACGTTGGAGGTAATCGCAGCGAGCGCCTGCTGCGGATCAAGGCCATAGGCGATCGCGATGCCGGCCTCTTGCTTGATGTTCCGGACGTTGTGCGCGCCACCGAGGTCCGCGATCACGAGCTTCACGCCGTCGGCTGCCATCAGCGCTGCATTGTCCAGACGGGCACCGACGCGGCTCATGTCAGTTGGCAGGTTTTTGCTTGGCATGATCAGCACCGGGACGCCCTGAGCGGCGAGCTGAGGTCCGACCATCCAGCCCTGTGCAGCTCCAGCGATCGCGATGTTGATCTTGAGGTCGGCCGCGAGCTTGAGCGCCGCAAGGATGTCGCTCTTGCGATCGGCCTCCAGCACGAGCCGCACCTTGCGGTCGAGGACGGGGTAGAGCGCCTCAAGGTCGACAGGGTGAGCGAGCAGCGACCGCATCTGATTGCGGTCATAGGCGCCCTTGTTGCGGCGGTAGTCGGCCGCATCGGTCAGCACTCGGCGAAGCTGGTGCAGCGACTCGGCGCGAGAGCCATGCACGCTCTGGCCGAGCGTACCCGCGATCGCCACGCGCTCGCGCACGATCAGAGAGCCGGCCGCATCGGGCACCAGGTCGATCAATGTGACCGAGCCCGCGAGCAGGCCACCCACGGGCGTAACCGCAGCGCTGGTGATGCCCTCGATCGCTTGGATCGGCAGGAGCGGCGATTCACTGTTGATGGCAAGCGCGGGATCGTAGCCGGCACGGACCGCGCCTCCGCCATCGCGGCTGGCGTCGACCGTTGATCCCTCCATCTCAATCTCCACAAGCCCCAGTTGGCTGTGTGCGGCGATAAATCCAGGGACAATGCGCTTGCCCGCCGTCAAAGTTCGTCGCTGTGCCCCGGCGGGGCCGTCACGGCGTGGTCCCACGTAGACGATGCGGTCGCCCTGCACCTCGATCTGTGCGTCGCGTAGCACCGTGCCATCGCCAACGTGAATTTCGTCGGCCGTGACGATGGTGACTTGAGCCTTGGACTGCTCCGAGGCGCTCGGACGTCCCGTCGTGGCGGGGGGGGCCGCAATCGCCGGCACGCTCAGATGGACTGCCAGCGCGACGAGACTGGCGGCGATCGTAGCGGTCACGGTTCCGCGAAGCGGCATGCGGCGGGTGACGCTGAACCGGTCACGGGAGCCGCCAACACGCCCGGTCGTGTCAAGGCTTCGGGCCGTTGCCGCGCGCAAGGGCGACTTCACACAAAGGATCTCGGAGTCATTCATGGCGCGCTCCTGACTGCTTGCGTGCACAGCGTGCGTTGGTGCCGGGTGTCGGTGACTTGATGGGTCGGACCTCATCTCGCACCTCCAGCCTTGCCCCCATTGGTTTTCTCCCAGGTCACCGGCGTGGCATCGATCGGAACCATCCCAAGGTCGAAGTCCGTGCGCGGCCGCTTGCCGACGTTGCCGCGGTCATAGTCCAGGTGGCCGTCAATGAAGACCTTCTCCGCCTTCGCGTAGACCGAAAACGGCGAGCCATTCCACACGACGATGTCCGCCATCTTACCTGGCTCGAGCGTTCCCGTGTGGTCATCGATGCCGATGACCCACGCTGGGTTTGCGGTGATCCAACGCAGCGCCTGGTCTTCGCTGATCTCAAAGCCCGCATTGCGACCTGCGAACATCGCCTTCCCAGCCTCTTGGTTGAGTCGCTGGATGCCGACTGGATCGTCGCTGTGAATCACGGCGCGCGCACCGGCGACGTCGAGCATCGCAGCGTTCTCGCGCACGCCGTCATAGGCTTCGGCCTTAAAGCCCCACCAATCGGCCCAGACCGACGCCGCTGTGCCTGCGCTCGCGAGGCGATCGGCGATCTTGTAGGCCTCCACCGCGTGATG
>CAZVEM010000440.1:0-3542 GCA_964626165.1 uncultured Nannocystaceae bacterium
CCCTACTTCGGCTACGACGGGCCCTGCCCGCCGTGGAACGACGAGCTTGTCCATCGCTACGTCTGGACGGTCTACGCACTGAGCGTCCCGCGCCTTGCCCTGGATGAGGGTTTCACCGCAGCGCAGATGCTGGCCGCCCTTGAGCCTCACGTGCTGGCGCGTGCCTCGATCGAGGGCACGTATTCGCTCCGGCAAATTGCCTCTGGCGCATAGATCGGGCGGCTCCGTTGTGTCCCCGCCTCGTGGGACGCAGGCCGGGGAGCACGGGATCACCTGGGCTCGTCGCGGGCCGCTTTGCGTCGCCGTTGCTGCGCGGGAGGAGTCTTGGTTGTCGGGCCCCGTGCGCTGCGCCAGACTGGCGCGACCATGAGATCTTCCGGCAGCAAGAACAAGTCGATCACGACCTGGTTGGTTGTAGGCGCGGTGGCCGTTGGCGCCCTCGGGACCTGGCGCTATCTCGCGACTCCGAGCAAGGGCACTGCACGACTCGCGAACCAGGTCTGGATCGAGCGCATGCCGACGGGTGAGCGCGACCGCATCCACCACATGGTGCTCATCGATCACCCGCGAGCCAAGCTCGGCGCGCTTGGATTCTCATCGCGCTGGCGCGCGAACATTGAGGGCCTGCGCTGGAACCTCTCGGGCGACACGCTCTCGATCGTGATGCCCCAGGACGATCGCCACGCCAAGGTCAAGGTCCGCACGTGGAGTTGCAAAGGCGAGGCGCCCAAGCCCTTTGAGCTGTGTCTGGAGCTGAGCCAGGGCGAGCGGAAGTTCCGTTACTACTCGATGAAGGACTGGGAGATCGACGTCCGCGGTGGCGAAGCAGCACCCTCGGAGGCCCTGATTGCAGATCTCCCCAAGATCGCGAGCGAGGTTCGCGAACTCAGCGACAACGCCAAGATCGATGAGGCGCCGACCGCCCTCACACCGATCGGCCCCGAGTCCGACTTCGGCGCGCTCTAGCAGGTTGCGCCCGCGCGCCCTGATGTGCGCGAGCTTCGACATGCGGTGCCGGCGGGCCGACATGCTGATCGGAGAGGACCCAACGCGATGGGCCTGCTTGACGAGCACGCGTTGCTCCAAGCAGGCCCATCTGCGTCGTCGACGTTGCAGGACGTCGACGCTCTCGACGCGCTGTTAGAGCAGCGTCGTCTCCAGCATGAGGCGCGTCACCACGTAGGGATCGACGTTGGCGCAGGGCCGGCGATCCTCGAGGTAACCCATGCCTTGGAGCTTGACGTGGAGCGGGATGCGGATCGAAGCGCCGCGGTCGCCCACGCCGAACTTGAACTCGCTAAACGAGCACGTCTCGTGCTGGCCCGTGAGGCGCTCCTTGATGCCGTCGCCGTAGTTGGCGATGTGGAGGTCGTGCTTGGTGCCAAGCTTCTCGCAGGCAGCAACGATCGCATCGAATCCGCCGGGCTCACGCATGGTCTTGGTGGAGTAGTTGGTGTGGGCGCCCGCGCCGTTCCAGTCGCCCTTGACAGGCTTGGGGTGAAGGCGTGCGACGACCTGATACTCCTCTGCAATTCTGTAGAGCAGCCAGCGCGCGAGGTGGAGCTGGTCGGAGACCTCCAGCGGGGGGAGTGGTCCGATCTGAAACTCCCACTGGCCCGGCATGACCTCGGCGTTGATGCCGGAGCAGACGATGCCAGAGCTGAGAAGTGCGTCGAAGTGCTTCTCCACGAGCGGGCGACCAAACACCTCGTCGGCTCCCACGCCGCAGTAGAAGGGTCCCTGCGGGGCAGGATAGCCGCCCTCGGGCCAACCCAGCGGCAGCATGCCGCGGAACAAGGTGTACTCCTGCTCGATGCCAAAGAGCGGCTCGTGTGCCTTGGTACGCTCGACGACTTCGCGAAGAGCGGCGCGCGTGTTGGTCGGATGTGGGCTTCCGTCCGGGTTGAAGACCTCGCACATCACGAGCACCGAGCCGTCATTGCGGACGGGATCTCGGACCTGCGTCACGGGGCGGAGGATGCAGTCCGAGAAGCGGCCCTCGGCTTGGTAGGTGCTTGAACCGTCGAAGCCCCACTCCGGGAGATTGTCGAGGGTGTCGACAACCTTGGTCTTGGAGCGGAGCTTTTGGGTCGGCTTGGTACCGTCGACCCAGATGTATTCGGCTTTGATCGGCATGACGTTCCTTCTCTGATGGTTGAACGAGGCGGTGTTCGTGAGGCGGTAGACGTTGGGGAGGGACCCTGCTGCATCAGGAACTCTGACGGAGGCTGACGAGAGGGACCGAGGGGGGGGCGCGAGCGGGGCCCATCAAGCCACACGGCCGGCCAATAGGGAATATCTGCCGTGGGTCCGCGCCGCGGCGCCGTTCCATTGGCCAGACACGCCGTAGGTTGCGGCACACGTGCCGCAAACGAGCCGCACAGCGGCCGCAGGGACACCTGCGCGTCCGCGCGACCACCCAACCCGCTCGACCGAGTGAGGAGATCGCCAATCGCCGCGACCGCCGCCCTCGGCACGAGCCGTCGTGAGCGCGAGGCAGTACCGGTTGGGACATGCGCGAAAGCGATGTGCTGCGGCGGCGACATGATCGGCGCGGACGCGTCCGGGGTACGATCGCGATCGGTGAGGCTGACTTCGGCCAGATCGGACAAAGCAGCGGCGGCTTGAATGCTAAGCTTCCACGCGTGCTTCCGGCGTTCTTGCTCGGGCTCGCAGTGCTGGCATCCGTTGGCTTGGTGCGAATCTTACTCTCGCAACGCGCCGATCGTCAATACCTCGAGGCCGGCGATGGTGATGCACCGCTGCAACTCGATCATCTTTCGATTCCGCTGCGCGCCGTCGTACGTGAAGCGCGGGCCGTTCGCATCAGCCTGGATGCGCCCCTTCGCAGCGTTCGCGCACGCTCTCCGCAGGCGCAGGCAGAGCTTGCGAGCGCGTCACGAGAGCTCGCCGACTGGCTCGCGAGGATCGATCGCTTGAGCGCGGCTGATCGCGCGCTGATCCAGGACAGCGGCGCACCGACCAACGCGATGCGAGAACGCATGGTGGAGGCCTCGTGGGCGCTCGGTGAAGTCGGCGGACAGGGCCCTTCGGATCCGGCCGCAGCGCTTGAGCGCACGATCGCAGATCTGCGGCAAGTCGAGCGCGCGCTTTGTCAGCTCGGCGACCCCTATCGCAAGTAGAGCCGGCGGCACCACGGGTGTGGGCATGGCCCTCCACGATGCACGACCGGCCCCATGTGGCGCGTGCGGTCACCGGAGCGCCGCCGCGGTGGTTAAGCCGGGTCGTGCGAAGTCGGGCACGCTCCTCGACGTGTAGAATCTGGCTAGATACAGATTCGTCAAGTGAAGCATTCATTAAGGACGACGGTGCTGCCGCGCTGATATGCTCTCCGTCTATGTTCGCTGGCCGAAGGGTGATTCCATGCCTCGTGGCGCTCGCGTTGTCGACGAGCGGGTGCCGCTCGAACTTCGTCAACGATGGTGACGGCGCGAACGACGAGGCGACAACCGACGCCGGTGACGGTGATGGCGACGGCGACGGCGACGGCGACGGCGACGGCGATGGCGACGGCGACGGCG
>CAZVEM010000441.1:0-3530 GCA_964626165.1 uncultured Nannocystaceae bacterium
CGTGCTCTTCTCCCGCGTAGAGCAGTGAGCCGGCGGTGCTGGCGACCACCAGGTGATAGCGATTCCGGTAGGCGTAGTACTCGCCGAAGTCGATGTGCGCGTGGACATCTTCTCCGCCGCGCAGCCGCACGAGTGTGACGCGGCCAAGCTCTCCATCGACCGCATCCGCGACGCGCTCGCACCACGCCATGATTTCGGGATAGCTCTCGGCGATCGGTAGCGCAAGCACGATGTGATTGTCTTCCGTGATTCGGTGCTTCATCCGGCCTGCGCCGCGAAGCGGGATCGACTGCGTGTGCTCTTGCACTTTGATCTTGGTCTGCCGCCCCTCATGGAGCGTCCAGAGTTCCTCGTTGATTTCGATCTCGCGGAGGATCGGCGCCAGATCCACTCGCTGCGCAAGGCAACGAAAGTGCACCAGGCCCGCATCCCTGTCGGAGGGCGGCGTGTCGGCCTGAAGGGCGCGCGCGACGACTTCCGGCGTGCCGCAGTAGTCACGTGGGGCGTGCCCCCTCGGAATCGTCAAGATCTGGCGTAGGGGCAGATGCTGGCCGAACTGCTCGTCACGGGTCTTTAGCGCTTGCTCGGATGAGTGCGGACCTGTGCGGGCCTCGTCGTGGGTCAGAATGTGAAGCGCTCCCGCGAGAGGGCTCACAACGGAGTCACAGGGGCCCACGCGAACAGCCCAGGGCGCTTTCACTTGGTCGGCGATGTGTCCGTGACAGGACCACCGCCCGTCGAGCCGAAGGTGATCGAGGTGGACGAGCGCGGCCCGGACGGCCTCAGACACGTCGCGACGCACCTGAGCCGCCCCGGGATCGGCGGCCGGGTCGGGCCCGATGATCGCGGCGTGGCGGGTGAGCGCCAAGGCGGCGAGCGCGGTCGGTAAGGTGGTCTCATCTGTCTCGTCACGCACAAAGGCGCCGCGGAGATCCAGGGGATAGGCGTGCTCGGTCCGCTCGCTCAACCCGTCCTCTTGCTCGGATGCAACCGCGTGCTCCGTTGTCGAGATCGGGAGGGGACACTGATTGCTCAACAGCCAGGCCGCTGCATCGTTTGCTCGACGCAGCCGGCTGCTCAGTCGCGAAGACCCGACTGCGCGCGCGTGCGCCAGCACCGTGATGGCCGCGGCGCTGACCGCTTCACCGGATGGATACTCGTCGATTCGCTTGCGCTTGCCATGTGGCTCTGAACCGCCGAGACGACGCGCGGCGGATCCAACGTAGGGCTTGGCGCTCTCGTCGAGCGCTTCGATCGCGCTTGCACGGTCGGCGTCACTCTGGCTGCGGATCGCAAGCGCGACCCAGGCAGCGGCCGTGACCGCTGCCTGCATCGCGACATCCGGGAGGTCACGTGCCGCGATCGTCGTGCCTTTCTTGGGCTTTGCGGCGCGCGCCTCCTCAATCACCCGAAATTGCTCGATGAGTCGCTCCAGGATCGCTTGGCCCTCTTGGTCGAGATCCGCCTCCCGATGCCCCGCGAAGCAAGCGATGACAAGTGGCAGGAGGCGACGCCGGTCGCTAAGCGCCTCGGTTGCGGACTTCCGAGCGGCGTACGACGTCGGCGCTGGCTTTAGGGGCACATGTGACGCCGCCGTGCGCAGGAGCATCTGCCACTGCGCGGGATCCGGGCGCACCGACGCGCCAAGTGCATCGGGCCGCGACTCGGCGAATCGGGTCGCTTGCGCCAATGCCAGCGTGAGAAGCGAAACCAGTGTCTCCAAGCTCAGAGGATCCCCAGCCGCGGATTTCTCGGCGGTGGACGCCGCGGTTTGCTGGAGCTCGGCAAGCAGCCCCGCTTGAATCGAGGCCAGACCGTCGACGAGCTGCCGATCCGTCGGCGGCTCCATCGCCGCGAGCTCCACGCCCCGATACATGCGAGTCGCACGACCCGACTCGCCGAGCTCCATGTGGTACTGAACGGTGGCAAAGAGACGCAGCTTGGTCTGGCGCAACACGGTCCGCGGATCGGTGACCTTGAGCTGATGGTAGAGATAGGCGAGCGCCTCGGGGAGCGAACGACCCGACCGCAGCATCATCAGCGGCTGCGCGCGTCGGGTGCTGTCCCCGATCGTAAGATCGAGCCCGGCCAAGCCAAACAGCCTGGGATCGAGCGCGTCGGCAAGGTCTTTTGGCGGAGTGAGCGGGACCGACTCCAAGTCAAAGCCAAAGACGAGGTCGATCGCGTCGCAGGTCGCCATCTTCTCGTCACCGATCGCCTCGCGCAAGCGCGAGAGTGCCACGTCGAGGCTTTTGAGCGCGACCGCTGGACGCCCCATCGTGCCTGCGACTTCTTTTCCGTCGCGGTAGGCGACGACAAAGGCGACTGCGCGGCGGCCCACAGGTCGGATGAAGTCCTCGTCGATCTGCTCGTACTCTGGCCATCCTTCACCGCGCATCGCCTTCGCGATCATCAGGCGCAGCGTGGAGAGCGTCGCGTCATCAAGCCAGGGACCATAGGTGCCAGGAATGATCTGCGATGTGGGGTGCATCTGCGCCATCATGGCAGCCTGTCGGCGCCGACCAAAGCGGGCGCCGGTGCCCGCGCAGCGCCTCGCGGTGTGCGTTCTCACGGCCACGCCGTTGTCGCTTGCCTCGCGCGAGGATGAGGGCTATCGCTGCCCTCCGCTGCGCGGCACGCCGCGTGGACGTCCCGCATCTCATGGCAGCATCAGCGCGTCACTCGGGGAAGGTGAAGGCAGCTCCCAAGCGCCCTCGCACACCTCCTGCTCCCACACCTCCCGCTCCCAGACCTACTCGTGCGCCTGCAAGGCGGGGTCAGGGGACGCTGGGTTCGGCTCCACGCAATCGGTCGAAGGGACCGACTCAGGCGGCCAACCCGGCGATCATGGCCGCGATGGAGCGAGAGCTCCATCGCTCCGTCGAGGGACTGCGCGTCCCTGGGAGTCCGCGCGCCTATTTCGTGCAGTACTCGCTTCGTCAGTCCGAAGTCATCGAGCTCCGGGCCGCCTACGGGTCCCTGGTCCGGAGTCGGTCGCGGACCTCAGCGCAGATCTTCGCAGATGTTCGCGTGGGCAGCCGCCGCTTCGACAACGTGGTCGACGGTGGTCTGGAACAGGACGAAGACCGCGAGAGCCTGAGCTGGATCGATGCGCCCGACGATTTGGATCCAGCAGCGCTGCAGATCGCGCTCTGGAAGCTGACGCAGGTGCGCTTCGACGAGGCGCTGGAAGACTACTACGAGCACCGCAAGGCCCGCGTCGCGGAGTACTTGCGCGACGAGGTCGACAGCCTTTCGCGCGAGGCGCCAGTGGTTCACATCGAGCGCTTCTCCTCGGAGAGCTTCCCGCGAGCTCGCTGGGAGCAGGAGCTTCGAGCGCTCAGCCGGCGCTTTGGCAAGGACCCCAACGTCATCGATCCGGGCGTGGCCCTGCGAGCGCATCGAATGCGTCGCTGGATGTGCAACACCGAAGGTGCGCGCGTCGTCACCGAGGACGTCTACATCGAAGCCGTCGTCAACGGCTGGGTGCTTACCGACGACGGCGTCTACGTCGAAGCGGCGCGGCCTTT
>CAZVEM010000442.1:0-3515 GCA_964626165.1 uncultured Nannocystaceae bacterium
GACCGCAGCAAAGACGAGCGTTGGATCTTCCAGCCGAAGCTCACCGTGACGACGGCTGAAGGTGAGCCAGTCTTCGTCGCGAAGGACTTGCAAGCCGATCCAGTCGTTGACGACGACGACGGCGAGGCAGCAATCAACGCTCTCCTCTATCGCCACGCTCGCGAGTTCGCCACTGGGCATGGCGTGGCCGCCGGCTGGGCGCCGCCTAACGGAGATGGGCGGCGTACGACCTCCGTCTTCACTGAGTTCATGCCGAAGTACGAGGTGCCACTGCTGATCGCGCCTAGCGAGCAGACGGGCGGCGCGAATCTCGACATGAAGGCGCTGTCTGATGCTCCCAATCCAGCGGCGCTCGTGGCGATGCTTGAGCCAATGGCTGCGGCATACGAGACGTGGATCAAGGCGACAGAGACAGCGAGTCAGGCAGCCGACATCCAGGGTGATCCACAGCTCCGAGATGCAGCCAAAGTGAACCTCGAGCGCTGCAAGGAGTGCGCGCACCGGATTCGCACCGGTCTCACACTGCTTGGCAACGACCCGCGCGCCTACGCTTCCTTCCGATTTGCGAATCGTGTCATGTGGGACCAGCGTGTCCACGCCCTGTGGGCAGCTGCGAATCGGAAGCGCGGCAAGGTCGAGGGCGCGGCCACAGACTTCGACATTCCGGGCAACCGAACGTGGCGCCCGTTCCAGATGGGATTTATCCTCCTGAACCTTCCTGGGATTGCCGACGAGACGTCTCACGATAGGCGCCTCGTAGACCTTCTGTGGTTCCCTACCGGCGGCGGTAAGACCGAGGCGTATCTCGGTTTGTCGGCTTTCACGCTCGCTCTGCGCCGGCTGAATGGCGATCGGCACGGCATGCACGGGGGGGCAGGCGTCAGTATCATCATGCGCTACACGTTGCGCCTGCTCACAGTGCAGCAGTTTCAGCGAGCCGCTGCACTGATTAGCGCATGTGAGATTGCGCGCCGTCTGGAGCCCGCCACCTGGGGCCCAGAGCCGTTTAGCATTGGCGTGTGGGTCGGCCGCGGCACCACGCCGAACACGTTCGCCGACTCTCAGAAAGCGCTTGAGGACCTGAGCGACGGCAAGAAGCCAAAGGAAGGAAGTCCGGTTCAACTCGTGAGCTGTCCCCGCTGTGGGACCGCGCTCGTCACGGAGAAGGGCACCCCGGAGAGCCAGACGTACGTGGCGGACTCGGCCCGCCAGCGGACGCTGATCTGGTGCCGCAACCCCGCGTGCGAGTTCTGTGCTCGCAATTCGAACAGCGAAGGCCTCCCGGTCGTGGTTGTCGACGACGAGATCTATCGCACGTGCCCGTCGCTCATCATGGCCACGGTCGACAAGTTTGCGCGGCTGCCGTTCAAGGGGGAGACGCGCTCTTTGTTCGGCTTCCGAAACCGCTACAGTGCAACCTACGGTCACATCACCGAGGCTCATGGTGATTCTGTGGGAGGGAGGAAGCTGAAAGACGCGGTTCCCGCGCCGCGGCTGCTCCCACCGGAACTCATTGTTCAAGACGAGCTGCATCTGATCTCTGGTCCACTCGGGACCATGGTAGGCCTGTACGAGGCAGCGGTGGAGTTCGCCACGAGCGTTCCGGGAAGCGGAGACACACGCATTGTCGCGAAGGTGATCGCGTCAACCGCTACGATTCGTCGAGCCGCACAGCAGACCCGCCAGCTCTACGCGCGCAAGCTTGCGATCTTCCCGCCCTCTGGATTGAGCGCCCGCGACTCCTTCTTCGCCAAGGAGCTGCCGATTGACCCGGACAAGGACAGCACTGCCGGGCGCCTCTACATCGGCGTGAATGCTCCGGGGTCAAGTACGAAGACGACCCTAGTGCGTGTCTACTCAGTCCTCCTCGCCACTGCTGAGGCAGAGCTTCAGGTGGATGCGGCGGCGGCCGACCCCTATGGCACTCTCGTTGGGTACTTCAACAGCCTCCGAGCCCTCGGTGGGGCAAAGCGACTCGTCGAAGACGACGTCAAGCTCGTGCGTCTGAAGTACCTCACTCAGCAGCGCGGGCTGCCTCGTCGCAACATCGCCGACCCCGAGGAACTCACGAGCCGCATCGACTCCTGGAAGATCCCGGCGCTGTTGAAGAAGCTCGACAATCCCTTCCCGCGAGGGAAGAGCGACTGGCCGGTCGACGTGTTGCTCGCTACGAACATGATCTCGGTTGGCGTCGATATCGACCGACTGGGCTTGATGGCTGTCACCGGCCAACCCAAGACCACCGCTGAGTACATCCAGGCGACCAGTCGCGTCGGCCGCAAGTTCCCTGGCCTCGTCGTCACCATGTACAACTGGATGGGCGCACGCGACCTGTCCCACTATGAGCGCTTCGAGTCCTACCACTCGGCACTGTACAAGTATGTCGAGGCGATCAGCGTCACGCCGTTTTCCTCTCGGGCACTCGACCGCGGTCTGCGCGGGGTTTACGCCGCCATGAACCGTCTGTTCGGACCGCAGATGGCGATGGAGCCAGATGCAGAGAACTTCGATCCGGCAAGCGCGTCGACCGCGGACATCATCGCGCAGCTCCACCAGCGCGCGGCACTTCTCGTTGGCAAAGACAATGCCGACCTCGTGATGGATCGGATGCTATCGCACCGCGACGACTGGGCGCACCTCGCTGAGAATCTGCTCCGCTACTGTTGGCTGAACAACGAGAAGAAGCCCCCGCAAAATACTCGGGTTCTGCTCAGAACGGCCGGTACGGATAACGAGGGAGTCTGGTCGACCCCCGGTTCTCTCCGAGAGGTGGAGCCGACCGCCGCCTTCTACCTCGAAGATGGAGACGCATGATGACGACGCGAGCCATTGGAGACGTTCGTCCAAGCCAGGTCATCACGACCTTCGGCCCCGGTGCTATCGTCGACCTCCAAACCCTCTCTGTGATCGTTGCCGGCATCGACTCGTGGCCGGTTGATGAGGAGGCGGTTGTTCACGAGCCGCGCCTCGAGCGCGCGCTGCGAGTGAAGCGCTTCTTTCCAGCCAAGCCCAGCGAGGGAAGCTTCTTCAACAAGAAGGGAACGGTCCCTACGTTTCTGTTCCCTCGCTATCAGGTCTGCCCTGTCTGTCGCACGCTCTCGACGATGAGCGAGGGGCTCGTCGAGTACCAGACCAAGTGGCAGGAAATCAGCTGCCTTGCACCGGGGTGTAGGGGACGCGGGAAGCACCGAGCGACGACGATTCCTGCCCCTTTCATCGTGGCATGTCCGTCCGGGCACATCGACGACTTCCCCTGGCGTGAGTACGTCCACCGAGGGCCAACCACGTGCAGGAAGCGTATGGAGCTGTTCTCGATCGCTCGGACCGGCACCGTCGCTGACATCATGATCAAGTGCGAGTGCAACCAGACTCGCTCAGCGAGCGACGCCTTTGGTGAACGACGCGGCGATGCGCTGGGCCAGTGCACGCGAAGGCGTCCATGGCTCGGGCCCGCGCAGGACAGCGCTTCCTGTAGCCATGCTACCGATGTACGGGCGATGCAGCGGGGGGCGACG
>CAZVEM010000443.1:0-3513 GCA_964626165.1 uncultured Nannocystaceae bacterium
GTGCGGCCGTCGGTGCGTCGTGGTTGCGTACTCGGCGGGCCAGTACCAAGAGCCGCCGCGCACGATCTTGTGAACACGACCTGGGCACGTCTCAGCGCCGCCGCAGGGTCCTTTGGGATCGACGCCCGCACAGTCCGCGCCGCATTCCTCGTAGCTCCGCGTGTACCAGTCCGACACCCACTCCCACGAGTTGCCCGCCATGTCGTAAAGGCCAAACTGGGTGGGCGCCTTGGCCCCCACCTCCCATGGTCGACCGGTATCGGGGTTCTTGCCGGCCTTCTTGAGTCCGCACCCGCGCCCTTCCTTTTTCCCGTAGATGATCGCGCGCTCGCAGGTCGCAACCTCTTCGCCCCACGGATAGGTGCGTCCATCGACGCCACGCGCCGCCTTCTCCCATTCCGCCTCGGTCGGCAGTCGCTTGCCCTGCGCCTGGCAGTACGCGACGGCGTCGGTCCATTTGATGCCGTTGATCGGCTGGCGTGGGCGATCGAAGTCGATGTACTGCGGCCCAGACCGCGGGCACTTTTTTTCCTTCTCGCACGCCTTGTACTCGGCGTAGGTCACCTCGTTGAGGTCCATGTAGAACGCAGAGACCCAGACCTCGGCCTTGGGCTTCTCGTTGCTCGGACCATCGTCATTTCCCCGAATGAAGGGACCAGGAGGAATGCACGCCATCCCGGTAGGCGCAGGGCCGCAGGGCTTCATGACAGTGCCATTGGGAGCAACGATGTCTTTGGCAACGGGGTCGGTCGTGGGCGGGTCAACGTCGCCGCTCGTGGTCGCGGAATCGACTGCCGCAGTCCCGGCGGCCGGATCTTCTCCGCCCCCCTCGACGCTGGCTACGCCATGACCATCGCCCTTGGCCACGTCACCGTCCGCAGATGCATTGGCCAGGCCGCCGGCGTCTGGGGTCGCGGCGCTCTCCTTTGCAGCGCCTTGGCACGCACCCAACGAGAAAAGCGCGAGCGCGAGCGCGACGAGCCCACCGAGGCCCGGCCTCCTCGCTGCCGCACGGAATGCGAGCGGACGTGGTGGGCTTCCAGAGCCCATCGAGATGACGTCGATGCGGTGCCCAGCGCTCATGGCTGCTCCCCGTGCGAATCCGCGCGTGAATTGATCGCGATGCATGGCCAGGTCGGCCTTAGCACGGCCCGGGCCAGCTTGCGCAAAGGCCGACAAACGGCGAAGGTGCCTGGCGCGCACTTGCGCTCTTCCCCATGACGCTGAGTACACAAGCCCCCCAGTCCCCCAGCCGACCTCGGCTTGGATCCTGCTTCGCCTGGCTCTCGGCCGCGGCCCTCGCTGTGACGCCCTGGGTCGCATTCGCGGCACCGCCTAAGAAGGCCCCCCCGCCGCCGACGCCCGCCGAGAGCGGCGACTGGTTCGCGCAGATCCAGCAGCAGCTCACCGACTCACTTCAAAGCGGTGGGGCCCAAGTCGCGTGGCAGGTGTTGCTCTCGCTGCTCTTGTTCATCGTCGGCTGGATCGCCGCCAAGCTGATCTCGTGGGCGGTCTACAAGATCCTCACCAAGACCGAGATCGACAACTGGATCGCGGAGCGCATCGGCATCGATCTGCTCTTTGAGAACAAGGAAGCCGCCAAGAAGGCCATGGAAGCCCACGCCCTCGAGCGCGGGATCGCAGCGGTCGTGTTCTGGCTCTTGATGGCGCTGGTGGTCGTTGGCGTCCTCGAATTCGTCGGTCTGAGCAAGGCCGCCGGCCCGATCGAGCGCTTGGTCGACACGGTCGTGCAGACGGGTCCGACGCTCCTGTGGGCGCTCGGCATCCTCGTCGTCGCCTACCTCGCAGCCAGCATTCTCCGCAAGGTCGTCACTGTGGTGGTTTCGGCCTCGCGAATCGATGCGCGCCTCGCTGAGCTCTCGGGCGATGCTGCCCCCGCCGCGGAGGGTGAGGCCAAGGCGGCAGATGCGGACGCCAAGGACGCCAAGGACGCCGAAGAGCAGTCGCCGGTCTTTAGCGACACCGCAGGCCAGATCGTGTTCTGGCTGATCATGACCCTTGGCCTCGCAGGCTTCTTTGACGCCCTCAAGATCGAGGCGATCAGTGGGCCTCTGCGCAATGCCATCGAGCGCATCGTGACCGTGCTGCCCTCGCTCGGCGTCGCGGCGCTCCTCGTCGCCGCCGGCTGGATCTTCGGCCGCGTGATGCGGGCGATCCTCAGCAAGCTGCTGGCCTCGATCGGCCTCGATCGACTGGCAGAGCGCGCCAACCTCGGATCGATCTTCGGCGATCTCAAGGCGTCGGGCCTCGCGGGCCTCGCGATGCAGGTGTTTATCGTGCTGCAGGCAGTGCTTGCGGCCCTCAACGAGCTTGGGCTCAAGACCCTCAGTGAGCCGCTGACCGATGTGATGACGCGTTTTTGGAACGTGCTGCCCACGCTGGCGGTGTCGATCCTGATCATCGCGGCCGGCGTTGTCGTCGGTCGCCTCGTGCGCGCCTTCGTGGCCACAGCACTGCGCAACGTCGGCTTCGAGCGCATGCTCGCGGGTATCGGCGTGGAGAAGCTTGCCGACCGCGAGGACCGACTCGGTGAACCCAGCGAACTCGGTGGCTTTGTCGCGCAGGCCGTCATCGTGCTCGTCGCGCTGACACAGGCTCTGCAAAACGTCGGACTCCAGACTTGGGCCGGATACGTCGATGCCCTGCTCGAGTTCGGCGTGCAGCGGGCGCTGGTGGCATTGGCGGTGGTCGCCGTCGGCTTTGTCGTCGGCAACTACGTTCGCGATGTCATCCACGCGCGTCAGCCGACGGCCGAAGGTGCGGCCCCCCGTTGGATGGGAGAGTTCGCGCGCTCGGGCGTGCTGGTCTTCGCCGTGACGATGGCCATCCATCAGATCGGTGTCGCCGAGAACTTTGTCCTGCTGGCCTTCGCGCTCCTCTTTGGTGCGCTCTGCCTCGCGGCGGCGCTTGCCTTTGGTCTTGGTGCTCGTGAGATCGCCGGTGACGTGGTCAAGCAGCGCTGGGCGCAGATGCAAAAGGAGAGCAAGGAAGCCGCCAAGCCTGCAGCGCCCGCCCGTGCTCCCTTGGGCGCCGGTCCGCTGAGCTCGGCGAGCACGCCCTCAAGTCCTCTGATCGAGCGACCCGCGAGCACCGGGGTCATCACGCCGCCCTCCATCTTCGATCAGGGCCGCGACGACTCGAAGAAGGACGGCTAAGCGCACGAGCGGGCCGGGCTCTGCACCCGGTGACCGTCGCGAACGGGTGGGGCCGGTCGCGCCGCGCGTCACGGAGTGCAGGAGGCTCGGGACGCCGCGTCCTCACCGTGTTGATCACAAGTGGACAAGGTATGAAGGCACCGCTCGCAATGGGAGCGGTGCCTTCTTTGTTTGCAGCGACGCGTCGCTGGTGATGGCAGGTGTTAGGGGCTGCGGGGACGGATCGCCCCAGCATCACCCTCGGCCCAGGGATCGGTGACCGGCGTCGGGCCCGGTGAAGGTGCGGGCGCCGGCGAGACCGCCCTCCCCGACTCACCGGAGTCCCCGCGCTCGGGTG
>CAZVEM010000444.1:0-3433 GCA_964626165.1 uncultured Nannocystaceae bacterium
TAGAGGTTGATGTACATCAACATGCTGGGCTGCACGCGATTGACGATCACACCCTCAAGCTGCACCAGAGGCGGCAATCGATTCATCACCTGGTCGACGCGGTTCTTGACGTTCACGACCGCCTGATTGGGATCCGTGCCGAGCTCAAAGATCACCTGGATGGTCGCCTCACCCGCGCTGGTGGCATCGGAGGTCATGTAGGTCATCCCGGGAACGCCATTGATCGCGCGCTCCAGCGTGATGAGCGAGGACTCAACCAGCACCTGCGCGCTGGCGCCTGGGTAGACCAGGCTGACAATCACGCGCGGCGGCGAGATTTCGGGGAACTGCGATACGGGGCGCGAGCGCATCGCCAAGATCCCGACAAAGACCGTGAGCACCGCGAGCACGATGGCGAGGACGGGGCGGCGGATAAATCGCTCAAACATGATCTGGCCTTTCTGAACGGAGGCGCGCGTAATGGCCTGGCTCGCCGTTGACCGTTCGTTGCGCGGTCTCGGCGTCGCGAGAGATGCTCCTGCGGGAAGTCGCCTCGAAAGCTTGGTTACTCGGCGCGAACCTCGAGATGCGCGACCACATCAGCGGGTGCGCTGAAATCAGGATGGATGACGCTGCCCTCGTGGACGTTGCGTAGGCCATCGAGCAGGATGTGATCCTCTTCTTTGAGGCCCTCTTCGATCACGAAGATCTGCGGCAGTTCGGCACGGACCTTGATGGGTCGCGAGGCGACGCGGCCTTCGGCGTCGACGACGTAGACGAACTTGCGATCGAGGATGTCGAAGGTCGCCTTTTGCGGGATGATCAGCGCCTTGTCGAGCTTCTCGGCGAGAATGACCTTGCCGGTCTGCCCGTGGCGAAGCAGTCCGTCAGGATTCTCGAAGGCCGCACGAAACGCGATGGTGCCTGTCTCGTTGTCAAAGTCGGCCTCAATCGTCTCGATCACACCGGGACGCGGGAAGATTTCGCCATTGGCCATGCGCAGATGAACCACCTGCTGCTCACCTGCGGTTCGCGTCGCCATGAAGTGGAGGTAGTCGCGCTCGGCCATGTTGAAGTAGACCCACACGACGCTGTTGTCGGACAACGTGGTGAGTGGATCACCTTCCTCAAGAAGACTGCCCTGTCGCGCTTGGAAGCGGCCCATGATCCCCGTAAAGGGCGCATGGATCTCGGTCAGGCCGCGATGCGCCTTGGCGAGCTCAAGCTCTGCTTTGGCGCGCGTAAGGTTGACACGCGCGAGCGCGAGCTCATTGGGCGATACCACGTTTTGGTCCGCCAGCAGTTTGGTGTTGCTCAGCTCGATTTCGGCGCGCTTGGCCTCAGCGGCTTCCTTCTTGACCTCCGCCTGGTAGATCCGAGGCATGATCTGGAACATCGGCTGGTTGGCCTGAATCACCTGGCCTTCGTCGACGAAGATCTCCTCGAGATAGCCGCGCTCAAGCGCGCGGATCTCGATGTGTTGCTTGGCGCGGATCTGGCCGACGTACTCCCGGGCCAAGGTCGTATCCTCGCGCAGGGGCGAGGTCACGTGCAGCGTCGGGCGCTCATCGTGCTCTTCTCCCGGACCGCGACATGCTGACAGGGCCAGGGCCAGGAGCACGATGCGTGAGGTCTTGTGTGCCTTGTGGTCCACGACTTGACTCCTAAGCAAGTTCGGGGCCAACGCCAAGGCTGACCTTTCATGGTTCCGAGCGGACGTCGATGTGCCGAAGTGACACATGCGGGTCGTTTGGTGACGCAGCGATGCGGGTCGACGGCCCAAACGGGCTCACAACGCGCCATTCACGTCGATTTCGCCGATCGGATGGATGTCGCTTTGCGCCGTGCTTTCAGCGGTACCACTCGCGAGGGACGCGGCATGAGAACAGGCATCTGGTGTGCCGGCAACGACGAGCTCGTCGCCGGCTTGAAGCACCGAGTCGCTTCGCGGCGCAACCTCAAAGCTGCCGTCTCTCCCAAGCGCGAGGACCTTGACGCCGGCTCGGTGTTCCAGTCGTGCCAGTGCGCTGGCCTCCCCGAGGTAGCGCGACGTAGGGCTGAGTGTGAGACGGGCGATCTCCCCGATCCCGGGCAGCAGCTGCTCAAGTGACGGCGTTGCCGGCTCACTGGGCTGTTGCGGTCCCGCGTCGCCGCGGCGGAGGAACTCAAGCACAACCTCAGATCCCGCACGAACATGGGCGTCGAGCTCGGTGCTGCGGCGCCACAGGCTCCAGAGCAGTGCGATGACGAGGACGACCAGCGCGGCGAACGCGAGCGCCGGTGGCAAGAAGGGCTGGGTGATCGCCACCATGGGGAGTCCGATCACGAACGCGACACCAAGTTCGATCGCGACGACAAAGGCCCCGCGCGGTGAGGCACCGAGGTCAGTGCGCGTCGCGGGGGCGCGGGGCAACACGGCAAACGCGACGATCTCCCCCAGTCGTTGCGCCGCGCGGATCAGCCCGAGCATGAAGGGGGACGCGATCAGAAGGCCCGTGGCGTAAGGGATGAGCCGGCTGGTTCGCTCATCCCACGCGGCGTCAACCAGCCGCTGTGTGGCGTGGGGAGCGATCAATGCCGCGGCGGCGACAATGACAACGATCAGCAGCGCGTCCACCAGCATCCACGTGATCAGCCGAACGATGCGGGCGCGGGCGCTGTTGTTGACCGGCTTGCTCAGGCTTGCGAGCCAGGTGCTGTAGAGCGCGAGCAGGGTCTGGACCGGACCGGGCAGTCGCCGTTCGAGGCGGTCCGCGATCGCGTCGGAGTTGCGTACCAGCAGCGGTGTGGTTGCCGAAGTCAACGCAACGACTCCGATCGCACACACGCTCATCATCGGATCAAGAAAGCCGGCGGCAGTACCGATGCCGGCAATAATGAAGGAGAACTCGCCGATCTGGGAGAGGCACAAGCCGCTCCGGATCGCGGTGTGAAGGTCGCCGCCGGACAGCAAGCTGCCGATCGTAACGAGTGAGGTCTGGCCGACGATCACCAGGAGCGTGACGATCGCGATCGAGGGCAGGGCGGCAGGCACGAGCTCAAAGTCCAGCAGCGTCCCGATCGAAACGAAGAAGACTGCCGCAAAGACGTCGCGCAGTGGCGCGACCCGCTTGGCAAAGGTGTGTGCGTGGCCCGATTCAGCGGCCACGGCCCCACCCAGGAATGCGCCGAGCGCTAGCGAGTACTCAAAGGTGGCGGCCAGCGCTGCAAAGCCAAAGCAGACCGCGATCGGGACGACGGTCATGGAGTCGGAGCCGCGCTGGGCAACGACGAAGCGCAGGATCGGTGGGATGACGAGCAGGCCAAGGACGCCGGTGATGACGACAAATGCCGCGAGTTCAGCGAGCACCTGGCCGAGCCCTTCCGAGTCTGGCGCGGCGCCTTGCACCCATGTGCTGAGAAGCGTGAGCAAGACGATCGCGATCACGTCTTGCACCACCAGCACGCCAAACAC
>CAZVEM010000445.1:0-3431 GCA_964626165.1 uncultured Nannocystaceae bacterium
GTCGTGCTCATTGCCGCAGCGGCCGCGTTTGCGGTGGCTTGTGGCGGCGACGCTGCCCAGCCGGCAGTGCAACGAGGCGTACCTGGTGGTGGGCCGGCGCAGGGAGCCCCGCCGCCGCCCGGACCCGAGGGCGGGCCACCGGTATTGGATGGCGGCGCCCCGGTTGCGGCGGCGCCCAAGAATCCTCGGCCCAAGCAGCTTTCGCGCGAAGACTTTGCACCGACCTCGCGTGATCCCTTCCTCTCCGCGATCGCGGGCAGTGGGGCCGAGCAGATCGAGGTTGCGACCCCGACCGTCTCGCGTCAGCGCGACGTCCGGATGGGCTCGTACTCGCTCGGCGATCTCACGCTCATCGCGATCGCACGCGGAGTCCGAGGAACCTCGCCGCGAGCACTTTTCCTGGCCAGCGATGGTTGGAGCGGCTCGATTACGCAGGGCGAGTACTTCGCTCGTGAAGAGGTTTTGCTCAGTTCTGTGAACCGTGATTACGTAGAAGTTGAGGTCGTCGACGAAGAACTCGCGCGCAGCCTCAACCTCGAGACTGGGAAGCGTCGTGCGATCTACTTAAAGAACGAATGATTTGATGCTCGACGCGCTTTAGCCGAGACAACGGCGAAGCTACACATCTGTCCACGGACTGCCACGTGGAACCCAGAGCTCCGCGCTTGGTCTCGCGGTGCGCCGGGGAGCGCTTGGCCTAAATCTTGACCAATCCGCCTGAAATTGCACATTCGTGCCGCAACTTCTTGAGTTCTGCCGACCCGGTCGCGGCGCGCTCACTTTCTGACCGGAATCGTGGAGTCCTCCATGTCTCATCCCAACGACAACCCTGTGTGGTCCCCACTCGGCAGCCTCGCTGTAGGCCTCTCGATTGTCATGGCGCTCGCGCCAGTGGTACCCGTCGCACACGCCGCTCCGCCCTCCGCTCGAGGTGTGTCCCTTCGCGATCTGAGCGCCGCGAATCCCGTCAACACGCTCACGGGGGTGTCGGCCCAGGAGTCGAGCGACGGCTCGACCGTCCTCACCTTTGAGGGCAGCCGAGAGCCGACGTTCAACGTCTACCGACTCAGCGATCCCGAGCGGCTTGTCATCGACGTCTCCAACGCCGACAGGGGCAGTGCTCCGGCGACCAAGGCAGTGGACTCGTGGGCGATCGGTCGCATCGCGATCGGCTCGGTGGATGAGAGCGGTGCTCGACTCGCGCGGATCTCGATCGACCTCAAGCGCGACTCGAGCTACGTCGTGGTGCCCCGCGACAACAAGCTCGTCGTCACCGTTACGCCGCGGGAAGCTCCGCCAGAGGCCTACTTCTCGCGCAAGTCGGCATCCGAGCAGAAGACTGCGATCGAGCAGCTCAAGCGCGAGGCCGAGGCACTCAAGGCCGAGGCCGAGGCGCAAGTGGCTGCCGCCGAGACCAAGGCGGCTGCGGCAGAGAAGCGCGCTTCGGAGGCGGAATCTCGCGAGACCAAGGCAGCCGCAGAGCTCGCCAAGGCCGAGAAGCGCACCGCAACGACCCGGGCCGCCAAGCGCCAGGTTGAGCAGCTTCGCACCCAGCTCACCGCGGCAACCGCAGCCGCAGAGAATGCGCGCAGCAGTGCCGATCTTGCACGCAAGCAGGCCGAGGCGGAAGTCAAGAAGCTCAAGGAGAGTGCGGCCGCTGAGCTGCTCGCGGCGAAGTCCGATGCGGGCAAGGCCGCGGCGCTAAAAAAGGACGCCCAGCAGCAGCGCGAACTGAGTGCGTCGGCACGCGAAGCCGCGGAAGCCACACTTAAGGAGGCCACCGCAACCAAGGCCGCCGTCTCGGCCGAGAGCAAGGATGTCACCAAGCAGCGCCAGCTTGCAGCGGCTCGCAGCAAGTGGGCGAGCGAGCAAGCCGCGATCGCGGCGCAGCTCAACCAGGCCGCCGAGGCGAGCGCGAAGGATGCGGAGGCCAAGCTTCGCGCGGCCAAGAACGCGCTTGCTGCCGCCGAGAAGGAGCGCACCGCCGCCGCGACGGAGCGAGCTTCGGCCGCCAAAGCGCTCGCAGAAGCGCAGAGCGCCAAGGACGGGGCAAAGAGCGCGAGCAAGAAGCAAAAGAAGGCACTTGATGACGCGCTCGCAGAGGCCAACGCCGCCGCTGCCGCGGCGCAGCAGCGCGCCAACCAGGCTGATCAGCGCGTCGCAACGCTGGAGAAGGATCGCGCTCGCCTCAAGGCCGTGCTCGAAGAGCAGCAGTCGATGAGCGAAGAGCTCGGTCGCGTGATCGAGGCCAAGAAGAGCGAGCTCGCGAAGCTTTCCAGCGACGTCGAGGCGGCCAAGGAGCGCCAGAGCAAGTCCGCCGGCCGGAACAAGAAGAAGGACAAGGAAGCCGACGCCGCACTCGCCGAGGCACAAGCCAAGCTCAAGGCCGCCGAAGCCGGTTTGGCGTCCAAGGGCGAGAAGCTGACCGCACTCGAGGCTCAGTTGGCGCAGGCCGAAGACAAGCTGGCCCAGACGCTGGCTCAACAGGCTGCGCTTGCAGCCGCGCCTCCCAAGGCGCCCGAGATGGGCAAGGAGGCGGGTCTTGAGGCAGTGGCGCTTGTCGAGGCTCCGCCCAGTGCGGGCGATAGCGCCGCGATCGAGCCGGAGGCCAAGCCGACCAAGTCGGACAAGAAGGTGCCGATCGCGAAGGTGCGCGACATCCGATATGAGGATGGCCGAGAGTCCGTTCGCGTCATCGTCGATGTCGAGGGTCCGATTGTGTACGCAGGCAACTCGATGGGCCCACGCCTCCACACGGTAGTGCTGGACCATGCGAGCATCCCAAGTGTCCTTGAGCGCAGCCTGGACGCCACCGGTTTCCAGGGCCCGGTCGGCATGGTGACCAGCTTCGGCGAGGGCCGCGAGGTCAAGATCGTGCTCTCGACGCTCGACGACACGCCGCCCGAGATCACCGAGAGGCCCGGTCAGCTTGTCTTCACCTTCAAGCGCAAGGTTCCGCGCAAGGGTAGCGACAAGACCGTCACGACCGAGAGCTCATACGCGCAGAGCAAGCCGGTCTCGCTACCGTCCAACCAGGTCGCTGGCTTCTCGTCACCGCCCGTGCCGATGGCCAACGAGTTTGGCAAGCGCAGCAAGTGGCGCGGCGAGCGGATCGATATCGAGTTGCAGGACGCACCGATCAAGGACGTGCTGCTGCTGTTCTCGGACATCGGGCGCGTCAACATCATCGCGGGACAGGGCGTCGACGGTAAGGTGACCATGCGACTCACCGCCGTGCCTTGGGATCAGGCGCTCGACATCATTCTTCGATCGCTCGGCCTTGGCATGGTGCAGGAGGGCAACGTGATTCGCGTTGCGACGCTCGAGGCGCTGGAGGACGAGCGCAACAAGGCGATCGAGCGTGCCAACGCTCAGGTCCAGCTCAAGCCGCTGCAGACCAAGCTCATCCCGCTGTCGTACGCGACCGTGAA
>CAZVEM010000446.1:0-3406 GCA_964626165.1 uncultured Nannocystaceae bacterium
CGTCGCCGTCGCCGTCGCCGTCGCCGTCGCCATCGCCGTCGCCGTCGCCGTCGCCATCGCCATCGCCATCGCCGTCGCCATCGCCATCGCCGTCGCCGTCGCCGTCGCCGTCACCCGTTCCGCCGGCGTCCGTGGCGTCGGAGCCCGTGCCGGGTCCACATGCGAGCGCCAGTGAGAGCGTGCCGCAGAGACTCAGCGCGAGGAGGAGGCGGGCGAAGGAGGGACGGACTCCAAGTACGGATCGATAAGCCATGGGCTTAGCGTCTCAGATCCGCTCCGCTCCGCCAACCAAGATGCAGCCGAGGCAGCGGATGCGGTTGGCAAAACGATTCGACGACGCGCGGTCGCACGCGTGGCGAGGGGCTGCGTGCGGCGCGGGCTGGCCGGGCTGCTCGCTTGAGCGCTGCCCCACCGCAATCGCTCCCTGGCACAAAAAAACCCCTGTGCTTGCGCAGCAGGGGCTCTTCTCACTCGAGTGCCGGTCAGTCGTGCAGCTTGACGTACTCGAACTCGATCTCGCGGCCCTCGATGCCCTTGGCGGGCGGGGCGATCCAGTTGGCAAACTTACCCGGCTCGTAGCAGGGCTTCATGATCGAGATCAGGTAGTCGTTGTCGGACTTGACCAAGAGCCAGCGATCCTTGTTGGCCTCAAACTCGGCCGCAGTGATCACATCGCCCGCCGGATTGAAGTACTGACCTGCATACAGGCCCTGGTGGCGGTGGAAGCGACGGCTCGGCAGCGTGAGCTGGAAGTCGATCCCGGCCTTCTTGATCGTTCGGTTCCACTTGTTGAGTGCGCGCTCGCAGTCCGCGACGTACTCATCCCGGAGCACCTCATTCATTGCGGTGCGCAGCGGCACGTCCTTCTCGACGAGTCGTCCATCCTCCACCATCGCGATCTTGTAGTCACCGGTCCGAACGACGTGGTCCTCGTACTGGACTTCCTTGTAACGGCCCTTGAGGCCGCTCGCGAAGAAGTCCGCGGCGTTGCTGGAGATCTCGCCGCCGAAGAGATCGAGGCTGTAGGTGTACCAATAGTTGATCGTGCGCTGGATGAGGTCGAAATCGATCCCGCCTTGCGCTCGCACGTCGTTGTTGGGGTCTTGCTTGTAGAGCTGGCAGGTGCGCTCGATGATGCGACCGATCCCGGTCTCGCCGACAAAGAGGTGGTGCGCCTCTTCGGTGAGCATGAACTCCGTCGAGCGTGCGAGCGGGTCAAAGCCGCTGTTGCTGAGCGCGGCGAGCTGATACTTGCCGTCACGATCCGTGAACATGGTGAACGCGAAGAAGCTCAGCCAATGGTCGCAGGGCTGATTGAAGGCGCCGAGGATGCGTGGCTTGTCGGGATCGCCACTGCGGCGATTGAGCAGCTCGTCGGCCTCATCGCGGCCGTCGCGGCCAAAGTGCTTGTGGAGGAGGTAGACCATCGCCCAGAGGTGGCGACCCTCTTCGACGTTGACCTGAAAGAGATTGCGCAGGTCGTAGAGGCTGGGCGCCATGTGTCCAAGCAGGCGTTGCTGCTCGACGCTCGCAGGCTCGGTATCGGCCTGGGTCACGATGATGCGGCGCAGCGCGTTGCGGTACTCACCGGGCACCTCGGGCCACGCCGGCTGGCCGGCATCGTCCCCGCAGCGAATCGTCGCCGCGTCGGGCCGCGGGTTGAGGAAGATGCCCCAGCGGTAGTCGGGCATCTTGACGTGGTCGTAGTGTGCCCAGCCTTCGGAGCTCACGCCGATCGCCGTGCGCAGATAGACCGGCTTGTCGGCGAAGTCAGACGGGCCCATATCGCGCCACCACTCGAGATACGAGGGCAACCAGTGCTCCAGGGCGCGCTGGAGCTTGACGTCATCGGCAAGGCCGACGTTGTTGGGGATCTTGCTGTTGAGATCGACGGTCGTGGACGTGGTCATCGTGTCCTTAGGTTCTGCGTCAGTACGGGCGAGATGCGTCGTGGCGCTTGCAGAGAGGTGAGGGGAATGGGTCGGGAATCAACGTGTCGGGTCGCGGCCGTGCGGCTCTACACGCGCTTCCAGTCAAACTGCGGCTTATCGGGCTGTCCGTACAGTGTCAGCGCGCCGTTGGGGCCAGTCGCGTTGGGCCGGATGAAGATCCAGTTCTGCCACGCGGTCAGGCGCGCAAAGATCTTGCTGTCGGGCGACTCTGGCCCCGCGAATCGAAGGTTGGCCTCCATGCCAGTAAGCGCGTCGGGCGACAGACTCGCGCGCTCTTCGATCGCGACGCGGCTGTCGTCGTCCCAGTCGATGTCGTCGAGGGTGACCGTGACAAGACCGGCGGCATCCGCATCTTGGGCGCTCAGCAGTCCCTTGCCGATCTGAGCGCGGGCCTTCTCAAAGGCGGCTTGATTGCCGCAAAAGCGCGTCTGCAGCCGGCTTTGACCGTGGCTCATCAGCAGTGCGCCGTCATTGAGCACGCTGAGAGCGACATGGATCGGGGCCGACTCGCTGTCGCGCATGTAGAAGCGATCCGCTGCGAGCGCAAGCTCAAACAGGCAGCCCGCAAATGCACTGCCGATGTCGCCGAGCGCAAACATCGAACGGCTGGTCAGATCGAGGCGCCGCAAGGTGTTGGCCATGAACGCCAGCGTCTCGCGCACGAACCAGTGGCCTTGCGCCTTGGCGAGGGCCTCGTCGTGAGCCACCTGCAACTGTGCGTCTCCCTCGACCCGCACCAGCACAAGGCCGACCTGGAGGAGGTTGGTGCGTAGGTACAAGATCGCGTCTTCGAGCTCGCGGAAGGTCGCCAGGGCCCAGCCATTCGCGCCGCGCTCACGCAGCGCTTCGCCGCCGGCCTGCGCGAGCTCAACGTCGGCCTGATTTGCGCCGGTGACGGTCAGCCGGGCCATGCGAGTGCCGACATCCCACTCAAGGCGAACGTGGGAGTAGGTCCGGCTGTTCTCGGTCTTCTCGACCTCGAGGGGTAAAAGCGCCACGCCCTTGCGCTCACCCTCCGCCAGGTTGGCACGCAGCTCGGTTGCAAGGGCGGTTGCGCGATTTGCGATCGACGCATCGAACTTGGTCCGCGGGAAGACCCCGTCGACAAGTCCCCACTGCATCGCACGCTTGCCACGCACGCCCTCGGCCGTGGTCGAGAACATGTCAGCTAAATCGCGGCGGATCTGCCGCTTGTCGACCAGTCGGGTCAGGCCGCCAGTTCCGGGTAGCACGCCAAGGAGCGGGACTTCGGGGAGGCTCACGGCACTGTTGCCGTCGTCGATCAAGTAGATCTCTTTGCACGCAAGCGCGAGCTCGTAGCCGCCGCCCGCGGTTGTGCCGTTGCAGCACGCGACCCAAGCCTGGTGGCTGACGCCCAGCGCGTCTTCAATCGAGCAGCGTGTTTCGTTGGTGAACTTGCAAAAGTTCACCTTCCACGCGTGCGAGGACATGCC
>CAZVEM010000447.1:0-3397 GCA_964626165.1 uncultured Nannocystaceae bacterium
GCACGTGGCGAAAGTCATCCAGCCGGCGCGCCGCAGGGGCGTCGCGGTCATCTGCGACCGATATGTTCTGAGTTCATTGGCCTATCAAGGCCTCGACCTTGATGAGCAATGGGTTGCCACGCTCAACCAACTCGCTCCGTGGCCGACACGCACGCTGCTGCTCGACGTGGATGCGGAGCTCGCAAGCCAGCGCGTTGCCGGCCGACGCGCCCAGACGCTCGAGCCCGAAGAGCGCTTCGATCAACTTGAAGTCCAGCGCGCGCTCGCGATGCGCTACCGAAGCGTGATCGAGTCGCTGCCACCGCAGCGACGTGAAAGCGTCGCGATTCTCGATGGTGCAGCGTCCCAGGACGAGGTCGAGCGTGCGATCTGGGAACAAGTCGCCCCGCTGTTCGCGGCCGCCGGCTGACTCGTGGTGGCCAGGGCCTGAGGCAGTGGTGCGCATCCCCGGCGCCGGGCAGCTGCGACGGGCATTCGCGTTCCGCCGCCGGACGGCGACCGCGCGACGAGGGGGAAGGCCGACCCCGCGTCATGCCGTAGACCTCCCGGTGCGAGGATGCGATCCTGCAGCGAAGTTGCGCGCTTGGGCGGCTAAGGGGAAGCTCAAACGATGGCGTCCCTTGAGCCCGATGCGCAGACCTGCCACCACACGATGATCGGCGCGCTGACGCCCCAAGCGGAGGGTCGCGGAGCGTCACGGCAAATCCGCGCACCAAAGCCAGCGTGCGAGCCGGCGCGCAAGACGGTCTCAACGCCCGTCATCTGGCCGCGCGTCGCCGAGCGACTCCTCGCGCGCGCGAATCGAGGCACGCTCGCATCTGTCCAGCTCGCCGCCGCAACCGCCGTGCTCGGCGCGCTGCTCGGCACAGCTGCGTGCGCGCATCCGTCTTCCGACGCGGAGGCTCGTGAGGCGCTCTTAAGCGAGCGGGGCGAGCGGGATGGCGGTGCAGGTACGACACGCGGCGATGCGGGCTCGATGCTAGGCGACGAGACCAACCCCGACGGCGCGGACGCCCAGTCCGTGGCAACGCTGACCTCGCCCCCGCGCGAGCGACCACCGGGGACCATCTTTCGCGATGAGATTGAGCGCGCAACTCACAATGGCAAGCCGGCCTACCTCCTCCGTCAGCTCGCGCTGAGTGCCGTGCGAGACCAGGGCCGCTTTCTCGGATGGCGAATCGGCGAGCTGTGGCCAGACGATCCTGCCGTGTGCCGCGATGGATGTGACCTGCGAACCGGCGACATTGTGCTTAAGGTCAATGGCCAGCGCCTTGAGCAGCCTGACGCGGTCGACAAGCTGATGGCATTGATCCCAAAGGCGACCCAGCTCGAAGTCGAGTTGATTCGCGACGGCGAGATCGTGCGCAAGAGCTGGGCGGTCGTCGATGCGCCGCCCGACTCGGCGCCGTAGCAGCCGCAGTTTCCCCGCGGCGCGGTGCCGCCGCATCGGGCTCGAGCCCGCGAGTCAGGCGGCGCCTCGATGTCGCTCGGGCTGTGGATTTGATAGCGTGTTGCTCCCAAGGAGCGGCCTACGCCGACCTCAGCTTCGATGCTTCCCTACGAACACATCGTGTCGTCCATTCAAGCCTGGAAGTCCGGGCAGCGCCCTGCCCTGTCGTCGCATTCCGCCAGCTCGCTGTCGCGGTCGGAGGTCCACGAGGCGGTCGCGTCCCCCTCGGAGGACTACGAAGATATGCCCAGCGGCGTGATCGAAGTCGACGAGAATGACGAGTCGGGCGTGATGTCCTCGCAAGAGGTCGAGGGCGAAGCCGGGTACGACGGCGCGCAGACGCAGGACTACGCGGATCAAGGTGCCGCACCAGAGGCCGAGGCCGCGTACACGGAGGAACAGGGCTACGAGGCACAAGGCGAGCCCGCGTCCGAGTACGAAGCAGAGCCGCAACAGTAACGCGGGGTTGCGTTTCGTCGCGAGCGTGGTTGTTCTCAAAGCACTCTCATGGGTGCATGCTTCGATCGCGCTGAGTGGCAGCGCGCTCGAACTCAACATGCTTTGCTCGCCGCGCGTGGTGAGTCCAGCCCATGCGCTCGACGTCAGCGTATGGCGCCGTGCACCTGTGCGGTGCACGGCGGTGCCGTGCGGTGCGGGTCAAGCCCGCGAGCATCGCAACGACGCACATCGTTTCGAGATGGAAGCCATCGAGAGATGGCATCGCTCGAAACGACAGATGCATCTCTAAAACCGATGCGTTGCGCAGATGAGCGCGCAAAGCATGCTGTTGACCGGCCAGCTAGGTCAGCATCATCACCGCGGTCACGATGATCGCGATGAGCACGATGCCGCCGATGACGACCGGTACCACGGGGAACGAGGATCCCTGCGTTGCGACGGGAGCACTTCGCCCCGGTGCCATTGCATTTGGGTTGCTTGTGGCAGGCACCGACGAAGGAGGCGCAGCATTGGGCGGTGAGCCCGCCGATGCGTGGCGTTCCTCGACGATTGGGCGCGAAGGCGTTTGTACGGGAATCACGTCGCGGGTCACCGAGCCCACGCGCTCAGGCCCCTGCGATCCGGACTGGTAGTAGGTCGTGTCTTCCTTGGGCGAGGTGGGCACCGCCCCGCCCTGCACGACGATCGTGCGACCACCGCCCGCGGGTGCGGGTGCGGGCGCGACCGGCTTGCTCTCGACACTGCCGGCGCTGCTCGGACCTGCCGAGGCGCTCGGGGCAAAGCCCATCGGTCCGGCGGGAGGTGCCACGCCTGCGGGCGGCGTGAACACGGGCGCCTTGTCCATAAAGACGGTCCAGCCCTTGTTGTCCGAGGCACCGTCGATCGAGCCCTCAGGCTCGGCTGCCGGCGCGGAAGGCTCGGCTGCGGGAGCCGAGCCGTCGTCCGACTTGGGCAGCGGCGCCTCCATGAACATGGTCCAACCACGGGTCGACGGGGCGCCGGCACCGGGTCCAGATTCCGCTACCGGCGCGGCTGCCGGCGTCGGTGCAGCGGCTGCGGGTGCAGCCGCTGCGGGTGCCGCCGCTGCAGGCACTGCCGCCGCAGGTGCAGCCGCTGCCGGTGCAGCCGGCGCGGGGGCGGGGGCGGCCGAATCGCCATCCATAAACATCGTCCAGCCGCGGGTCGACGGCGCCTCACCAGGAGCGGGCGTGCTGGCGCTGGCAGCCGGCGCAGCCGCGGGTGCGGGCGTCGGCGTCGACGAAAACGCCGGTGGCGGCGGGAGTGCGGCCGCGGGAGCGGCACTTGGTCCCGAAGGCGGCTTTGCGGCCGCAGGCGCGGCAGCTGGAGCCGCGGCGGCGGGGGCAGCCGGCTCCTCGTCCATGAACATCGTCCAGCCGCGCGTGCTTGGCTTAGGCGCACCACCGGCGGCCGGAGCAGCGGCGGGAGCCGCGGCGGCGGGACCGGAGGGCGGCGGCGCAGCGGCGGCAG
>CAZVEM010000448.1:0-3390 GCA_964626165.1 uncultured Nannocystaceae bacterium
GCATCGGTGGTGCCTCCGTCGTCGCCGCATGCGGGAACAAGGAGCAAGAGGAGGGACGCTGCTGCGACGCGAAACACTTGGGAGTTCATGCCGCCACGCTATCCAATCGCCACAATCACGGCAATGAAAGATTTCTGAGGGCGCATTCGAGCGATTGATCGGACCTGTCGGTCGACCAACCACGCGCGATTGCCACCCCCGTGACAACCACCGTTGTGATCGTACGAACCGATAACTGACATTTCACCCCTTTGATGCTGCGGCCGACGCGAAGACCGCGTGAACCGCGATGAGGATGCCGTTGCGACGACGCCCTTGTGCGCGGTGATTGGGCGAGCGAGGCGACCTGCGACGCAACACCTTCACCTGAAATTATACGCCGCAGGCCAGCCTGCTAGGCCGTCACACGCTTTCGCGAGTCGCCTCAAGTCGTGCGTGGCGATCACAGAGTTGGACTCGTCGAGTTCACCGCTCGCCGCTCGCCGCTTGCATGGGACTTCGGCGAGCTGTGCAGCGGTACAAAGTCCGCCCCACAGCGGTCGTCGACGATCGAGCTCCACAACCGGCAGCGTCTCGCGGACTGCGTTGCGGACTCACGTCTGCTCGTCGCGAGAACAACGACGGTCGCCATGAAGGGTGGCCGACGGAATGAACGCGGCAGCACGGACCGCGTCGACCAACGATCGCGGCGTCGATGTGACGATTTCGGTCGTGTTCTCATCTGCGCAGCACCCTCGTGCTCGCGTGACGGGTCCGGGTCCGACAAGGTGGTGGCCAGGCGCACGTTGTCGGATGCCTCGATCGACGTCCGACCGACTCCGCTGTTCGATGATGCGCTGCGCGAAAGCACGCATCCAACGCCAGGATGCCGGACTATCACCTTGCGACCCGTGCCTTGATGGCGCGGCGTTTGGCCGCGCGCCTGCGCCGTCTTGGCGCTTCCCATCGCGCGATGACGTCTGCTGAAGAGGCGCGTAGGCGCGAGATCTGCGAGCGGTGCGGCACGTTTGGGCTTGGCTCACGCGCGCGCCGGCGCTGCATGTTCTCGCTGCGACGTGCCGCAGCAGGTCGCAGTCGGCAAACCGCGACGCGCGATTACGTCGTGGCGGTAATTGCTCTTGGCCGTATGGCAGGCTTGAAGGCAACTGTAGTTTTGCTTCTTGCCAGCATCGGCGCCGACACTCGCCCACATTGCTTGCGGCAGCTTGCGACGACGTTCGTCGACGTCGCCTGACGAAGCGCCGCAGAATATCGATGCTCGTGGTGAGCGCTAGCTCACGACGAGTGTTCGCTGTACCATCGGAGTCGTGGGCGCCCCCGTCATCACGAACGTTGAGGCGGCGATGGATGCACCCCCGATGTCGTTGGAGACGCGGTTGCGGTTGTCCTGGTTGGAGACGAAGAGAACGTCGTCGTGTATGCAAACGAGTCCTTCGCCAAACTCTGCGGACGGACGATGCGATCACTAGCAGGAGCGCGCGTCAGTGAGCTGAGAGGCAGCGAAGTCGATGAGCGACTGCTCGAAGAGTTGATGGCGCCGCCGAGCTCCATAGAGAGTGCCAGCGGTCGCGGTCGACTGCTTCGCGGAGACGGCCAGATCCGTGCCGTAGAGTGGCGCATGGATCCCATCACAGACGGCGCTCGGACGATTCAGCGGGTCGCGACACAGCGGGCGCTCGTCAAGTTCGATGCCTGGCAGATCGAGATCTCGCAGCTCTCCAACGCGCTGAATCTCGTCGACGCCGCGGTGGTGGTGTTCTCTGGAGAGAACATGGTGCACTACCGCAATCACGCGGCCCATCGTCTTTTCCCCGGCAAGATCGCCCTGCCACAGGAAGCGTGGGCCCGCCTTGCCGCGGGTGATCGGTGGATGGGAAGTCTGCAGATTGTTGCGAGCAATGAGAGTCGGCACTTCGTCGCACGTGTGCAGCCAGTGCCCGTGGATGGCGTCAGCAGGCAGCGCTACCTCATGACGGCTCGTGATGCGACGGAGGAGGAGCGCCTTCGGGTCATCGCGAACTCGGTCAATCTCTCGGAGAGCATCGGTCACTTCCTTCTGGGAATCCGGCACGAGCTCGGCAATCCGGTGAACTCCATCAAGACCGCGTTGATGGTGCTACGTGCCAACATGACTCGTTTCTCCGCGGAGAAGGTCAACGACTATATCGACCGCATTCTCGCTGAGGTCGATCGCGTTGAGTATCTGCTCAGAGATCTCCGCACCTTTACGGCGCATGAGACTCTCTCCCTAGAGGAACACGACGTAGAAACCCTACTTCGCAGGGTGGCACACCTGACCGCGCCCGACATGGAGCATGCCGGCATCGAGTTCCGACAGGCGCTCACCGTGACGGCGTTGGTGCGGGTCGACGGGCGAGCGTTCTACCAGGTGATCATCAATCTTCTCAGCAATGCTAGCGACGCGGTCGCGGGATCCGAACGCAAGGTGGTTTCGCTCGAAGCCCGGCTCGTAGGGGATCAGGTCGAAATCTCCGTCGCGGATAGTGGCACGGGCATCCCTGACAGCGTCCTCAAGCAGCTCGCGCGGCCCTTCTACACGACCAAGCGACAAGGCAGCGGGCTGGGGCTGGCAATCGTCAATCGCTTGCTCAACAAGATGGAGGGGACCTTCAGAGTGGAGGCGGCGCCTGGGGGAGGAACGCGGACCATCGTGACCTTTGTGAATTATGCGAGAGGAGTGTTGACCGGATGAGCCCGTCGCGAGTGCTTGTCGTGGACGACGACGCATTGTTTCGCATGTCGCTCTGCGACTTCTTCGCAGGCAAAGGGATCGACGCACGCAACGCTGCAAGCGTCGACGAGGCCCGCGGCCTTGGGGTTGATGAGTACGACGTGATCATCGTCGATCGCCACCTACCCGATGGAGAGGGCCTCACGCTGCTTGAGTACAAGACTGCGCACCTAAATTCGCCGTCCTTTGTCGTCGTGACGGGGGATCCCGGAGTTGAACATGCGATGGCTGCTGTGCGCTCGGGCCAGGTGGCCGACTATCTCAGCAAGCCCGTCGATCTGGTTCGACTTGAGCGTGTGGTGGACCGGGCGCTCGAGCAGCGGCGGCGCGCGCAGATGGTTAGCGAGCCGATGGGTGCACTGTCGGAGCGCCAAATGGAGCGATACGCCACGTCCGACGTGCCGCTGTTGCTCTGCGGGGAAACCGGCACGGGCAAGACCCTTCTTGCGAGCCGTCTGTACTCCAAGAGTCGTCGATCCTCGCAGCCTTTCGTGGCGCTTAACTGTGCGTCCCTCGCCGAGTCCGTCGTGGAGGTCGAGCTCTTCGGCTCGACGCGGGGTGCCTTTACGGGCGCGACCGACCGCCCCGGCATGTTGGAAATCGCCGATAAGGGGACGCTTTTCCTCGATGAGATCGGC
>CAZVEM010000449.1:0-3370 GCA_964626165.1 uncultured Nannocystaceae bacterium
GCTGGGACGAGACCTCATGGACGACGTCGGTCCTCGCAGCCGTCGCGGTCGACTTTGTCTACTACGTCTGGCATCGACTCTCGCACGTCGTCAACGTGCTGTGGGCGGCACACGTCACCCACCACCAGAGCGAGGATTACAACCTCACGGTCGCGCTCCGCCAAGGCTGGCTCACGCACGTCACCTTTGCGCCCTTTCTTGCGGGAGTGCTGCTGCTGGGTTTCTCGGTGCGGGTGATGCTCGTCGTGTGGAGCATCAACCTGCTCTATCAATTCTGGATCCACACAACGCTGATCCCCAAGCTAGGTCCGCTTGAGCTTGTACTCAACACGCCCAGCCAACATCGGGTGCACCACGCCGTTAACGAGCAGTACCTCGATCGGAACTACGGGGGCATTCTTTGCGTTTGGGATCGCCTGTTTGGGACCTTCGAGGCCGAAGAGGAGCGCTGTGTCTGGGGCATCACCAAGCGGCTCAACAGCTTCGATCCGATCTGGGCCAACGTGCATCGCGTCATCGAGATCGCGATTCTGTCGTGGCAGGCCAAGACCCTCCGCGAGTCCCTGTACGCCTGGATTGCGCATCCTGCCTGGGTGCCCGAAGGCGTCACTGCCAGCGTTGCAGATCCGCTCGATCGCCCCCGCTACGATCCACCGGTGTCCCTTGGTCGGCGGTTGCTCGCCCTCATGGTGATGGTCGCCGCGGTGGCGGCTGCCGTGCCGGTGCTGATGCGTGGCCCGGAAGATCCATTTGCGCCATGGGTGCTCGTGCTGTCCGGGCTGGTGTTCGTGACCCTGTGGCGCATCTGTCGATACGTCGAGGACCGGCGACTTTGGAAGCCGAAGGGCTGACCCGCTGCCCGCCGCTAGCTGCGGCCAGGGTCCTTGTCATGGCCCCGGCATCGCTCGGTTGTGCGGCGGCGAGGCTCTCCGTGTCATTCCTGCAGCGTTGCCGATCGGTCTGGCGCGCTACTGCACATGCGTCGCGCGCGGGATCCAAACAAAGCCAACGGCCAGCACAGACCGGCGCTCAGTCGCGTTCCCCGTCTTTGTTGTCCGCTCCGGCGGCAGGCTGATACGCTGACGGGGTCGCTTGGCACGTCTCGCGGATTTCGCCGCGGGTTCGCGCAGGCACGAACACTTCAGTCTTACGCCGCTAATGGCGTTTCTTGGAGCTAGTCATGCATCGTCGCCACCGAATCCTCTTCCTCGTCGCAGCCTTTGTGCTCCCGACGGCGGCAAACTCATGCGCGTCCCGGACCTACGACTTTGACAGCGATGGCGTTGCCGACGCCACTGCAGATTCGAGCGACGACCCTGACACCAGCACCGACGGCCTTGAGTGTTGCGGGCCGCAAGATGCCTGCGGACTCGCGGACAATGGGATCTGTGACTGCGCCGGTGAGTACCCCTGGGACACCAACGACTGCACGTCCACCGATGGGACCGACTACGACGGCTACGATTGGGACGGCTACGACTACGACGGTTACGACTACGACGGATACGACTACGACGGTTACGACTACGACGGCTACGACTACGACGGCTACGACTATGACGGCTACGACGGCTGGGATTGCTGTCAAACCGAGGACGTGTGTGGCTGGGCGATGGACGGCGTGTGTGACTGCAACAACGAGATGCCCTGGGACAAGTATGACTGCGAAGGCAGCACGGACGGCCCAAGCACGACCGATGGCTTTGACACCGGTACCGATGACGGCATGTTCTGCTGCGGTCCCGTCGACGAGTGTGGGCTTGCGGAGAACGGAATCTGCGACTGCGGTCCCGTGCCGTGGGACGAAGTCGACTGCGGCACGCCACCGCCGGACGACTGCGCCAGCTGTCTCGACGTCGCGTGCCCGGCGGAACTCGATGCATGCTTCGAGAACTCGGACTGCGTTTGCATCATCGAGTGCGTCTTCCAGGGCGGCGATCGATTCGCGTGCTTTGGCCAGTGCAACGCCACCATCACGCCCGAGCTCGACGCGCTCAACACCTGCGCGCAGGGGTCGTGCCCGGTCTGCTACGGCTGATTGAGTTGGTCGTAGCGTGAGCGACTGGCGCTGCGACCACAACGCACAGAGCGCCGCAACAGCAACCTCAGGGGTGCCGCTGCGGCGCTTGGGAAGCGAGGGCACGCGCTGCTGACAGCCGCCCTTGCGTGCCTACGACCCACGCGGCTGGCTGTTACAGGTCCGCGAGATACTCGCCGACATCGGGATACTCGGTCTGAAGCTGCGCGAAGGTGAGCAGGAGATCGATATCCGAGCACTGCAGCTCGGACTCAAGGACGGCCGCCGTGGAGTAGTTCACGATCTCGTGAGAGATGCTATCGGCCACGTAGGTGTCCTTGCAGTCGAAGAGGAAGCTCGCGAACGCGGCACCGCAGAGGTTGGCTTCGTTGGCGATCTCGATCAGGTTCTGGCCTGCGGCATTCTCCAGCGAGCAGATGTCGGAGACCGCGAGGTGTCCTGCGTTGCTGATGCCGACCAGCCGCTTGGGGTTTCCGCTTCCGTTGTAGGCGCCCTTGGTTTGGTTGTAGGCAACCACCGCATCGGCTTGTCCACCGATGAACATCGTGCTGGCGAGATCCGGACCGCTTTGTGCCGCCGCGCTCGCGGCCATGGGCAGTGACACGCGCACGTTGGGCTCGTCGCTGATGGCCGAAGTCGCATTGCCGCCGGCACTGTGCCCAGCGACGGCGAGTCGCGTTGGATCGACGTAGCCGGCGAGGAAGCTCAGCTCACCGCTCTGCCCAGCCATGGCCGCAAGGATCGCCGTGTTGTCACCCTCAAGATCTTGCTGGACCATGCCACCACCGCAAAACCCACCCAGCGTGTCCTTGAGCCAGAGGCCCGGGTGATCGGCACTCAGCACCACGAAGCCTCGGCTCGCCCAGTGCGCCATCATCGTGGCCGACTGAAAACGCCACGCCGCGGTGCCATGTGTGAACAGGACCATGGGGTAGGGCCCATGGGCGGTGTCGAGTGGGAGATCCGCGTAGCAGTTGCACGGATGCGGAGGATTGAGCTCGTCGGTGATCTTGCCGTCCTCGGATTCGGGCAGTGCATAGCGAATGTCGTAGACGATCTTCTCCTGCCCGCCCTGAGAACCCGGGGTCGCGGGGTACCAGACTTCAACGGTGAGGCCGTCGATCGTCACGGTGCGGGCACCGACCGGCCAGGGACCCTCGGCCGCCGGATCGCTTGGATTCTTGAGGAACACCGCGCCGTCGCATCCAGCGACTTCGCCGTCGCCGTCGCCGTCGCCATCGCCATCACCGTCGCCGTCGCCGTCACCGTCGCCGTCACCATCACCGTCGCCATCACCGTCGCCGTCGCCGTCGCCGTCGCCGTCGCCGTCGC
>CAZVEM010000450.1:0-3324 GCA_964626165.1 uncultured Nannocystaceae bacterium
CCATTCGCGACGTAGAACTGGAAGAGACAGTGACAGGGGGCAAGATGCATCTCGGGCAGCTGCGCGACGTTCCACGCGCTTACGACGTGGCGCCGAGAGTAGGGATCCTTGCGAAGTCCCTCGACCACTGCGCGCATCTGGTCGATGGCCTGTCCATCTGCGCCCGGCCAGCTTCGCCATTGGCGTCCATACACCGGGCCCAACTCGCCTTGCGCGTCTGCCCACTCATCCCAGATCGAGACGTTGTGCTCGTGCAGGTACGCGACGTTGGTGTCACCGCGCAGGAACCACAACAGCTCGACGATGATCGAGCGCGTGTGCACCTTCTTGGTGGTCACCAGTGGAAAGCCCTCGCGCAGGTCGAATCTCAGCTGATGGCCAAAGATGCTGCGCGTGCCGGTGCCGGTCCGGTCGCCGCGTGAGATCCCCTCGCGGAGGATCCGCTCAAGTAGCTCGTGGTAGGGACGCACCCGCGCAGGCTACACCGCCGGGCTCAGGCATCCAGCCTCGCGGCGACGCCGCTGCCAGACCCACGGGAGGGCGCATCGAGAGCCGATCCGAGGGTGAAGATGTTCATCCGAGTCGCTATTCTCCCGCCATTGACCTGATCCCGGCACCTGGCTGGGTTGAACCTACGGCGACGAAGCTGCCCCCAGTGGCGCGCGTCGCCCCATCGACCGGAGGCGACCCGATCCATGGTCGCAGGATCACCGGAGTGATCCATCCGCCCCGCCCCAACTCCGCCGACGGAGCAAGCCCGATGTACCCAAGATTCGTTCCACAAGTCCGCATGCACTCTCCTCTTGCTGCCTCGCTCTGCGCCGGGATGCTCCTGACGATCGCGGGCTGTGGCGATGCGGAGAAGACCGCCGCGGGCGTCGAGGCCTATGCCTCGGTGGCCGCCAACGCTGGCGAGCTCGACGAGGCAACCAAGGCCGCACGCGCCAAGGACGAAGAGGAGCGCAAGCAGAAGTTTGCGGAAGAGGAAGCCGCGGCGAAGGCCGAACAAGAGGCGTGGGAGGCCGAGCTCAAGCGCGTGGTCGTGCTCCCAGAAGTCATGCCCAAGAACCTCAAGAAGGCCTGCGAGGATCTGCCGCGACAGCATCAAGAGTACATGCAGCGCGTCTTTGTCGAAGATGAGGACGCGGGGCCCTTGATGATCTATTTCGATAACAAGGCCGAGCTTTGGGGGGAGATGCGTGGCAAGTGCCTCAAGGTCAACTCGCTGCCGGCGGTTGCATGCCAGATGAACGTGCTTGCAAACGCGGGTCCCATCACCAAGGGCAAAGACAAGATCGTCTTGGCCAAGTGCGTGGAGACCTTTGCGCCGGAGGCGATTGAGCGCATCGCCACAGAAGAAAAACAGCTCAAGGGTGGCTGATCCTTCGCAGCAACGCCGCCGCCCGCTGAGCAGCGTGGTGACGACCGCCCCCGCCACGGTTCGGGGCGAGAGGGCGTTCGCGGTACCGCTGGGCCGTGCGATGGACGCTCAGGCCTCGGATCGCGACTCGCTCACGCACGGCTTTCACAGCTATCCGGCGCGCATGCACCCTGCGGTTGCCCGGATCCTGCTCGAGCAGTTCCACGTACCCGGGGGCAATGTCCTGGACCCCTTTTGCGGCAGCGGAACCGTACCGCTCGAGGCGATGTGTGCCGGTCTGCCCTCCCTGGGAAGTGACCTCAACCCGCTGGGTCTTCGTCTCGCGCGGGTCAAGTGCGAGGTCCGTGATGAAGCGGGGCTTCGTCGCTTTGGTGTCGCACTCTCCAAGGTCGCCGCCGCTTCTCGCTCGCGCGTCGAGAAGCGCATCTCAATCCACGCAGAGCTGCCACCCGAGCACATCCGCTGGTATGCGCCGCACGTGCTCAAAGAGCTCGCCGGGCTCTTGGTCGAGATCGGACGGGTCAAGGCACCCGACGACCGAGCGGCATTGGAGATGGTGTTCTCGGCGATCGTCACGAAGTTCTCGAACAAGAGCGCCGACACCGGCCACGCGATGGTCGAGCGACGGCACCGCAAGGGCCTCGTCACCGAGTTCTTTGAGCGCAAGGGTGAAGAGCTGATCGAGCGCTGGCGGGCGCTCGCCGCTGCGGTGCCTGGACGGCCCAAGAAGCCAAGCTTCCTGCTCTCGGACGCACGCAGACTGACACACACGCTGGGCGGAGAGTTTCACGCGAGCTTGGTGATCACGTCGCCGCCCTATGGCGGCACCTACGACTACGCGCAACATCACGAGCTGCGTATGGCCTGGCTTGGGATTGGCGACGCGGCATTGCACCGCGATGAGATCGGCTCGCGTCGGCAATTCAGCGCCGCGCACACGGCCCGTGGCAAGGAAGAGTGGGACACGCAGCTTCGCGCGGTGCTCATGTCGCTGGCCGAGCTCACGGTCGAGGAGGGCATGGTGATCCTGCTGGTGGGCGACGCCGACATCGGAGAGGACCGCGTGCCTGCAGATCGCCAAATCGAGCGCATCGGCTCGCGCTGCGGCTTCACGCTCGCCGCGGTCGCCTCGCAGGAGCGTCCGGACTGGCGCGGTGGTGCGCCTCGCAGTGAGCACCTCATCGCGTTGATACGCGAGCGCGACCCGTAGCGCGCCACTGCATGTCGCCCGCGTAGGGGTGCTGGCGGACGAGGGGTGCGGTCGGCTCGCGCGTGAGCGCCGGCACTATCCCTGCGCCGGAGGGGCGCGGAGAAAGTCGTGCAGCGCCCGCTTGACGGCGCCCTGAATGGCGGGGGGAACTTGCGCTTGCGCACCGGTGGTCTTGCAGAGCAAGAGCGTCCGCTTGAGGGAGTCACAGACGCTGCGACAGCGCGGACACGCGGCCAGGTGTCGTTCCATCTCCTGGCAGACATCCGCGCTGATCTCATCCTCGAGATGGCGCGAGAAGAGGTTGAGCACATCCGGGCAGGTGCCTGCGGCCTTGGGCGCATCCACGGGAAGTTCGAGCAGCGGCGCGACCCTGTCGCGAACTTCGACGCGCGCGCGATGCAGCCGGCTCTTGACGGCTTGCTCGGAGATGCCGAGCACCTCGGCGACCTGCTTTGCCGAGAGCCCCTCCACATCTCGCAGCACGAGGACCTCTCGGTACTTGGGTGCGAGCTCGTTCATCGCATCCTCGACGGCGACCTCGACTTGCTTGGCCGCAACCGCGTCGTCGAGCGGCTTGGATGGATCCGCGACGGTGAGCGCCTCGCCGTGGGCCTCGTCCTCCAGCGAGGTTTGATGGGGGGCAAACTTGCTCTTCCGTTGCTTGCGGAGGCACTGGTTGCGCGCGACGCTGTAGAGCCACGTCGACAGTTCGGCCTCGCCGCGGAAACCGCCG
>CAZVEM010000451.1:0-3322 GCA_964626165.1 uncultured Nannocystaceae bacterium
TTACTGAAGAGGGCGAGTACGTGATGATTGATGACGAAACCCATCTTCATGGCAAAGTAACCTGACCCCGAGGTCGCTGCTAAGGGCAAGCGACGGCGCTTCACGGCCGAGTACAGGCGTCTGAATCTAGCGAAAGCCGACAAGTGCAAGTCGCCTGCAACGACGATCACGAATGTCGCATCGAGGGATGTCAGTGCGAATACAACGCCGACTGCAACTCGGGTCTGGTCTGCAGCTTTGACTTCTATGCGAAGCCGGAAGGCGAACGCAACGCGGGCACCAAGCCCAGCGCTGCTTCACCCAGCGTGAGATCGAGCCCCCGCGCGACGCGGCGAACCACGGACTGGAGATAGCCGCCCGGAGCAGTCTGTCCGCGGGTCCCACGAGCGCGATTCCAGCGTGCTTCGCCGCGTCGCTGGGGTCGAAGTCGGCGCGTAGGGAGTCGGCTTTGACCGCGTCGATGCGCTGAGTGGCCCCCGCCGCGGTCGGCAATGCGTCGACAAGGCGAGGACCAGTTCGCTCTCGAGTTGGGCGTCGTCACCACATCACCCACCGACGACACCGATCGCATCTGCGACCAGCTCGACGGCGACCTTGCTCGGCAAGACGAGGGCGCCGCGGGTCGAGGGCGAGCGGCCGTACCATCGGCTTGTGGCAGGCGGCGCGGAAGCACTGGGGCTCTCGCTCGCCGGGGCATCTTCGGCGCTTGGATCCTCGAGCAGCTCGATCTCAAAGACGCGACGATCCTCGAGCAGCAGGCGCAGGGTCACGCGGACCACCGCGGTCTTTGGGAGCTGATCCGCTGCGACGAACTTGCTGCCACGCATCGTCAGTAGGCGCGACAGCCAGCTTGATGCGGCGTCGTCGGGCGTGCCTTGGCGGAGCCATGCGGCCTTGGTTGGATCTTCGCGATCGCGCTGGTCGAAGCGTGCGGCTGCGCTCCCGACCTGGAGCTCTGCGGCGACGACGGTGACGACGGGAACATCGACGATCTGCGTTGGAGCGAGCCTCTGCTCGGCAAACTCAAAGCTCTGGCGCAGCCCGGCGTCCACGACCAGGAGGCGACCGTCGCTCTCGCTGCGCAGGTAGAGCGCGCTGACGCCTTCGATCGGCGAACCGACTTCAAAGCTGCTGGTTTCCTTTGCCGAAGTGACGTGGAGCTTGCCCGTGCCCGCGTCCAGGCCGAAGTCCGCGAGTCGATCTTGCGGCGGCGCGTCGAGGACCCGCGTCGCGATCAGCGGGGCAAATCGTTCAAAGACCTGCTTGGCAATGGGTCCACCCGTGAAGTGCGTCCGTTCCGGCTCGGCCAGTGCCTCAAGCTCCAGCGTCTGCTGGACCTCGTGTGGGTTGGCGGGCTTGCGCGGGCGCTTGAGGCGTTCGACCTCGACGTCGACGTAGGGACCCCAAGCGTCTTCTTTGGCGCGGAGAGCGACGCGGACCGACTCGCTCTCGTAGCGGACCTCCTGCAGCTCGGTCTTGTCGATCGCGAGCACGGTCACCCCGACCTTCTCGCTGACAGACGGCGTGCCAAGCCACCACAGCACACCGAGCAGGCCCGCGAGTGTGACGCTATAGGCCACGATCTGGCGGCCTTGCCGACTCATCTGGCGACTCATGCTGCCCCCCTCGCACGCGAGCGGACGCGGAACAGTCCGGCCAGGAGCAAGAGGCCGGGCACGAGCAACACGGTGCCGTAGAACCACCACGCCTCGCCCTCACGGCTGTGTGCGATCTTGATGTCTTCCTCGTTGGTGATCTCGCCCTGCTCGATCGCCTCGCCGCTGAGCCACGCGAGCACGTCGACAAAGAGCTGACGATTGCCTAGCGCGAGCTCGAATCCTTGGTCGGAGAGCCACGAGGAGTCGCTCACCACCCAGAGTCGCGCATCGCCCGGCCCGCTGGCAGCGATCGCGAGCGGATGAGGCGTGCGCTTTTCGACGCCGGTGTCGAACTCAAGATCGCCGTCGAGGTCGAGCCAGGTGCTGGGCAGGCTGCGAATCACCGTGGTCGCGACGATCGGCTCGGGCGCCTTGAGAGCCTCAAGGACCGTGGCGCGCGGCAGGTAGACCGGCGCGGGTGGCCGCACGCGGGAGAGCGTCGCGGTGGTCGGATGCGAGGAAAAGCGGTCGGTGAGCAACTGCGTGCGGTCGAGGGCCGTTCGCGTGGTGGTTGCGACGTTGGTGTCCGAGATCAGTACGACGCTGCCTCGGCCAATTCCCCATTCGGCCAACAGCGTATCGAGTGGATCGGCCGGCGCATTTTCTGCCGGACCCGCAAGGGGGTCGAGGCCAAGCGGATTCGCTCCGTCGCGGGGCTCTAAGGCGATCAGCACGCGCCCGCCGTTGGCGAGATACTCGCGCAGGACCTGCACCTCTGCATCAAAGAACGGTGCTTGCGGACCGAGGACCAGCACCATCGCAGCGTCATCGGGAATCGCACTGGCGAGTCCCTGGGCGCTCGACAAGGTCTTGAGCTCAAAGCCGAGATAGTCGGTCAGCTTGCGCAGCAGCTTGGTGCGCTCGGTTTCATCGCGTCCGCGGCCGGACACGGCGAGCTCGCCGTGGCCACCGGTCAGGTAGATCGAACGACGCCCACGGACCAGCTCTCGCAGGAGCTTGCCAACCTCCTGATCGAGCTTGCGCAGGGTTGTCTTGGCGCGATCGAGCTCCTCACCGATCTCGAGGCTGCGCGCGACGAGCTCATCGCCCTCGCCGATCACAAGTGCGACCGATCCATTCCCCTTCACTCGCAGCTCGCGGACCATCGCGGGTTCGGCCGCGGCGTCGCGGACTTCCACGGTCGTGGATCCACCCAACGCGTCGAAGTAGCGGCGCAGCTCCGGGATCACCTCGGAGGCGGGCGCCTGGAAGATCACGACACGGAGCGGCGACGGCAACGCCTGCACCATCGACTGGGTCTGGCCACTGACCTGCGTCGTCTTGAAGTGCGCGAGATCGACGTGGACGTCGATTCGGGCGGCGACGGCTTGCGTCGCCACCACCAGGCCAACCGCGAGAACGCCGAGTGTTGCTTGGGCCGTTCGCTCCTGGACCTGCGATCGCGCGACCGCACGCGGCGAGTGAGCGACCGCCCGATCGGCCGCAAGCACCCACGCACTGCCCAGCGAAAAGGGCAGCGTCCAGCCGTAGAGCAGCGCGAGCAGGTGGCGTGGGGGATCCACGGTCGGCAACACACGCGCCGTCCAAAGCAAGATTCCAAGCGCCGCCATGGCCAGTGCGGTACCGACCGCCGCATTGCGCTCGGCGAGCTTGCGACCTTCATCCTGCACTGTGCGCCACGACCACAGCCGCAACGCAAGCGA
>CAZVEM010000452.1:0-3259 GCA_964626165.1 uncultured Nannocystaceae bacterium
CCACCCTGCTCACACGAACGTTCGGAGAGGTGGTACAGGAGCACGACTTCGCGCGGGACTTCCTGGCCAGAATATGAGGGGATGGCTCAGGTCATAGACAGCGGGTTCGCCGATCTCTGAACCTGCAGGAAGCTATCGGTCGATGTCACCAACCTGAAGCAATTCGACCGCGGGCATTGATACCGAACAAGTGCAGAGGCCGGTCGAGCTTCGCCGACGTCAAGGTCAAGCGCTACGCGACGCATGGCCACGACCTCCTCGACCCGTTCTAGGAGGTTGTGATCACCTGATGCGACGTCACCAAAGGCGAATGCGAGGACAAGCTCCAGATCGTGCAGCCGGAGCGCGCCAGCACCACGCGGCGTCGACTTTCACTCTCCCACCGATGGCCCGCGATGGACGTCGCGGCCCGCTGGGAAAACGAGAGCGACGAGAACGTCATTGTGTCGGTGACGCTCACACGCGACAACTTCGAGCTGGCACGGTCGGCGCGGGGTATGTAACATCAGCCCCGGCAGTACTGCCGAACCTGGAGCCAAACTGGTGAGCTGCGACAAATTCTGGAAACCATGGGAAGTCGAGATTACTTCCTTCCAGGATGCCATTAACCTGATCCATGGCGTGTTCGACAAGTGGTCGGCGAAGGGGCGAGTGTTCGCTTGGCGCGGCCAAGTCGACGCCAGTTGGTCACTCCACAGCTCGCTCTATCGGCGGCTACACTTGAGTCTCAACGGCGCAATGCTTCCAGACGAGGCTGCACTACAGGAAAAGGAGAAAAAGATCCTGACGGAGGTGCACCGCTGGGGTCTCCATGTCGGTGACCATGGCCGACTCTCGATCCTGGCCCAGCTGGCAGTGCTCCAGCACTACGGTGCGGCCACACGCCTCATCGACATAACGTTCAATCCGTTGATCGGGCTCTGGTTTGCGGTAGAGGAGCAGTGGGACAACGGCCAAGCGAAGGCGGACGGAGTCGACGGGCGCTTGTTCGCGGTCGACGTCACGAGCCGGCTAATCAACGAGGATGAGGAACGGCGGAACTGGGAGGACGACCTCCGCCGACCGTGGCCCCGTCCAGGAGCGCCAGACGACAAGGCCGCGTACCGAGCCTGGACCACGACAGCCTTGGCATGGCGTCCCGCTCGACTCGATCACCGAATCGCCGCACAGAACGGGGGCTTCCTTCTCGGCGGCGTACCATCTTCAGGATATGCGAAGCATCCGGTCCAGTGGCCGAGGGGGCCAAAGCCCAACGGGCCAAATTGGTCCATAAACGAGGTCCGCAACGCGGTTTCAGTACCGTTGCGCGTCCACAAGATCGATGTACAAGGCGGTGGTGCGGCGCCGCAGAACCCGGTCTACACGATGCGCGTCAAACAGTCCGCAAAGGCCGAGATCCGGAAGCATCTCCAAGATCTCTATGGATACCAACACGCGACCATCTACCCTGACTTCACGGGCTTTGCTCAGTTCGGGGTTCCGGATCTGAAAACCAGGCCGTAGCTCACCTCGGCCGTCGCATTCCTCCCACATACCGGAGCTTCTGGCTCTACCAGCTCGGACGCAACCCCACCGAGCGCGGCGGCCCTCCAGCGACTCGTTGCACCTCGGGGCGCGCGCTGGTGCCTCGGCAGCACCTGCGGCAGCACCTGTCCCAGGGTCCTCCTCGGTCGCGTCCGCGGCATGAAGGCGGGCGACGAGCAGCTCCTAGCCGACCGCAGACTCGAGAGGACCGTCGGCAAGGTCGATGAGCTACTTCGGGCGTGCTGCGGGAAGACACTCGACTCTCCGCCTCACAACGTCGGCGACAAGCGAGGGGATCGACTGGTGCGGCGTGCTCTCGGATGACCGCTTCTAGGCGCCACTCGAAGTTCGTGCGCTGACCGACAGCCCCATGTACCTCGTCGCTCACGGCGACCAGAACGAATCCACCGGCACGTCGAGCGGGAACTCCCCCCCCCCCCGCGAGATCCCCGTGCGCTGCCAAGGCCACGAGGGCGGCGCGACGTTCCACGCCGACAAGCGCTCCAAGACCTCGCTGCCCGACGGCGGCGCGCGAGGGTAGTTTCGCCGCCTCATCGCCGTCGAACAACTGCCGAGGCACTTACTCCGCGGCAGTGCCGATGACCGCAACGACCCCACGATCTTCAGCTGGCGCGTGGCCACGGTCGATCGCGTGGCTACCACGACGGCGAGTGATGCCGCCGCAGGTCCTTGAGCGCTCCGCGGCGCTTCAGGTCAAGCAGTGCGTGCCGGCCGTGCCCTAGCGACAATAGCCGCTGCCCCGGCAGAAGCCGATGGCAGTCGCTCCCGCTACGACACGCGGTCCTGACAATCTCCTCTCGCGCATGGCCAAGCACGTCGTGCGGACGCTGCGACAAGTGACCAAGTGCCCGGGTTGATTGCGCGCTAGCGAGCAACTTCACGCGGCGGTGCTGATCCTGATGCAGCGCCTTCGCAGAATGCACCAACGAAGTTCGGCACGCGACCTCAACGTCGACCTCGACGCAATCGCCGCCTGGGACGCCATCGCTGTCATCACGCTGATGGAGTCCCACGAGCTCACAACCCTCGGCGTGGACAGTCTCGGCACCGCCGTAGGAGATCGCATGATGGCCTGGGTGCACATACCCATGCCTGACGGCGGTGTACCTGACTCTGGCTTTCAGCGGCGCTGGACGGCGATCTGGCAACACCTTGGGCCGCGCCTCGACCGTGACGCGCGGGTTCTCATCCACTGTAAGGGCGGTCTCGGCCGGACGGGCCTTCTCGCAGCTCGCATCCTGATCGATCGCGAACCCCTGCCGACAGACGTCGCGGATGACAGCGCCCCTTTCCGCGCGCAGGTCGACCGCATTGTCGCTACCGTCCGAGATGTGCGGCCCGGCGCCGTCGAGACGCCGGCGCAGCTCCGCTGGCTACATGACACAACCCTCAAGCATGGCCGAGAGCGGATGTCGCAGCGCATGACGGTGCCGAGGAGTGGGTGAGTGCAGTCCGGGATGTTGGAAACGGGTGTCGTGCAGCCTGCGTCGACCCTTGCACCAGCGGGTGCTCGTGTGCGACCGAACGGCTCGCGATCCACCCTGGCATCCGGATCCCCAACCCGCCTCTCAGTCCGCGCTGATGGACGGTCGGGCCACGCCCCTGTAGCGTCTTCGCGTGCTCGTCGAGACGCTCTCAGACCTGCCCGATCGCGATCACTGTCACAGCTCGGGCTATCTGATCGCTCCCAGCTCGGCAGGACTGATCGCCTTCC
>CAZVEM010000453.1:0-3229 GCA_964626165.1 uncultured Nannocystaceae bacterium
TGGGAACCTTGAGTCCCGCGAGCGCACACGCGCGCATGATCGAGGTGCCTTCCGGGACCTCGATGCTCTGTCCATCGACCTCGATCACCACGGTGTGCTGCGTCGCGGGGTCGGTTCGCGGGGCAGGCGTGCCGGCATCAAATCGCTTGACGGAGTCCATTGGCGTTAGCTCCTGGAGATCGCGCCCGAGGAATCTCGGTCGCGAGGATGAAAGTCTTGCGCGAAATGATCGAGCGCGCTGAGCACCGGAAACGGCGTCATGCCTCCCATCGCGCACATCGAGCCGTGCGTCATGGTCTCGCAAAGGTCGCGCAGCACCTCGATACCGTGCTCGCGCGCCGAAGATTCGGACGCGAGGATCCTATCGACGAGCTCGACCCCTCGCACGGCACCCACGCGGCACGGCGTACACTTGCCGCACGATTCGATCGCGCAGAACTCAAGCGCATAGCGGGCCATCTGGGCCATGTCGACCGTGTCGTCGAACACCACGATGCCGCCGTGACCGATCATGCCGCCACCGGCCGCAAAGCTCTCATAGTCGAGAACCAGATCGAGCTTGTCGGCAGGAATAAACGGCCCGAGGGGACCACCGACTTGAACCGCGCGAACCGGCCGACCGCTCGCGGTTCCACCGCCGAAGTCTTCGATCAGCTCGCGCAGGGTGACGCCAAAGGGCAGTTCCACGAGCCCGCCGCGCCGGATGTTCCCTGCGAGCTGGAAGGGCAGTGTGCCCCGTGAGCGGCCGGCTCCATAGCCGGCATAGCTTTGCGCGCCGTCGCGGAAGATCACGGGGACGCTTCCCAGCGTGATGACGTTGTTGACCACCGTCGGCTCGCCAAACAGGCCCTCGATTGCGGGGAGGGGCGGCTTGGCTCGAACCACGCCGCGCTTGCCTTCGAGGCTCTCAAGCAACGCGGTCTCTTCACCGCAGATGTACGAGCCCGCCCCTTTGCGCAGTTCAAGCTCGAAGCGCTTCCCACTGCCGATCACGTCGTCGCCGAGCAGACCGTGCTCACGCGCAGAGGCGATCGCCAAAGACAGCACGCGCCACGCGTCGGGATACTCCGAACGCAGGTAGATCCACCCGTGCTCGGCGCCCACGGCGACGCCTGCGATGACCATGCCCTCGATCAGCGTGAAGGGATCGCCCTCCATCAACATCCGGTCCGAAAAGGTTCCCGAGTCGCCTTCGTCGGCATTGCAGACGATGTGCTTGCGCCGGCCCGGCGCCGCGGCTGCCGTACGCCACTTGATCCCGGTCGGGAAGGCAGCGCCGCCTCGTCCGCGAAGACCGGAGGCGACCACTTCCTCCACGCACGCCTGTGGATCCATTCCAAGGGCGCGACCCAGACCCAAAAGCCCGCCGTCGTCCAGGTACTGCGTCCACGACAGCGGATCGGCGCGACCGACTCGGCGAAAGTTGAGCCGCGTCTGCCGGGCGAAATACGGAATCTCTTCCGTCGCCCCGAGGCAACCGGGCAACTGCGCGACCTGGGCCAGGGTCCCCGCCTGGGCGTGGCGCTGCACGCTGGCCAGCCACGCATGGACCTGACCCGGCTCCACGTTGCCAAAGGCAACGCGCTGCGGGCGGGCATGCTGCGACTGCACGGCTTGCTGCTCGCTGCCCGGTAGCTCGATCTCCACGAGGGGTTCAAGGAAACACATGCCTCTTGAGCCGACGCGAATGATCTCGACCTCAAGGCCCAGCCCCTTGGCTGCGGACACGAGCTCGTCGGCGACTTCGTCGGCGCCCACGCTGCGCGCGGACGCGTCCGCCGAGACGACGATTCGAAGCGGGCCAACTGCGGCGTTTGACAGCGTCATGCCCTCGTCCCTCCCGAATTCCGACGGTGCTCGTCCATCCATGCTCGGAGCTGCGGCACGGTCACCTTGCCGCGGAGTCGATCGTCGAACATCACGGCAGGTGCGAGCGCGCAGTTGCCGAGGCAATAGATCGCTTCGAGCGTGACGTCGTGCGTCGACGAGGTCGCACCAAACGCTACGCCCAGAGACGACTGCGCGTCCTCTTCAAGCTTGCGTCCACCGCTGGCCTGACATGCCTCCGCGCGGCAGATCTTGAGGTGATGCGCAGCGAGCGGCTGCGAGCGAAAGTCGTGGTAGAACGACACCACGCCAAGCACGTCCGCACGCGAGAGGCCCAGCGCTTTGGCGAGCTTTTCGTGTGAAGTCGTCGGCACGTAGCCGATCTGATCGACGATCGCGTGCAGCACCGGCAGTAGCGCTCCCTCGTCGCGCTGGTGCAGCTCCAGCGCACGATCCACGGCGCGTAGCTCGCGGGCGTTTTGGGTCAGTCCTTCCAGCGTCTTCATGCCGCCAACCGTTGGAAACGGGCACAAACAGTACCCGATCCCGTCAAGCTTGACCCATTCGCGGGCGATTCGCGATGTGTGGGCCGACCACGCCGTGCATCGCGATGCACATGTACGCAAGCCGCGACGTGACGCCAAACGCCATCGGGACCCGTCCGCACGCGTGAGTTTCCGGGCTTGGTCGCGAGGCACACGTCGGCGCAAGTCTAGCGGCCCGCGTCGCTGTCGGTGGTCGGCGCAGCTGCTGCTTGCATGGCCTCGGCTCCTGCGAGGGCACGTTCGATCAGCAGCGCCTGTGTGAGAATTGCGGCGGAACTGACCGCCATGCAGGTCAGCGCAGGAGAGAAGGGGCCGCCAAACATCACCGACATGGTCGCGATGATGGCGGGGATCTGAGGGATCGACGTGAGCACCAGCAAACGGTCGTCGATCCGTCGCTCGAATGCCGGCAACGCATCAAGCGTCAACGCCCGCCGTTCTTGCACGAGCGCAGTCACGACTCGTTGGACCACGACCGCCCCCACAATTCCGAACGCAACACAGGCGACGATCATCGTCGTGCCCCAAGATTCGATCGTCGGTGCCAAGAGCTCTCGCAGCAGCTCGAACTCCGGCGGGAAGAGCAGCGTACGCAACGTCGTCTCAAGCGCGAGCGACATCGGCACCGAGAGCGTGATGATGGCGTACAGGCCGATGCGTCGACCGCGTCCGCGAAGCTGCACATCCCGAGCCTAACGCCGAATCTGCAGGGGTACGAGGCGCAATCGCACAGGACTCGCTCTACGATTTCATGGAGGGACCTCGCAGCCCCTCCCCTGCGCCGGCAAAGCCGTCGCAGGAACCCCTCCCCGCGGTCGGGCTTCGCCCTCCAGTCCCCTGGACTTCTTCAAGAAATC
>CAZVEM010000454.1:0-3214 GCA_964626165.1 uncultured Nannocystaceae bacterium
GACCGCCCCGAGCCCGGCATCGGCGATCGTGGAGTCGTCGGTCTGCAGGACGAGCGCCGAGCCCGTCGCTCCCGTGTACGCGTTGCCGACAATCAACGCTCGGCGTCCGGGCGCTAGGCAGAGGCCCGGAGAGCAGCCCCCGTCGCCACCACGCAGACTCAAGGGATCAAGGCCGGAAGACTGCGTGAGACTGTCGCCCACCTTGAGTTGACTGAACTCGATATTTTCTTGTGTTACATTGATAATCTCAATGTATTCATTGTATTTTTCTGTCGATGCTGAGCCAGGAGGATTGGCAAAGACCTCGGTCAGCACCAAGGCGCCTGGTGGCACCGCAGGCGGCGGTCGAGGTACCGTCGGCGTGGGGGCGCCGGGACTCGCCTCGCACGCTTGCCAGTCGCCCGCCACCACTGGGTTGCCCGCGTTCACCGCCCGGCAAAGCGCGAGTGGCGACTTGGCCGCGGGAACAGCGCTGCCATCCCACAGCGCCGGGTCCGGACTGCTTGCCGTGCCATAGACGGCCAGCTCGTGGGTGACCCGGCCGGCCCCGACGCGGACCTGCCCCGCCGAGTTGGTCATCCCCGAGCCGCCGCTGAACCAACGGCAGGTCGTTGCGCCGAAACACGCAGAGCTAAAAAATGCAGGTTCCGCCGTAGATTTTGCGATCACGAGTCGATCCTGCGGCGCAAGCAGGGTCCCGCGCAGGCCGAGTTTGCCGGCGTCGAGGTCGGGCCAACCGCCCACTTGGACCCAGAGGCCGTCGAGTGCCACCGGTGTCGTCCCGAGGTAGCGCCACTCAAGATACTCAGGCGCGTCCGGCGTGCCATCGGCGCCGGGTGGATCGGCCCGCAGCTCGTCGAGGCGTAGCTCCGCCAGGTTTGGATCGGCTGGCTCGGGCGGCAGGCCGTCGTCGCCCGACGAGTCGCCGTCGGGCGGGTCGCCGGTCTGCGTCCCACCGTCCCCGCCCGCGCTCGTCGAATCGCCCCCGCTTTCGGCCGAGTCGCCGGCACTGTCGCCGGCACTGTCGCCGGCATCCGAACCCCCCGCGCTTGTTCCTGGACCGCCCGAATCAAGGCCGTCGTCCCAGCTGCCCCCAAGGTCGGGCCAGCTCTTCGCGTCATCCGTGCCGAGCGATTCGGTGGCGTCGTCCTCGGCTCCGCCCGCCAGCCCGTCGAAGGGAGCGGCCACGCCGCAGGCAGCGAGGGTGGCGGTGACAAGGGCCAGACGCGCCGGCACGGGGAAGAGTGCGCGCCGTGAACCGAGCCCCGTCGGGGGCGCGCGAACGTGATCGAAATGTCGAGTCACTTGCAGCGCAGGTGCGGCCTGGGTAGGCGGCAAGCGCCGGTTCGAGGGTCGCGAGGTGGTCTGTGGGATCGGCTGTTCCTGTGGCATCGAACGCAAATTCGAAGCGCGAACGACAAAGTTGCCTCTCTCTGGGGATCTTTCTCGTCGATGAAGACTGTATGATGCCCCGTCGGACGCTGCATTGACTCCCCTGCTTGCGCTGTTACGGTGCGCCAGCCTGCGCTCGTGCTGCCTTCAACCAGGCTTTTGCACCCGTCATGACGGCATCGGAAGATACGACCCAACTCCCCGAGTCCCTGCCGGTTCTGCCGCTGCGTAGCTCGGTGCTCTTTCCCGGTTCGATCCTCCCGATCGACGTCGGACGCGCCAAGTCCGTGCGCCTGATCGAGGACGCGATCGCCAACGAGCAGTCGATGATCTGCATCGTCGCTCAGAAAGAGGCTCGCGTGGAAGAGCCCGGCCGAGCCGATCTCCACGACGTTGGCACCGCGGCGCGCATCCTCAAGGTCATCAAGCTGGCCAAGGACAGCTACAGCGTGATCCTGCAGGGCGCCATGCGCGTGCGAATCTACGAGGTCGAGGCCGAAGAGCCCTTCCTGCGCGCGCGCGTGAGCAAGATGGACGAGCTGGCCGCGACCGGCGTCGAGGTCGATGCTCTGCTCGCCTCGATCAAGGACGCTGCTCGCAAGCTGCTCTCGCTGCTGCCTGAGCTCCCCAAGGAAGCGGCGTCGCTGCTCGACAGCGTCACCGATCCGGTGCAGGTCGCGGACCTCTGCATCAGCAACCTCGACGTCGAGGTCAACGAAAAGCAAGAACTGCTGGCCTGCGAGAGCGTGGAAGAGCGACTGCAGCGCGTGCTGGTGCTGCTCATGCGCCAGCTCGAAGTGATCAAGATCCGCGAGCGCATCAACTCCCAGGTGCAAGAGGAGATGGGGCATTCGCAGCGCGAATACGTGCTGCGGCAACAGCTCCGTGCGATCAAGGGTGAGCTGGGCGAGGGCGATGATGAGAGCGGCGAGATCGACGAGTTCAGCGAGAAGATCGTCGAGGCCAAGATGTCGCCGGAGGCGGAGAAGATCGCGCTTAAGCAGCTCGATCGCCTCAAGCAGATGCAGCCTTCCAGCGCCGAGTACACGGTCACACGCAGCTACTTGGAGTGGCTCTGCGATCTGCCGTGGTCCGTGGTCACCGAAGACAAGCTTGAGATCTCCGCGGTTCGCGACGTCCTTAACGAGGACCACTACGATCTTGAGAAGATCAAAAAGCGCATCCTTGAGTACCTCGCAGTCCTCAAGCTCAATGCTTCGAAGAAGGGCCCGATTCTGTGTCTGATCGGCCCGCCGGGCGTGGGTAAGACCTCGCTCGGCAAGAGCATCGCGCGAGCCATCGGGCGCAAGTTCGTACGCATCAGCCTTGGCGGTGTGCGCGACGAGGCCGAGATTCGCGGCCACCGTCGCACCTATGTCGGATCGCTGCCGGGACGCGTGCTGCAAGGTCTCAAGCGGGCCGGGACGCGCAATCCGGTCATCGTGCTCGACGAGATCGACAAGCTCGGCCATGACTTCCGCGGCGATCCGGCCAGCGCGATGCTTGAGGTGCTCGATCCCGAGCAAAACAACAGCTTCTCCGATCACTACCTCGAGGTTCCATTCGATCTGAGCCAGGTGATGTTCATCGCGACCGCGAACGCGCTCGATACCATCCCACCGGCGCTGCGAGACCGTCTTGAGCTACTCGAGTTGCCCGGCTACACCCGGCAAGAAAAGCTCGCGATCGCCAAGCGCTTTCTGTTGCCCAAGCAGATCGGTGAGCACGGCCTCGATGTGAGCTCGCAGGCGGGCTTTGACCTGCGCATCGCCGACGATGCAGTGATGGCCGTTATCGACAGCTACACGCGCGAGGCTGGGGT
>CAZVEM010000455.1:0-3213 GCA_964626165.1 uncultured Nannocystaceae bacterium
GAGATGGAGATGGAGATGGAGATGGAGATGGCGATGGAGATGGAGATGGAGATGGGGACGGCGATGGTGAGATCTGCAACCCAGGCGCCAAGCAATGCACCGCGCTCGACACGTTCCAGACTTGCGCGCCAGACGGAATGAGTTGGGGCGCAGATGAGACTTGTCCCGGCAAGACGCAGTGCGACGGAGGACTCTGCGTGGATCTCTGTGCGATTGCGGAGCAAAACGCTTCGTCGGTGGGCTGCCAGTACTACGCGGTCGATGCCAACAACGACCCGGTCGAGAACTACGACGCGCAACCCTTCGCCGTCGTCGTCAGCAATGTCGACGCGACCAACACGGCAGAGGTCCAGGTGCAGACGCGGTCCGGAAACGTCTGGTCCACCATCCAGATGGCGAGCGTCACGCCTGGAACGCTGTACCAATTCAACCTTCCCGATCGCCACGTCAACTACACCAACATCAACCCCGCGGGCGCGTACCGGATCGTGTCGGACGTCCCGATTATCGCGTATCAGTTCCAGCCGGTGAACGGCGAGAGTTCGTACACCAGCGATGCGTCGCTGCTCTTGCCCACCTCCGCCCTGGACAACTACTACTACATCGCGGGTTGGGGAGAGCCAAGCTTCGGTAACGCGCAGATCAACATTGTTGCGACGCAGGACAATACGCAGGTCACCTTCGCGCCGACCACTGCGACCGTGGCGGGTGGGCCCCTTCCCGCGTACGCCGCGAACACGTCGAACATGCTCCCGGTCCTCAATGAAGGCGACATCATCCAGATCGAGGCAAACGCCACGTTCCTCGGCAGCTATATCTCGTCGGACAAGCCTGTCTCGGTCTTCTCGACGCACTGGTGTGCCAACGTGCCCAACCAGGTGTGCTGTTGCGATCACCTCGAGGAGCAAGTCTCCGGCGTCCAGACTTGGGGCAAGGAGTTCGTCGCGTCGCGATTGACGGTGCGCAACGCCGCGAATCCAGAGCCGACCTACTGGCATGTGCTCGCGTCTGAGAATGCAACGACGGTGAGCTTCACAGCGTCGCCGGATGTCACCGGGCTTCCGATGGGTCCGCAGATGCTCAACGAAGGCCAGGCCCTGACGCTGACCGTCGACGGTTCGGTGGCCAATCCGGGCGACTTCCTCGTCTCGGCGGACAAGCCGATCTACATGATGCAGTACCTCTCGTCGGCAAGCGCGCCTGGCATGGCTGGCGTCGCAGGCGCCCAGGCGGGTGATCCCGCCATGGTGCAGGGGGTGCCGGTCGAGCAGTTCCGCACCAACTACGTCATCCTCGTGCCCGCGAACTGGGTCTATGACAATCTCGTGATCACGGCTGCCACCGGCGAAACCGTCACGCTCGACGGTACCCCGATCCCGGACAACGCCTACGTTCAGGTCGGGCCCAATTGGAGGGTCGCACGCGTGTCGACGACCGACGGCGTGCATAGCCTCAACGGCACAGCGCCCTTCTCGGTGCTCGTCCTTGGCTTTGACAGCTACGACAGCTACGCCTATCCGGGCGGTCTCAACCAGACCGTGATCAACCCGCAGTAGTGCGGGCGGCTCCGATCGTTGAGTCGCGGGCGAGGGTGGGCCCCGCGTCCCACTGGCCCGCGGCAGAACGTGGGGATGCCAGGCCTGCTATGGCAGCAGTCCTGGGGCCTCGTGGCCGGTCTGCTCGACGTACTCCAGGTAGGTACCCGGGTACGCGTGCGGTCCCTGCGGTCCGAGCTCAAGCACCTGGGTCGCGATCTCGCTGAGAAACTGGCGATCATGCGAGACGAAGATCATCGTGCCCTCGTAGTCTCGAAGGGCGGCGGTCAGCGTCTGCTTGGTGTCCAGGTCCAAGTGGTTGGTCGGCTCGTCGAGCACCAGGAAGTTGGGTGGGTCGTAGAGCATCGCCGCGAGGACAAGCCGTACGCGTTCACCTCCCGAGAGGATCCTCGTCTTTTTTTCGACGTCATCGCCGATAAAGCCAAAGGCGCCGGCGAGCTGTCGCAGTGACGCTTGTGAGGCTCTTGGAAACTTTCCTTCGAGCCAAGCAAGTGCCGTGCTGGTGTCGTCGATCTGCTCGATCGATTGCTGCGCGAAGTAGCCCATCCTCACCGCAGAGCCGATCGTGACGTTGCCCGAGTCTGGCGCGATCGCGCCGGAGATGATTTTGAGCAGGGTGGTCTTGCCGGCACCGTTGCTGCCCATGACACACCAGCGTTCCTTGCGGCGTAGCGTCAGCTCGAAGTCCTGAAGGACCTGGCGCGGGCCATAGGCCTTGGCCACACCGCGGAGCCTCACGACGTCATCGCCGGAGCGCGGGGCGGGCATGAAATCAAAGTTGACGACCTGCCGTCGCCGAGGTGGAGTGACACGCTCAATCTTGTCGAGCATCTTGACGCGCGACTGCACTTGCGCGGCGTGGCTCGCACGAGCCTTGAAGCGCGCGATGAAGGCTTCCTCCTTGGCCAGCATCGCCTGTTGACGCGCAAAGCGGGCTTCTGCCTGTGCCATCGCGATCGCACGCTGCTGCAAGTAGAAGTCGTAGTCCCCAGAGTAGGTGGTGAGTTCACCTCCGTCGATCTCGACGATCTTGGTGACCATGCGGTTCATGAACTGGCGATCGTGGGCGATCAGGACGATTCCGCCCGCGAACTCCTTCAAGAATCGCTCCAGCCAAATGATCGACTCGACGTCGAGATGATTGGTCGGCTCATCAAGCAGCAAGAGGTCGGGGTTTTGGAGCAAGATGCGGGCGAGCATCACTCGCATCTTCCAGCCGCCAGACAGCAGGCCGACGTCTGCGTCGATACGGTCCTCCGCAAAACCAAGGCCGGCAAGGATCGATCGCGCTCGGCTATCGAGCGCGTAGCCGTCAAGCTCGTCAAAGCGTGCTTGGCAGTCGCCAAACTCGCTCACAAGCGCGTCGAGTTCATGCTCGCGGGAGGGATCCGCCATCGCGATCTCGAGCTCTTTGAGACGTGTGCCGAGTTGTGCGACCTCGCCTGCGCCACGCATGGTCTGCTCTAGGACCGTGCACCCGTGCATGTCGCCGACCCGCTGGTCGAAGTAGCCAATTCGAATGTCACGATCGAGGACGACGGCGCCGCCATCGGGCTCCTCTTCACCGACAATGAGCCGGAGAATCGTCGACTTGCCCGCACCGTTCGGCCCGATGATGCCGACGCGCTCGCCTCGTAGCACGCTCAGACAACCGTCG
>CAZVEM010000456.1:0-3208 GCA_964626165.1 uncultured Nannocystaceae bacterium
GGTGAGATCGAGCGCGTGGTCTCAAACCAGCTCGCGCCCAAAGAGCTGGTCCGCTTCCTGGTCGAGATGCCGGCGACCTTCACCGGATTTCCGCCGCTGGGCATGGTCCTCGTCGCGCTGCTGGGCGTCGGTGTCGCGGAGCGGAGCGGCCTGGTCGCGGCCGTGCTGCGCGGCCTGGTGTCCATCACCCCCGATCGGCTCCTGACGCCGATGATCGTGTTCGTCGGCTGCGTGGCTCACACGGCCTCGGATGCGGGATACGTATTGGTCGTACCGCTCGCTGGTGCAGTCTTTCATGCGTGCGGGCGCCATCCGCTCGCGGGCATCTGTGCTGCCTTTGCCGGGGTCGCGGGTGGTTTTGCGGCCAACCCACTGCCGTCGGGTATCGATCCCCTGCTCCAAGGTCTGACCCAGGCGGCGGTGGGCCTGCTCGATCCCGAGCGGGCGGTCAATCCGCTCTGCAACTGGTACTTCACGGCAAGCTCGAGCTTGCTCATCACGCTGCTGGGTTGGTGGGTGACCGACACCATCGTCGAGAAGCGACTGTTGGCGCTGCCCGTCGATGTCCCGCAACCCGACGGGGTCGACACGGGTAGAGCCGTGGGCCAGGGCGCGAGCGTCGGTGCTCCCGAGCACGGCCGCGCACTGCTGACCGCGCTGCTCGTGGGCGTCGCTGGGCTTGGACTCGTCGTCGCCTTGAGTGTGCCGAGCAGCTCTGCGCTGCGAGGTGCGACCGGAGCGCTCACAGATGTCGACGCTCCGCTGATGAAGTCGATCGTGCCGCTGATTTTTCTGCTGTTCCTCGCGCCGGGCGTGACCTACGGCCTCATGATCGGCAGCTTTCGCTCCGCGAAGGACGTGGTGGATTCCATGAGCACGACCATGTCGAGCATGGGCTACTACCTGGTGATGTCGTTTTGTGCCGCTCAGTTCATTGCGGCCTTCAACCACTCACAGCTCGGCGCACTCTTGGCCGTTCGAGGCGCCCAGGGCCTCGCGGCGCTGGGCCTACCGATTCCCGCGACGCTCATGGGCACGATCATGCTCGCCGCGACCGTCAACCTCGTGATCGGCTCGTCCTCGGCAAAGTGGGCGCTGCTCGCACCGATCCTCGTGCCGAGGCTGATGCAGGTCGGCATTTCGCCTGAAGCCACGCAGGCGGCGTACCGAATTGGTGACTCGATCACCAACCCAGTGACGCCGCTCATGGTCTACTTCCCGCTCGTTGTCACCTTCTGCCAACGATGGCGTTCGGATACTGGCATCGGCACGCTCTGCGCGTTGATGCTGCCCTACTCGATCGTGTTTGCGATCGCGTGGTTTGGCTACTTCCTGCTGTTCTACGCGCTCGGCATCCCGCTGGGGTTACAGGGCGGATTTACGCTCTAGACCGATCTTTGGCCGCTTGGCTGCGAGGAGCGCAGCGGCGGCCTGCGACAGCGCGCGCCGACGTGCGGTCCAGCGCGGCCGAGCGCTCCGCTGGCGGAGTGCGGGCTGCTCGACGATGAGCTTGGCGTCGAGGATGCAAGACAGCCCCGCCGATGGCGCCTTGCCGAGCTCTTCGAGAATCGCCGCGGCGACCAAGCCGCCAGTTTCCGCTGCGCCCTCCATCCACCCCTGGAAGTCCGCCGAGCAGTGCTCGCCGCAGAAGTGCACGTCGCCATCGGGCTCGCCTTCGGTCGCCCAAGTTGCCCACTGGCCGGGCCGATAGCAGGTGTAGCTTGCCTTGACGTACTTGGCCTGCGGCCACAGCATCGGCGTCACAGAGTCGGCGATGAAGGCGGCTGCGCAGCCCGGCCACATCGGCTCCAGCGCCTGGTTCACAGTCACCGCCTCGAAGAAGCCAAGCGCCGTCGGGTTGTCAATGTTGACGGCGAGCGAGCCCGAGAGGAACGCGGTGATCACCCCCTGTGCGCCGTCCTGACCGATCGAGCTGTCCCACGCTTGCTGAGCCTGATCATCGCGGGTGTAGGCACCCGAGACGCCATGGGTATCGCGCCACACCGGCGTCTCGAACCAACCCATGATCTTCACGTTCGCGCCGTAGCCGAGGGTCTGAATCAGGTCGAGCTTCTCAGCGCTCAGACCGCTCTGGCTGAGGTCGAGGTTCCGGAGGATGGTCCAAGGAATCGCGAGCACAACCCGGCGAGCTCGAACAATCTCCTCGCCCATCATGGTGGTGAAGGCCAGCTCGTAGCCGACCTCCAAAGCTCGCAGCGCCGTGAGCTCGTAGCCAAGGCTCAGGGTCCCATCCGCGAGTCGATCGGCCATGCCTTGCGCGATCGCATCGTTGCCTTCGTGGACATGCCAGCGCTCATCGGACTCGCCAAAGATGCGAAACGGATCGGGATCGTCTGAGCCGATCAAGTAGATGAGGTTGAGCGCCGACTGCTCGTCGACTTCCAGGCCAAACTCACCACGGTAGGCCGCGACCAGGATGGCGTGCAGCTCCGGATACAGCGCCACCGGGACATTCTGATCCAGCCAATCTTCCATCGTCGTCAAGTCGAGGGTCTCGTAGACGGTGTCGTCGCTGTCCGCAGCCGCGGCCGCAGCCGCAAACGCCGGGGCAACCGCGGTGAACTGCTCGACGACCACGCTCTCTGGAACGATCGCGCCGTTGACGAACCAGGTGTCGAGCGTGCTCACGCCCGCGCCCAGATCCGTTCGATCGTCGAGCGTGAGGCCGAGCTCGTCGACCAAGCAGAACATCGCAGCATGGTTGCTATCGATGAGCTCGCCGCCGAGCTCGCAGAGCTGTCCACCCGGGTGTCCGTCTCGCGACGTGAACGTGCGTCCGCCGACACGAGGTCCTGCTTCAAAGAGGCGGACGGACACTCCGGCTTCTTCAAGCCGCCACGCGCAGTGTGTGCCTGCCAGCCCCGCGCCGACCACGGCCACCTCAAGCATGCTGTCGGCCCCAGCGTCCTCTCCACAAGCCGAGGACAGCGCAGGCATCGATACCGCTGCCGCAGCCGTCGCCATGCCGCGCAGCACCGTGCGCCGCGAGGTCGTCCCGCCCACCCCCGCGGCGTGAGCCGCGGGCTCGCAGGAGGTCTCACGAGCGAAGCCCGCGACATCGCGCTGCATGACGGAACGCAAGATCTGTCGAAGTCGAGAGAAACCGGGGGTATGAGCCATCGGAGGCATGATCCACGCGCTGACGAGCCCGCGCAACTCGGGCGCAGCGGTCTCGTCGCGCGAGGCG
>CAZVEM010000457.1:0-3170 GCA_964626165.1 uncultured Nannocystaceae bacterium
GGCGCATCGAGCGACCACGAGGTGGGGGCCGCATCTGCGATGACCTCCACCGAGAACGACTTGCGACTCGCGACCTCCTTTGCCAGCGCAGTGGGATCGGTTGCAGATCGTAGAATCGTGCCGACGCGAACGAGATCGAGCAGGCGCTTGGTGAGCAGCTCGATCCGCGAAACCTCCTGCAGAATGCGATTGGCCTTGCCCACCACTCGGGGATCGGTCCCACTCAGTTCCTCCAGGAGTTGCGCATGGCCCTTGAGACTCGCCAGCGGATTGCGGATCTCGTGGGCGAGTACGGCAGACATCTCCCCCAGTCCCGCTAGGTGGCGCTGCGCGATCAGCTGCGCCTCGACACCGCGTGCAGCTTGCCGCGCACGCGACAGCGCGAGCGCGAGCGCGACGAGCATCAACGACACGGCCAGCCCGCCAATCAAGTTCCGCATGGCGATGCCACGCAGCTCGTGCGCCATCTTGGGTCGAAACTGCAAGACGATGGTCGCGTCCGAGAGCGGACCGGAGTGGTCGACGAAACGTCGCGAGCCTGCGTCGCGAGGTCCGAGCACCGGATCAAGCGGCCGCGACGCCTGGGCCACGCCGCTCCGCCAATCGATCACCACGCTCTGCAGGTCGTTGCCCGCCGAGTTCTCCCCCTCGCGATCGGCCCCTGGCGGTCGCGGCCGCGGCGGACGTCCCACCTGCTTGAGCGAGGCCGGCGGTGCGGGCGAGGGATCGAGCCTTCGCCACTCGCCCGCCTCCAAAATGGTCTCTCCACGGGCGTCCAGCACCGCGATCGCAAACCAATCGCCGCTCCACTCCGACAGCAGCCGCTCAAGATCGACCTGCGACGGCGAAGCGGCGGTCGCCAGGTCGGCACGGATCTCGTGGATCAAGAGCTCGGCCTCGCCACCCACGAGCACATGAGAGAGGTGATGCGACGCGAGGAAGCCCAGGACGGACGAGGCCGCGAGCGCGAGCGCGAGCAACAGCGAACCCCAGAACGCGACCGCCTCCACGCGCCGCGAGCTCAACGGCGCTCGCGTGCCACCGGACTCGGGCTCGCCCGGACCGTCGAGATGTGCGCCTGCGGGGGCGGGCTTCGAGTTCATGATTGGGCTCGGGGGGGCTCAGGGGCTTGGGGGCAGGAATCGGGCCTCAGATCGCGGCTTTCCGGGCTCACGGCGCCGCGACCTCGGTCGATGACGAGCGACTCCGACCGAGGGGGTGGCAATGAGAATGCCAGAGCCGTGCCAAGCTGCCTTGGCGGACACAGGGCTGCGTTGTCGAGCCCGCGATCGCGGGCGAGCACAACTCCTTCGGATCCTTGGCGCACATCGCCTGCCCCGTCGGCAGGATCTGCCGGCGTAGACCGCCGAGCGCATCTTTGGCCGCGGTCAGTTCCGCGCGAAGTGAACGGCAAGCCCGCGTGATTTCACGAGCTTGCAGTGTGTGGCCCGGCTGGAACGCGGCACGCAACAGCGCAAGATGTGATGGACCACTCCCTCCTTCGTCTCGCGTTGGTGCCGATGGCTCTCGTCGGTCTATTTACGCTCAGTCTCCGTGGCGGCAGCGCGCACGCACATGGCGACGCGGACGATGTCGCGTGCGCCGACCTTCGCACGCCGGCGTCCGCTGCTCCCTCCGGTCCCCCGCCCGGTGACGGCCAAGGAAGGCCACCGCGCCCGCCGAAGGAAGCAGTAGAGGCATGTGAGGGTCGGTCCGCCGATTCGAGCTGTGCATTCACATCGCCGCACGGAAACGTGGAGGGCACCTGCAAGCCTCCGCCGCAGGGACATCAGGGCCCGCTGGCCTGCGTCCCCAAGGGGCACGCACCGCCCCGCGGACGCGAGCAAAACGTCGGCTAAGCACCGCCGCGGGCTACCGCTGACCGAGCGTCGATCCACGCTCCACGGCGCCTCGCCTCGCCTCGCCTCGATCGTCCCCCATTGCCTTCTTTGCCCCTTCGCCTCCAAAGGCACGCCGTCATGCCCAACGCCGACCTGGACGCACAAAACCCGAGTCATTGCGACAAGCGCCCCGGATGGGACGTCCTTGCTCATGCTGCTCACAGCGCCCTCTTGAAGTGGACCGCGACCCTCGCCGTGACCCTGAAGGTCGTGATGCTGCACCTCGTGGCGCTTAACCTGGTGGCTTGCGAGCCGCAAGGCGACGATGTGGGCGACGGCGCAGACAGCGAATCATCGATTGCGCTCGTACTACCCACCGACACTCGCATTGACTACGTCCTGCAAACGAGCTGGGAAGGGGCGACCTGGGAGCATGGCATTCCGGTCGTCACCGACGCGGATGGGACCTCGATTGGGATCTCCAGCCTGCGGATGTCGACGGGCACCCTGGAGCTGATCGAGTGCCCGACGCAGCGCCATCACTCGCTTGAGAGCGATAGCTCTGCAGTCTTCGCGATCCTCGACGAGGATCTCGTGCAGTCCGAGGCCAAGGTCGTTGGACCCGGCTACGCGAGCGGCGTGAGCTACTGCGAGGTGCGCATGCTCAGCGTCACGTCGGAAGGTCTGCTCGACCTTGATCCAGCGGCCAACGAATACGCGAGCCTGGTCCTGGAGGGTTGGACCCGCCCCGCCGGGAGCAGCGAGATGACGCCGCTGTTTGCCACGGTGGCGCTCGCGGACGGGAGTATCCGTCCGATCTCTGCGCTGCGTGCTTGGCCGCAAGTCCTCGACCTTCCCGCCGACGCCCAGGTCGCCATCGACATCACCCGACGGCCTGCCCTCGCCTTTGAACGACTTGCCGTGCTCGAGCTGGAGCCGGCAGAGCTCGCTTTTGAGTTGATCGGCGAGGTCTTGCGCTCCAGCTCGGTGACGGCCGCCAGGCAGGATACGGAACCCTCCTAGGCGTCACGCGCCGCGGTGCCGCAACGACCTGCGCGTGTACGTGCGCACGCATTCAGCAAGCACACGCCCAATCTGCAACCACTCCTCAAGACCTCACCTGAGCACAAATCGGACCACGATCATGAGCCTTCGAGCCAAACACTTCGCGACCCTGCTCCTCACATCGACCGTACTCCTAGGATGGGCGCCGCTCGCCTGCGGAGGCGATGACAGCACGCAAGACGCGGGCGGAACCGACAACGGCGATGGTGACGGTGACGGTGACGGTGACGGCGATGGCGATGGCGATGGCGATGGCGATGGCGA
>CAZVEM010000458.1:0-3163 GCA_964626165.1 uncultured Nannocystaceae bacterium
CCCTTCGCGGGCCCGATCGCGGGCATCCGCGTCGGTCGCATCGACGGAAAGTTCATCGCGTTCCCGACCTGGGACGAGATCCAGCGCTCGGAGCTCAACATCGTCGTCGCGTGTAGCGAAGACGCGATCATGATGGTCGAGGCCGGCGCAGACGAGCTTTCCGAGGACATCATGATCGACGCGCTGATGTTCGCGAAGGAGATGACCCTTCCGCTGATCGAGGCGCAAAAGCGCCTCCGCGAGCGCGCTGGCAAGCCCAAGCGCGTGCACAACGACCCCGTGGTCGACACCGCGCTGCATGAGCGCGTGACCGCATTTGCCAAGGACGAGTTCGCCAAGGTGCTGCGCATCAAGGGCAAGCACGAGCGCCACGACGCGCAAAATGAGTTGCAAGCCCGCATGGTTGCCGCCCTGGCCTCGGAGTTCGAGGGCCGCGAGGGCGAACTCAAGGCCGCGTTTGCCAAGCTTGAGAAGAAGCTCGTTCGCGCGATGGTGATCGACGACGGCGTGCGCATCGACGGCCGCAAGTACGACGAGATTCGCCCGATCTACATCGAGGCCCATCCCGAGACCCGCCCCCATGGGTCGGCGCTGTTCCAGCGCGGCGAGACTCAGGCCTTCGTGAGCTGCACGCTTGGCACCGAGCGCGACGCTCAGCGCCTCGACACGATCCGCGGCGACGTCAACCGCGGCTTCATGCTGCATTACAATTTCCTGCCCTTCTGTACCGGCGAGGCCAAGCCGCTCCGCGGCCAGTCTCGCCGCGAGACCGGTCACGGAGCGCTCGCCGAGCGTGCGCTTCAGGCGATCGTTCCGGACCTCGATGCCTTCCCGTACACGATCCGCGTGGTCTCGGAGACCCTCGAGTCCAACGGCAGCAGCTCGATGGCTGCGGTCTGTGGCGGCTGTCTTGCCATGATGGACGCCGGCGTGCCGATCAAGGCGCCGGTGGCTGGCATCGCGATGGGCCTGATGGCAGAGGGCGGCCGCTTCGCCGTGCTCTCCGACATTCTCGGCGACGAGGACCACCTCGGCGATATGGACTTCAAGGTGACCGGCACCGCCAAGGGAATCACCGCGCTGCAGATGGACATCAAGGTGCAGGGGTTGACTCGCCAGGTGCTGGTCGATGCGCTCGATCAGGCGCGCCGCGGACGGCTCCATATCCTTGAGAAGATGGCGGCGGTTCTGCCCGAGCCGCGCGCGGACCTGAGCCGCTACGCGCCGCGCATCGTCAGCATGATGGTCAAGCCCGACAAGATCCGCGACATCATCGGCCCCGGCGGCAAGGTGATTCGAGGCATCATCGATCAGACGGGGTGCGCGATTAATGTCGACGACACTGGACGCGTGCAGATCGCCTCGTCGGATCCGGACGCGATTGCGAAGGCGCAGCGCATCATCGAGGGACTCACCATCGAGCCCGAGGTCGGCGCGTACTACAGCGGCATCGTCAAGCGCGTCGTGGACTTTGGCGCCTTTGTCGAGATCCTTCCCGGCACCGACGGCCTTGTGCACGTCTCCGAGCTGGAGAATCGCCGCATCGAGAACGTCCGGGAGATCGTCTCCGAGGGCGACGAGCTGGTCGTGAAGGTCCTCGCGATCGACGACACCGGCCGCATTCGCCTGTCGCGCAAGGCGGCCTTCGGTGTCGATCCCGACGAAGTCCTCAACCTTCGCGCATAGCGGCGTGGGGGCACTGTGACGCTCAGGAGGGCACCGCATGGCGGTGCCCTTTTTTCGTGCCCGTCGAGCCGCGATGATGTGCGAGTGGAGCACCCCCCCATGCCATCGACCGATGCCGATTCGCGCGTACTGCCTGCGGTAGGCGTGGCACTGCTGCGCTCGGGTGCTCGCCTGCCTGCACGCATGAGCTCACAGGCGGCGGGCTACGACCTCTACGCGTGCCTCGAGGGCGCACAGACCTCGGCCGCTGCGACGCGCATGGGCGTGACCGACCCCGACCCATGGCACTTGATGCCTGGCGCTCGCATGGCGGTGCCGACGGGCATCGCGATCGCGCTGCCTGAGGGCCTCGAAGGGCAGGTGCGGCCGCGCTCGGGACTCGCCCGCAATCACGGCGTGACGGTGCTCAATGCGCCGGGCACGATTGACGCGGACTATCGTGGTGAAATCATCGTCCTGCTGATCAATCACGGGGACGCTCCCCATCAGATCGCCCACGGCGACAGGATCGCGCAGCTCGTGATCGCGCCGGTCGCCCGCGTGACGGTCGAGCTGCGCGCCCAGCTTGATCTGCAGACCGAGCGCGGCGGGGCGGGATTTGGCAGCACGGGGCGCTAGCAAATCGGTCGCGGTCGCCGTGTCGGACACGCCGCGGCTGCGCGGGCCACCTCGCGTGGGACAGGCTGGCGGGGTGGGGTGACACGTCGCGGTCCCGCGTGTAGCGTCCCGAGCCTCTATGACCGTCGATCCGCAGCTCTTGCGCGAGCTTTGCCAGCCAGGTCGCACCCTCGACGAGATCGGGCCGCAGCTCGACGTGCTGGGCACCCGCTACAGCGGCAAGGTGCGCGAGAACTACAGCCGCGACGGCGTGCGAACGATTGTGGTCACCGACCGGGTGTCCGCCTTCGACGTGGTGCTCGGCACGATCCCGCTCAAGGGTCAGGTCCTCAACCGGCTCGCCTCGTGGTGGTTTGAGCAGACCGCCGCGATCTTCCCCAATCACATGCTCTCCGTGCCGGACGCACAGGTGACGCGCGCGGTGGAATGTGAAGCGATCCCGGTCGAGTTCGTGGTTCGCTCCTACCTGACCGGGGTCACCAGCACGAGCATCTGGCGCGCCTACGAGCGGGGGGACCGAAGTTTTTGCGGTCATCCGCTCCGCGAAGGCCTGCGCAAGCACGAGCGGCTCCCCGCGCCGATCCTCACGCCCTCGACCAAGGCGGCCAAGGGCGGACACGACGAGAGTGTTTCGCGCGATGAGTTGCTGGCCCGCGGGCTGATCGACGCCGACAGCTTTGATGCATTGCAGGCGCGCTGCCTCAAGCTCTTCACGGAGGGACAGCGGATCGCAGCCCAACGCGGCTTGATCTTGGTCGACACCAAGTATGAGCTCGGCCGCCGGCCGGACGGCGAGGTTGTGCTGATCGACGAGGTTCACACGCCCGACAGCAGCCGCTACTGGTACCTCGAAGGCTAC
>CAZVEM010000459.1:0-3160 GCA_964626165.1 uncultured Nannocystaceae bacterium
ACCATCGAGCCAAACTTGGGTGTCGTCAGCGTGCCCGACCCACGCCTCGAGCCGCTCGCCAAGATTGCGAAGGTCAGCAAGCTCATCCCCGCTGCCGTTGAATTTGTGGACATCGCAGGCCTGGTCAAAGGCGCGTCGCAGGGTGAAGGGCTGGGCAACCAGTTCCTGACCAACATCCGCAACTGCGACGCGATCCTGCACGTTGTGCGCTGCTTTGATGACCCCAACGTCGTCCACGTCGCGGGCAAGGTGGCGCCGCTGGAGGACGTCGAGACCATCCACACCGAGCTCTTGCTGCGGGACATCCAGTCCGTCGAGCAGCGCCTTGAGAAGGCACGCAAGCAATCCAAGGGTGGCGACAAGGACGAGAAGCGCGCCCTTGAGGTCTGCGAGCGCGTGCTGCCGCTGATGAACCAGGGGATGTCCGCTCGTGCGCTCCCCCTGACGGATGATGAGCGAGCCGCGGTACTCGGCCCCCTTCAGTTGCTGACCGCAAAGCCGATGATGTACGCCGCAAACCTTTCAGAGGAGCAGGTCGAGCGCGGTCTGAGCGATCCGAACGTCGTTCCGCTCGCCGAGCACGCCGCACGCGAGCACGCAGAGATCGTGCCGATCTGCGCGCAGATTGAGGCCGAGCTCTCCCAGCTGGACGACGAGGAGCGCCTCGAAATGCTTCGCAGCGTCGGACTTGAAGAGCCGGGCCTGCACCGTCTCATTCGCCAGGCCTACGCGCTGCTCGACCTGATCACCTACTTCACGGCCGGTGAGAAGGAAGTTCGAGCCTGGACCATCAAGCGCGGCACCAAGGCTCCGGGCGCCGCCGGCAAGATCCACTCCGACTTCGAGCGTGGCTTTATCAAGGCCGAAGTTGTCGGATGGCGTGATCTGGTCACGCTTGGCTCGGAATCCGCCGCCCGCAGCAAGGGGCTCCTCCGCATCGAAGGCAAGGAGTACGTCGTGCAAGACGGCGACGTCATGCACTTCCGATTCAACGTCTAGCAGGCTCCTCCGCGCCGCTGCACGATCCAACCCAGCGCATCGACCACGGGCGTCGTTGCCTCTCACTGACGGATCTTCGCAGTGGAGTGCCTCGATCGCGGCGTTGCCAAGCCTCGTGCGCTCGGGATGACGGGCCGGAGCGACTCTGGCCCGAGCGCAACGTCAGCAACCTCGTCGACGACGCTACGCGAGCTCGTCGAGCGCTCGAGAGACACAGGCGAGGCCATCTCGAAGCGTGGCGAGGTCACCACCAAAGCCGAGGCGCACAAAGCCGGGGGCCTCGAACATCGAGCCGGGCACGAGCTGCGTATCGAAGCGCTCACGGAGTTGTTGGCAGAACTGAAGGTCGCCCAGGAGGTCGGGGAGCTTGAGCGCACCGCAGATTCCGGCGCTCGGCTCGGTCCAAGTCACTCGTTTCTCTTCCTCCAGCCACGCGCGCACGATTGCCAACCCGCGACTGGAATGCTCCCGGGCGTGCTCGATGAGACGCTCTGCGGAGTCAATCACATGGCTGGCGAGCAGCGCAGACGCGCCCGGCACATCGACGTGCAAGTAGTGCGCTGCGTCCCGCATCGCGCGGGCGACCTCGGTGTCTTTCGCGATGATCCACCCCGCGCGCAGGCTTGAGAAGCCGAAGGCCTTGGTCGTGGACGACCAGCTCACCGCATTGTCGACGATGCTGCATGCGGGACGGGCACCGGGCTGATTCCAGTGGAAGTCGAGATAAACCTCGTCGACGCAGACAATTGCCCCGACGCGTGCAGCGAGATCACCGATGGCCTGCATGGCCTCTGCGGGGATTAACGTGCCGCTGGGATTGTGGAGGTTGGTGAGCAGGATTGCCCGTGTGCGTGGCGTGATGAGCCGTGCCAGGCGATCCACGCGTACTGCCCATTCCTCGTCGTGGCGTCGCTCCAGGCGAGAAACGTCCGCGCCAAGCATTGCGGGTACGCGATGGAGAGCCTCGTACGCGGGGCGTTCGACGATCACGTGATCGCCTGGACGCACAAAGGCGAGCAGTACGTGCAAGATGCCCAAGCTCGCGCCCATGGTCGGAACCACATGCGCTGGCTTGACGCCGTAGCGTTGTGCGAGCGCGTTGCAGAGGCGCGCCGTGCCGGCGGCTCGCTCTGATCGAAGGCAGGCCTGCTCAAGGTCGATCTGCTTGGGCCAGCTCGCGAAAATCTCGTGATCACGGCCGAGGGTCTGCATCGCATCTGCGACCCCGCTCGCCGTCAGATCGAAGCGCGCTTGTCCTTGGTGGGCCTGCGCCCAAGCCATGTACTCAAAGACGCGGACGCGACCCTTCACGCGTGTTCTCCCCGGCAGCGCGGATGCGCCGTTGTGATGGGTGCAGGCGGCACAGCGTCGGATGCGCTCAACAACCTGTGCTCGCGCGCTGCTCTAGCATCACTGGACACCAGCACGGCGGCGTGAGGTTCGCAGATGTCCCTTCGGCTCGCAAGGTGTAGCCTTGTAGCCGGGTTTGGACAGCGGGCTTGTCGCGACCAGCCGCACGGCTGGAACTCCGGTCCACGCATGAAGCCAGCAACGCAGGGTCCGGTTCTCGGAGCAGAGGATGCGCAGCAACGCGTGGGCGAACCATTCGGGGTGCTCGCAGCCGATGCCGTGACCGTGCAACGTCATGATTGTTGCGGCGACCAAAGACCCGCGGTGGCTTGGTATCGCTCATCCATCGTTGGCGTGATTACCGCTTGCACACTGATCGGTGGCGCGTGCGGCCCCAAGGACAGTGACGCACTCGAGTTGCGACTCGAACCGTGCCGCATCGCGGGTGAACTTCCCGCTTCACTCACGCTTGTCCTGGAGGCGCGGGACGAGTCGGGCACGCTGATCGGCGGACCGATTCAGGCGAGCTACGCCGATCTCGATCCGGCGATCTTTAGCGATGGCTTTGCGACGTTGGACTATCGCGTTCCTGCAAACGCTGCGTCCTTCGATCTTCGTATCGATTGGTTCTCAACAGGCGAGCCCGGTGCTTCAGGTGAGGGCGTCGTGTTTGCGATGTACCCGGACGTCGCGCTTGTTGGCGCCGGCAAGAGCATCGCGCTGAGTGATTCTGTGTGTGCGGTCGTCGGCGACGGAGATGGGGATGGGGACGGTGATGGCGACGGAGACGGCGATGGCGACGGCGATGGCG
>CAZVEM010000460.1:0-3133 GCA_964626165.1 uncultured Nannocystaceae bacterium
TGGCAGAACCTTTCACCGATCCCGATCATCATCCTCCTCGCTTTCGAGCTCGGAGCCTTGGTCCTCACCATGCTGCGGGTCCGGACCATGATCAATCTGCTGTCCGCGAAGCACACGTAGCGACGCGGGTCGACCGACGAGTTCGAGCTTCAGGCGGACGTTGCACTGTGCCGCAACGTGCCACTGCGTCGGCGGAGTCGAAGGCTGGAGTTGTAGGAGCGGCGTATGCGTGACTGGCCGAGTGTCGATCGCCTCGCGGTCATGGTCGCGCACATGGTGCAGCGCGGCGAAGGGTGCGTTCGCAACTGAGCCGTGAATGATCAGCTGCACATCGAGCAGCCCGCGGCCGCGTGCCGCCTGCAGCGCTGCGTTGACCTGCTGCCGGTTGGCGCGCAGGTAGATCCCTTCTCCCAGGTCTTTGCGAAACACCACCGTCGGGCCAAGGACCGTGTTGCGATTGAGCATGAGCTCGATGCGAATGCCTTGGTTGTCCGGGCCGCTCGCGTCATCGCCCGCGGGGGACTTCATGGCGACCCAGCGTAGCCAAACGACAAAGGCGTCGCGGCCCAGGTCGAAGCGCAGGATCGGGTAGACGACCTCCACCAGCGGCGAGTGTACACTCGCCTCCTCCCCTACGGCAGCCGTATCTGCGGTTGCCCTGCAAACCGATGTCGACCCCCATCGAAATTCCCGATCGACTCAACATGGCGGATTGGTTCCTCGACGCGCGTGTGCGCGAGGGCCTTGGCGACAAGACCGCCGTCTACTACCGCGATCAGAAGCTGAGCTACCGTGAGCTGAGTGATCAGAGCAAGCAGGTCACCAACCTCCTGCGCTCGCTCGGCGTCCGCATCGAAGAGCGCGTGCTCTTGCTGCTCATGGACACGCCGGAGTTCGTGACCACCTACTTTGGCGTGCTGCGTGCCGGTGCCGTCGCGGTACCGGCCAACACCTGGCTGACCGCCGAAGACTATGCGTACTACCTTGAGTACGCGCGCCCACGCGCGGTCGTTGTCGATGCGGAGGTTTGGCCTCGCCTAGAGCCCGTCATTGACGCGGCTCCACACACCGATTTTGTCATCATCGTCTCGCGCGATGGCGCAACGCCGATCCCCGGGCGCCTCGACTTCCACGCCGAGGTCGCGAAGATGTCGACCCAGGCGGAGACCGAGCCGACCTACCGGGATGACTTCGCAACCTGGCTCAGCAGCAGCGGGTCGACCGGAAAGCCCAAGGCAGTCGTGCATATGCACCACGACTTTGTCTGGAACACGATCGCCTACGCGCAACGCACCCTTGGACTGGTTCAAAGCGACATCACGATCTCCGCTCCGAAGCTGTTTTTTGGCTATGCGCTCGCCAGCAACATGCTCTTCCCGTTCAGCGTGGGAGCGAGCTGCGTGTTGGTCCCCGAGCGCATCGAGGCCGCCGCTTGGTTCGAGCAGATCGCCAAGTACAAGGCGACGCAGTTCGTGACCGTGCCAACCACGATCGCCAAGATGCTGGAGGCCGCACAGGCCGCCGACGCCCCTGGATACGACATTGGCTCGCTCCATTCGATGGTGAGCGCAGGCGAGGCCCTGCCCGCGCGCGTGTATCGGGCGTGGCGCGATCGCTTCCACGCCGAGATCTACGACGGCATTGGCTCGGCTGAGATGTTCCACGTCTACATCACCAACCGGCCAGGCGATGTCAAGGAAGGCAGCCTCGGCCGACTCGTCGATGGCTACACCTATCGGCTCCTCAGCGATGATGGCAAGGAGCTTGGCCCCGGCGAGATGGGCACCTTGGAGATCAAGGGACCGAGCGCCGGTCAGGGATACTGGCGGATGCGCGATCGGTCGCGCGAGACTTTTCGCGGTGACGCCGTGCTTGGTGGAGACAAGTTCATCGTCGATGAGCAGGGATACTTTTGGTACTGCGGTCGCGGTGACGACATGCTCAAGTGCTCGGGCGTCTATGTCTCGCCCGTCGAGGTCGAGAACTGTCTGCTCGGTCACGCTGCCGTGTTGGAAGCCGGTGTCGTGGGTTGGCGTGACAGCAACGGACTCGAAAAGACGCTCGCCTTCGTGGAACTCAACGAGGGCTTCTCGCCATCGGCGGGGCTCGCAACAGAGATCATCCATTTTGCGCGCGGTGCCATCGCTCCCTTCAAGGCGCCGCGACGGGTCGAGTTCCTCGCGCAGCTCCCCCGGACAGAGACCGGAAAAATTGTCCGGTCTAGACTTCGGCAGCTGGCGGACGATCTGCCCCCCCAAGACGACAGCTAGTTCGTGGCTTGGATGCGTGTTCGGAGGACCGGCACGCGCGACGCGTTTCACTCCCAGCACATCACGTCGAAGGCCACACGACAATGCCAAGCGGACACTTCCTTCAGCTCGCCGAACTCAGCACCGAGGCAATCCGTGAGCACTTGGCGGCACAGCCACGCAGCGTCGCGTTGCTGACGACAGGGGCGACGGAAGCCCACGGCCCGCACCTTCCGCTTGCCACCGACACGATCATCAGCGAAGAGATGCTGCGACGTGGCGGCCTTCGCCTCGCGGCCGAAGGGATGCTCGCCGTGCGCCTGCCGGCGCTCAACTACGCGCTCACCGACTGGGCTCGGGCGTTTCCCGGAACGATTTCGCTCAAGGAGGAGACTGCAACCGCCCTCGTGCTCGAGGTTTGCGTGGCCGCCACGCGCATGGGCTTTGCCCGCGTCGCGATCTGCAACGCGCATCTTGAGCCAGAGAACGTCGCGCTTTTGCGCAACGTCGCCACACGTTATTTCGAGGAGACCGGAACCAAGTTGGTGTTCCCGGATGTGACAAGGCGCGCGAACGCGGCCCGACTCGGTGATGAGTTTCGCTCTGGCTCCTGCCACGCCGGCGAATATGAGAGTTCGCTCGTCATGGCGGTTCGCCCGGACCTCGTCCCGGAAGAGGTCCGCACCGCACTGCCTGAACTCTTTGTTCCCATGCACGAGCGCTACCGCGACGGCGCTCGTGACTTCCTCTCGGCAGGCATGATGCGCGCCTACTGTGGCCATCCCGCGACCGCCACGGTGGACGAGGGCGAGCGACTCTATGAGCAGCTCGCAGAGATGCTCGCCACGGCCGTGATCGAAAGCTTCGCGTAGAGGGCGTCCCGC
>CAZVEM010000461.1:0-3096 GCA_964626165.1 uncultured Nannocystaceae bacterium
CAGCGCCGGCGTTGGAGGGTCGCGGCCGGAGTTTGCTCGGAGGTTGAGACTTGGTAGGCTGGCGCGCGCGGACCGGAGCATGTGTTCGGCAACGTCAGCTCAGCTTCGTGGACTCCGGGTTCCAACCGGACGGCGGCCTCCTCGGCCCACTCCCGGCGGTTGGCGCCTGCCCGCTACTGGCTCGACGCTCCGAATTCGCAGATGCTTTTTCCTAGTGGCTCCTAGTGGCCTTCGCGCTCGCGGCTGCGGTACTCACTTTGAGTTTGCGATGGATAGTCTTGAGGGATACCGTGGTGAGGTGTTGTCCCCCAGAAGAACCGCGTGCGGTTGGCCCATGGTTGTATCGACAGCGGCCGTGACGCCCACCCGACCTAGCCCCGGCACCGAGACGCACAATGACTGGTTGCATGTTCCAGCGGCTCGTGGGTCGGTCCTCGGCAACCGTTGGCGGCTTAGCAGGGCGAGTGCAGGCAACAACGAACCTAGAGACGCAGGTTCGAGTTCGCGCCTGGGCGCCGCGGTCACGAGGATGGTCTGGATGCTCAGCTTGATGGCGACAGCGTGCGACGCTGGACCGTCCGAGCTCGAGGTTGAGGACCTGGGCTCGGACGCTGTTGTGGCGTATCGACGCCTGGTCGCGCCGCCTGAGATCGCGCTGGCTCCGGAGGGCGTGCCCGCTGAATACGTCGAGACGCTCCAGCTTGAACAGCAGCAGCTCAATGGAGGCGCAAACACGCCGTACGTCATGGATCCGCTCGCGCTGTCGATGCTGGTCGCGGAACTCGGCAACTGTGAAGCGAACGCTGGTGATCCTGGCTTTGAGATCCCACCGTGGTTCGCTGCGCCTCAGGACTGGCAGTTCGTGGGGCGCGTCCGGTTCAGTGAGGCAGATGCGGTCGTGGACGAGGGCTTTGCGGAGACACAACTCGAGCCGCCCCAGCCCGAGGGAGACTTTGCCGACCTTCCCCTCTGGAAGCAGTGGCTGGAGGCGCAGCGCGAGCGCGCGTTCTTGCTGGACCTGGACACGCGACTCGCGTTTCGCAGCCGAGTCGACTTGTTTCCGAGGCGCAACGAAGTCCTCATCAGCCCGCCCGACGGCGCAGACGGCCCGGTGCCGCAGCTGACGATCGAGGAGGACGAGGCCTCAGCCGAAGATGCTCCAAGCGTGTTGCTTGGCGATGGTGACCACGAAGAAGATGCGGGCCCGATGGAGCCTCGGATGATATTCGGGACGGACGGTCGCCTGCACGTGCCGGATACGACGGTGAATCCGTGGCGGCGGGCTGCGGCGCTGCGACGGCGCAAGGCCGACGACAGCGTCGAGAACTTTTCGCTCTGCAGCGCGGCCTTTGCAGGTCCTCGGCACCTGTGGACGGCCGCGCATTGCGTGATCGACTCCAACGGCACGCTTCGAAGAGCGGCGGCGCCGGGCCAGAGCATCAACGGTGCCGCGCCGGCGGCGACACCGTTCGGTACTTTCGCGGTGCGCTACATCTACTACCCAGGTGCCTTCAGCAGCGGCCTGGATAGCGCCACCTACGACTGGGCACTGATCGTCCTCCGCGACACTGCTGGGTACTCGCGGTGGTTCGGCTCTCAGAGCGCCACCTTCGGAGCGCTCAAGAATCGGGGTCACCGCGCGATCGGCTACCCGGGCGACGTGAGCAGTACTTATCAGAATGTTGGTTGTGCCAACAGCCCTGATCCCCTCGGGTCCTGTCAAGGCCGCCAATATCAGCAACTCGCGGATCTTGAGCAGGTATTCTCGACTTCCCTTCGGTCGAGGCATGATGCCATCGGTGGACAGAGTGGGTCAGGCATTGTGCGCTTCACGGACTCGTTCAGTACCAACTACGTTCGTGGAATCCTGAACCGAGAAAGTTCGGATTGGACCAAGTCGCGTCGCCTGACGAACTACAACCTTCAATACCTTTGCGACGCCTTAGATTCACTTCCTTCCACGGCGTACGAGGCTTCTTGTGAGTAACGCCCGTGGTAGCCTGGACGCCTGTCCCATGTGCACGCGTGATCTTCGTAGAGAGCGGCGCCCATGGGCAGTCATCACAAGCCTGGTGGTCGCCAGTTGCGGTTCGCCTGCTATCGGGCAATCGGAGAGCACGATGGTCGTCGACGAGCAGGGCGAGGTGGTCTACGTGACCCGGTTGCAGATGATCTATCCGGAGAGCTTGGCCTTCGACCGGCCCTGCGGTTATTCCGAACTTGAGTCTAGCTCCACCTTCACAAGCTCGTGCTCCATCGTCCCAGTGGCGCTCGGCGACGACGTCACCGTGAACCGCGTTATTGTAACCGCTCCAGGATATCTAACCGAGGAACACACCGTCACGCGATGCGACGGCTCCTCGCCGCCTCCCGATGGGAGCTGCGATTCCTTTGCGACCTACATAGTTCTTCAAGTGGACCCCGCACCAACCGCGATCTGTGAGGCCTACTGCGGCCGCGCGCTGGAGTGCACGCCCGACAACGCTGAGCCCATCGATGCCTGCGTCGCGCTATGCCTCGATGGTCTCGCCCTGAGCGGCGAGCCCGACGGCGATGCCTGCCGACCGCTCTACATCGCCAACTACGACTGCGTATCCCTGGTCGAGACCTGCGACGAGTTCGTCGCCTATGCGCAAGGCACCGCGCCTCCAGAGGCCGCCTGCAGCAAGATCGAGGGCTTCATCACGCAGTGCGAGTTAGAGCTGGGCGACCCAGGTGTGCCGGGCAACTGAGTCGCGGGTGCGGTGTCTCGCGATCGCCGCGCGGCGTGCACTGAGGCGTGCTTCCAGCCAGACGGGATAAGGTTCCGGGCCGTCGAGTCGCGTGAACTTTGGCGGCAGCGTGGCGAGCTCGCGCGTCGCGTAATCGCGCGTCTCAGGCAAGGAGCGCGCGGCCCGAACCCGCTTGCCGTCACGGATCAGCGGCGAGAGCAGCGCTTCGCTTCGCTGGCTGCGGCGACTTTGCTGACGCTCGTCTGTCGACGCTTCGCCAAGCACGTCATGCAGACACTGCGGCGCGCGACCAAGCTTGCACATCGATTACGCTCGGGTGCGGAGCTCCACGCGGGGATCTTGGTTGTCGTCCAGCGCTTTCGCT
>CAZVEM010000462.1:0-3040 GCA_964626165.1 uncultured Nannocystaceae bacterium
AGGATCCGCGGGTCGTGGGCTTTCGTATCGCCGGTGACGGGGCCGGTCAGTGGGGCGCCACCATTGCAGATCTGGCTCCCTCGGACGGCAGCGGGGACAACTCGCGCTGAGGACGATAGTCTGCGCCCGTGCGCCTCAATCCCCCGACCCGTCGAGACATCATCCGCACCGCCGATCTGAGCGCGGCAGCTCGGTGCACAGCGAGCGGCGAACAGAGGGGGCACGCCGCCCGAGCGCGGACACCAAGCGTCGCGACGCGCGGCGCGACCGCCATGCTGCTGAGCGCGATGCTTGCGGCCCCGGGCTGCTTTCTGTTCGACAAGTCCTCGGACGCTCAGAAGGACGACGGCAAGGCGAAGACCGGTGGCACCAGTGGCGGAGGCGGGGCGGAGAAGGATCCGGGCGATGGCGGTGCGGCCAATGATGTTGCCCGTGCGACCGCGGAGTTGGCGGACATCAAGGCCAAGGGCGAGGTCGCGCTGTACTACGAGCGCAAGGATATCCGCTCGATCTTCGCGCTGACGGGAACGGTGGTCACACCGAGTTGGGCCGCGAAGCCGACAGGCGAGCTGCAGCTGCTTCGGGACGATGACTGGCTTACGGGCGTGGATTGCCTCGCGACAGAGGCGGCCCCCTGCGCGGTGGGGCTCACCTTTGCGATCCCCGCGGATGTGCGCGCACTGTCGCTCCATGCGGCGCTGGGTCCAAAGTGGCGTGACTACACCTCTCGTCCGCGCCCTAAGACCATACGCCTGCATTTCGACACCGGTTATGTCGATGCAAAGGTCTCCGACGGACCTTCGGTGCGATGGGTGGTTCTCGACAAGGCAGTGAAGACGAAGTCGATCGCAATCGAGTTTATCGATGCCCAGGGAAAGGCCGCGGGCAAGCCGCTCCGAATCAACGAGTTTGAAGTGTACGGTGCTGCGGGCCCCGCCCGCGAACCGATCGAGATCGATCTCGCACGAGCGCGCTTCTACTACGAGAGCGAGCGCTGGAAGTCAGAGGGAAGTAGCCATGAGATCCGACCCAGCTACCTCGAGACCGTCAATGCAGAGGGCGTGGCGAAGCGTGTCGCCTCGGCGACCGCCGTCTACGGTGAGCCGACGGACCGCGTCTTGCTGTTTGAGACGCTGCGCAAGACCAACTGCACCGCCCACGACGGCGGCTCCTACGTTCTGCTCGACCGACAGACGCGACTTTGGCTCGATGTTGGCCGCATGGGTGGACTCCATCGTCAGGTTTGGCGCAACACCTCAGGCCTCGGCTTTGCGATCGGCAACTATCGAGACACGCCAACCGACCTTCCCTCCGCGGTCTTGATCGAAGACGAGGTCCTCACCCGCAAGCGGATCGGCAAGACGGGACCTAAGGGCGGCAGCGTTGCGGCGCAGATGGAGCTGTGGGGGATGGCAGACGCGCCGGTCGCGGGTGATCGCGCAGGCGATCTTGCACATCCCCCTGTCGGCTGCGTCGCTGCGACGGCAGACGATCTGACCGGGCTCACGACCGAGTTCGCTGCGCTTGGGGATGCGTCGACATGGATGCGCTGCTCGCTCGCCTCGGGCGGCGAGCTGCTGGTCCATCAGGCGAGCACGTGTCCTGGTCCCTGGGCCTATCTGGTGCGCTCGAGCAACCGCGCCGTGATCGCCAACAAAGTCGGGCCGGCCACGGGCCGGGCAATCCGGGTCGCCTCGCACGAGGATGGTTCGTACTGGCTTGAGATCGACCAGGATGCGGGCAACAAGGGCAAGCTCTTGCAGGTCAACGCGGACGGAACCGTCGCGGAGCCCGTCAGTGGAGCAGGGTTCTCGCTGCGCATGCCAGGCGCGTGCGATTGCAACGGCGTTGCCCCTGTCGACCCCAATGCGCCCGACGGCGGCGACGCGGCCGGGGCGACGGGCGGCGAGAGTGGCGACGGTGTTGACGGCGAGGCCGCGGGGATCGAACCGAACAACAACCTTGATGGTGGTGACGAGGAGCCCAACCTCGGCGACGACGGGGCGTCGGGCGACGGCGCCGCCGGGCTGCCGGACGTCGAAGACGAGCCGTGACGGGCGGGTCTCAACGACGTCGCCCCTCAACTCACTGCTTGAACTTCATGACGAGGAAAACGATCAGCGCGATGAGAGCGAGCGCACCGACGATGGCGGCCACGATCTTCGCGGTGCTCCACGGTCGCTCGCCATTGGCGGCACCCGTCTGCGCGTTGACGATGAAGCGGTAGACCTTGCCGTCGTAGTTGAATGCGGAGATGAACAGCGGCAACAGGAAGTGCTTGAACGTGACGTCGGTGTAGCTGGTGCTGTACGACCAGATCCGTTGCTCGTCGCCGCCAATGTCCATGCGGATCTCGGTCTGGATCTCGGGATCCATCCGTTGCTTCGCGACCTCAAAGCCGCCTTCCAGGTCAATCGCGTAGCGCTCCGCGACGAAGCCGCTGAGGTAGCCGGGGTCATAGCTGGCCAGCGCTCCGAGGTTCCACGGCTCAAGGCCCTCGATCAGATGGCGGGGCAGTGACTTGCTCGCGCAGATCAGAACGTCATCAAAGGGCCGATCGACCCAGCCTGCAGCGGGATACCAGCGCGTCTTTCTGACTTGGCGGCTCTGCCGCTTGCCCTCGCTGTCGGTGTAGTGCTCGGTGACGTAGTAGTGTTCACCGCGCTGACCGACGTAACGCGTCTGCGTCTCTGCATCGTAGGTCCAGTAGGGGAGATAGACCCCGTCCATGCCCGTTGCCTGGGCGCGGGCCTTGAGGTCGTTTGGCGCGAACCACAGACTCGCGATCCACTCCTTGAAGATCTCCTTCGCGCGATTCTTGTCGATGGCGAAGGGGAGCACGCTCTCGGGTCGGATCACGGCATCCGGCGCGTCCTCAATGACGACGGGTGACCCACAAAACGCGCAGTGATCGGCCTTGCCCGCGACAACTGAGCGAGCGCCGCAGAAGGTGCAGCTCACCTCTTGTCCACCGGCCACGAGATCACGCGCCGACTGCTTGCGGGCCGCGTGCTTGGCCTCTTCGAACGAGTACTCGACG
>CAZVEM010000463.1:0-3014 GCA_964626165.1 uncultured Nannocystaceae bacterium
GCGCGCATTATTCTCCAATGCACGGGGATGTCGATTCCCGCTTGCTCGAACCTTGGGGGACACGGCGCCACCAGCCGCGCGAGCCAAGTCTCACGGTTTCAAAAGAAAAGGCCCCGGGACTCGGAGCCTTGCACAATACGCCGTCCCAATGCTTGTAACCCGGGGCGGCGCACGGATGATTTCATTCGCTCGCCGCCCGCGTCAAAGTCGATGCCGTGTGGCCGGCGGCGTTGGTGAGGCACACAACCCGCCCACGCCGCCCGCTACTGCAGGAAGTACCGCGTCGAGTTCGTCGCGCCCTGGTAGCCGACCTCGCCGGACTCGATCAGGCGGCGGAGACTGGCGCGGGCCTGGTTGTCGTCGCCGCCCGCGCGTGCGCGCAGGTCGACGGCGCTCAGGGGGCCGCCGGCCCCCTGCAGAACGTCGCGCACGGCCGCGTCGTAGCGGTCGCGGCCGGCCTGGGTGCGGGTCTCTGGCGGAGCCGGCGGCAGCGACCTGGAGGGCGTCTCGGCCCGCTTGGCGCCTGCTTTGCCGCGGTTGAGGTAGGCGGCCGGGCTCTCGGGCACCCAGGTCGCGGGCTTGGAAGCCGTGGCTTTGGAGCCTGGGCCCTTCGAGACAGCGCCCTTGGGACGGCCGGGGCCGCGCTTGACGGGGAGATCTGCCGGTGCGGCGGCCTTGGCCGGCGGCACCTTGGAGGTCTTGGTCTTGGAGCCCTTGGGTCGGCCGGGCCCGCGCTTGACGGGGGTGTCGCTCGCGGCCGAGGGGGCTGCGGGCGCCGCGGCGGCCGGCGTCCTGCGGGACTTGGTCTTGGAGCCTTTCGGCCGACCGCGGCCGCGCTTGGAGGGCGTGCCGGACCCCGCCGAGGCGCCGGTAGTGGACGGCTGCGAAGCTTTTCCGCCGCTCTTGCCCAGCCCGAGCAGGTCGCCAACGGAGACGCCACCGGCGAGCTCCGCGAAGCGCTCGTCGATCAGCCGCGCCAGACCAGTCAGCGTCAGCTCTGGAAACGACTGGATGATGTCGAGGAAGACGCGACGCTGGATCTCTTGCGTGGTTGAAAGTGCCATCGAGCGGGGACACTAGCGAGTCTCGCGTCGCGAGCGCAATGTACGAAGCTCGGCTGTCGTCGCCAGCGCAACTCGACTGTCCCCAAAATTGGCCGAGGACCGGCCGATGTCGGACTCGTGCGCTACGTCCACGGGCCACTGGCCGGCCCGCCGATGGCAGCGACCGTCTGCGCGGAGGTGCTGGGCCCGTCCGCGGTAGACCTGACCGATCGCGTCAACGGCCTGTCACTTCCATCCCGCGCGGTCGCGGAGGTCCGTCGTTGCTCTCTGCCCTGGCGCGGCGACGATCCAGTCGCACGGCGGAGGCCTTCGGCCGCCACAAAGCCGCGTCGGAAGCGAGCTCGGACGGTCTCAGGCCACTCGTCGCGCGCATCTGGTGGGAAGCGCCGCGGTCCCGAACCGATCCGAGCCTCGCACGAGTCTGATCGCCAAGGGTCTGACAGCGATCGGGCCCAAGTCGCTCAACTTGCGCGGAGGTGGGCGAGCCAGGGGGTGACCGGTGCGGTTCACGCGTCGTCGCCCAAGTGGCGTTCGCGCCGCGCTTTGACCCTGGTGCCGAGGGCCTTCGAGCCCCCGATCAGGGGGTCGAACCCCCTTGCGAGGGGCCTCACCCCCTTCGCGGAGGGGTTCGACCTCCAGATCGGGACGGCGCTTGTTGCGCCTTGAGTATTTTCGCGCCATCCCAACACACCGGGCGGATATCACGCATTCCCGTGATCGTCGTCCGGGCTGCGGGTCGCGCGACCACGGTGCGCCCCGGAACCCGAGGCCGTGGCGGCGACCACGCCGCCCGGCCGCGGAGCTCAGGTCGCCGGCGGCGTCGCCGGAGTCGGGGACGGCATCATCTCCGCGGGCACCTCGGTGCTCAGCTCGTCGCCCGTCTCCGGGTTGACGTCTTGAAGACCTCGGCGGCCCCCGTAGCGCGCGGCCAGACGCTCGTTCTGCGTTGCCAGCGGCGCCAGCAGGCGCTCGCGGGCGGTGGTGCCATCGGCTCCCCAGTGTGACGAGATGATCGTGGCAACCACGTGGGCCACGCCCTCCATCCCTTGCGCATTGGCGGCCCGCATCTGATCGGCCGTGACCACGTCGCGAGTCTGTCGTGCGAGCACGTCGGCAAAGTTGGCGTGGATCTGCCGCGCCGATGTCACCCACGCGCTCACGCCCGCGGCCGCTGCGTCCGTGTGGTGCTCCCCACCCGCTTCCAGGTGCTTGAGCAGCTTGTCGACCGCGACCACCTGCTCCTCAAACGCGAGCGCCGTGTACTCCGTCGCGCCACTGAGGAAAAAGGCCGAAAGGATCCGCGCCGCCGCCTCTTGCGACTCCGCGGTGGGCCCCACATCCGCCGTCGCCCGCAGCGTCGTCGCAATGGCACCAATGGTCTTATCCAAGCGTGAGTCCAATGCCGCGAGCGCCGGATCTGCCGGCGACCGCTTCTCCCGATTGTATCGTTCCAGCAACGACCAAGTGGCATCATCGTGCGCAATCGCCTGATGACACGCCGCCACCACTGCCTGACTGCCAATTTCCTCCGCAACCTTCAACGTCGCACGCAATGCATACAGGCGACGACCAGGAGGGAGCTGATACGAATTGATCCATCCAGATGTTGACATGATTGGAAACTCCGCCGCGGCTTGTATCCAGCGGCCCCGGGAAATTCAAGTGCCCGTTGCGCATTTGCGTACCACGGCGCCTGCGGCCGAGTGGCGGGTGATGCCCCCGCGACTCAAGCGTTGGGGCGCTGCGCTGGCGTAACCCGAATCACGATAATTAGCCGGAGTGCAAGGGGCCAGGCCTTGGGGCACGTCTTCCAGCCGGCTCGATGCCGAACCGCTCGGTCAGTGCGGATGGGTTCGGCACGGATTGACCTGCACGGCATCGCCCGGGTGAAGGGATGCTCAATCATCCCTGGTAGATCAACCTCTTGGCGTCGCGTAGATGGGGGGCCTG
>CAZVEM010000464.1:0-3005 GCA_964626165.1 uncultured Nannocystaceae bacterium
GCTCAAATTTCGCGAGCCGCGCGTGTGTTTCCGCCACAACAGGAAGATGGGGGCAAAGACCAGGTCTTCGCGTTGTTCCGGCGGCAGCTTCGCGTACAGCTCCGCGAGCACCGTTTCCGAGGTCGTCGGCACCGTAGGGCTCTTCCGTTCTCGCGCTTTGACGTAGAGAACGCGGGGACCGGGAACGGAGGAGAGAAAGATATCGCCGTACGTTTTCCAGCGGAACAACAGCGAGAAGAAAAGGCCCGGGCGCGAGAAGAACAATACGCGCATGCGGTTGGCGACGTTCACGGCACCGAGGCCACGACTCCGACTCCAACTAGAGAGAATGAGCCATTCGAGAATGCCGCCTTCGACGAGCACGAAGACGAGGCGCCGACTCTCGACGAGAGGCCGCATTGCTTCCACGGGAAGGTCGAACTCGAAACGCACGAAAAGCGTCTCGGCGATCCACTGCCAAAGGCGATCGATTTGCAGCAGGAACCAACGGGACATTCGGTTCACTTCGCTCCACTCCTCGGAATACCCGAGCAAACCGCCAATTTCTCTTTGCTTTGGCCTTGTTGGCAACGAGCGAGCCGAGCGACAAGGCAAAAAAAAGCGCCGCGGCGAAAGCCGAAGCGCAACGGTGCGACGAAGACGGAACGCGGAAGAAAAGTAGGGAAGAGGCCCTTCCAGTTAAAGTGGTGGTGCAAAACGGCAAGAAGCCTCTTCCCTCAGCTCCACCAACGTACAGCTCTGCAGTGGCCAGGGGTAACGCTGCTGATTCCTGCTGTAAAGCCGGGGGCCTTTCCCGGAAGGGAAGGGAAGTGACTGGCCGAGGTGTCCGCTTCGCGGACCAGCTCCACTTGGCCAGTCGCTTCTTCTTCTCTACTCTTCCCGAAGCTTCGCCTCTTTGCCTTCCTCGTGGAGTTCGGTGCCGGGGTATTTCTTCGTAAAGACACCCTCGAGCATCGCGAGCAGCTCGTCGCCTTTGTAGAACACGTCGGCGCGGCGACCACGTTCGCTGCGCGAGGCCACTTCGCGCTCTTTCGTGAGATTTGTTTCGATCAAATACCAGACGTCGTCGCGACTCCAGAAAACGAACTTCACGTCCTCGAGCACGTCGCGCGAGAGCTGCACCTTCCCGGAGTAGCGACCGACCAGGCGGTACTGGTCTGGTTTTTCGCGGACGATGGCGACGCTGGGACGTCCCATCAACGTGAGCTGCGGGAACTCGGTAGTCACGTGGGCAATGAGCCCCTGCACGAACTGTCCCGAAAGACGCGCGAACATGTCGGAGATTTTTTCGTCGCGACTTTTCAAGTAGTAGCCGTAAGCCTTCGCTCGTGCCGGATACGAATCTGCCAGGGTGCGGATACGCGTCTCCGCCAGTTTCTGATCGTCGAGCTTCGCCAGTACCAGGTCGATGTCTTGCACCAGGTAGTCGGCCTTTGTCGGATCGGCGCCTTTCTCCCACGCCATGTACAACGCTTTCTCCGCATCGGCGTAGTTGGGCGGCTCTTCCAAGTACATTTTCGCCGCTTCGAAAGGACGGCTTGCCTCGATGAGAAGTTTCGCCGCGTCGCTGTTCCGTCGCGTCGTCTGCAGGTAGCCGACGGCAACGTCGATTGCCTGCTTCCCCGCCTCGTCGCCGTAGTTCTCTTTGGCGATCTTGCGAAGGAGCGCGAGCGCGCCTTCCGGATCGGCGAGCATGTCTTCCTGTGCTTTTTTCACCGAAGCCACGCGGGCGGCAATGGCAGCGGCGTTGGGAGCAGCAGCGGGCGGCGCTTTGCCGTTTCCGGTGACGCTTGCCCCCGCAACGGCCCCCGGAGCGACGGCGCCCCCTTTTGCCGTCGTCGGCGGCTTGAACTTCGTCGCTTTGCCTTGCGCCGCTTCCGGCACCAAGTCGCCAAGGCCGACCATTTTCAGAAATCCGTCGAGGTCTGCCGACTTCGCGACTTCCTCGAGATCGACGGCACCGGTAAACACCGCCGCGGCACCGCCCGCCATCGCCAGCAGGAACATCACGGCGACGACGGCTTTCGGCGAAATGCGTAGGTTGATGCGGCTCTTCTTCTTCGCTTTGCCGTCCGATCGGAAAACCGTCTCGACCGCGTCGTCGCCGCTGGCGAAACTCGCCATCAGGAAGTCGTCTTCGCGCTGCTTCTTCTTCGATTTCGCTTTGGACTTCGACTTCGCTTTCGGCGCCGCCTCTTCCTCGCCGTCGGCGTCCATTTCGTCGACGTCGCCGTCCTGCGCTTCTTCGTCTTGTTCTTCTTCCTGCTCTTCTTCTTGCTCCGCAGAGGTCTCTTCGATTGGCTCTTCGTCGAGCGCCTCTTCGTCTTCGGTCACCGCCGTCAACGGCCGCGCCAAAAGCTCGTCGGAGGAGGCAACTTTAACCGTCTTCGCACTAAAGAAAGCCGGCGGCGGCGGCAGATCGGAAGGCGGTGGCGGCAACCCCACCGTCTGTGCGCTCATGGGCGGAGGCGGCAAATCGTCTTCGGCGACTTCCAACGACGCGGCCTCGTCGTCGAGCGACTCGCCCACCTCGTTGCTCGGGGCTTCCTCTTCCCCGTGGTCGAAGTACTGCCACAGCTCCGGCACCGCGTGGATCGGCGACCAGTCGGGCAGCGCGTCATGCCACACCAACGCGTCGTCCGGCACCTCGAGGGCGCGGATCTTCGCCGCTACTTCGTCTTCGGTGAAGGGTCCGTTTTGCTCCCCGGCGATTCCGAGGAACCATGCGATATTTTGCGCCACCGCTTCTAAGTATAGCGGTTCTTAGCGCCCCGACGCGCTGATGCGGCCAAAGACACGGTCGCGGGCCGTTTCTCGCTGCTTGCGACGGTACTCGTCGTGACTGCTCTTGCCGAAAACGGAGTCGGCGTAGGCCTTCACATCGAGAATTTGGATTTCGTACGGAAAGAACACGTAGTCGTACTCGGCCGGCGCCACCGGGAAGACTTCCTGCAATGCCGCAGCGCCTCCATGCAGCGCCTCCAGTTGCTGACGCAGCCGGTCGT
>CAZVEM010000465.1:0-3000 GCA_964626165.1 uncultured Nannocystaceae bacterium
GCCGATCTATCCGACGCTTCCGGGCGCTGAGATCTCGTTTATCTTGCAAGACAGCGGCTCGGTCGCGTTGCTCGTGGAGCATCCAGGACAGCTCCGGCGGCTGCTCAGCGCGCATGCGGGCAGGCTGCCCGAGATACTGCGAGCGGTGCTGTGCGTTGAGCTTGGTGCGATGACGCGCGAGGGGGATCGCCTCGATCTCCAGTCGCTGCGGGCGTCATTGCTTCCCGCCGAGCAGGAACGCATCCACAGCTACGCGCAGGCCCTTGAGCAAGCGACCCAAGCTACGCACGCCGACGCCGCTGGCTGGTCCGTATACACGCAGGCCGAGCTGCGTGATGCGTTCTCGATCGTCTACACCTCGGGTACCACTGCGACGCCCAAAGGGGTCGTCATCTCACACAAGAACCTCGTCTATGAGGCCTGGGCAATCAAGAACACGATCGCCGTTGACCATACCGACGAGCAGCTCGTGATCCTGCCGCTCGCACACATCTTTGCCCGTCACATGGTCTGGGCGGGGATTGAGAGCGGCAGCGTGGCCGCGTTCCCCGAGGATATCGATCACATCTGGCGCGATCTCAAGGAACTCGCACCGACCTTTGTCGGTGCCGCTCCGCGGTTGTTCGAGAAGGCCTACGCGCTGCTGCAGAAAGAGATCGAACAAGGCGGCGTGCTTCAAGGCGCTGCGATCCGTCGCGCACTGGATGTCGGTCATCGCGTCGGTGCCCATCGACAGCGCAACGAGACACCTGCCTGGCTCCTGCGTGCCGAGTACGAGGTTGCTGACCGGCTGATTTTGTCATCACTTCGTGCACGCTTCGGCGGTCGCCTGCGCTTTTTCATCTCGGGCGCGGCGCCCCTACCGATCCATCTTGCCGAGTTCTTCCTCGCGATCGGCCTGCTGGTCCTCGAGGGCTACGGGCTGACGGAGTCGACTGGGGCCGCATGCGTCAATCGCCCCGATCGCTTTCGCTTCGGGAGCGTTGGACCGGCGCTACCCGGCTGCGAGATCCTTATCGCACCCGACGGAGAGGTGCTCTTGCGCGGGCACAACATTATGAGCGGCTACTTCGGCCGTCCTGACGCAACCGCGGAAGTCATCGACGAGCGGGGCTGGTTTCACACGGGGGACATCGGCGAGATCGCCGAAGGCTTCCTGCGCATCACGGATCGCAAAAAGGACGTGATCATCACCGCCGGCGGCAAGAACGTCGCGCCGAGCAAGCTTGAGGACCGACTGCGGGCGCGGCCGGGTATTAGCCACGTGCTCGTTCATGGCGATCGTCGCCCCTACTTGGTCGCGCTGATCACCGTCGATGAGGCCTGGGGAATGGCGCTCAGCGAGCGCGAAGGTCTCGGCTGCAACTCCTACCGGGATCTCGTCTCGCACCCTCGGATCCGTCGACACATCCAAGAGCAAGTCGACTGGCTCAACAGTCAGCTCGCGAGTTACGAGAACCTCAAGAGCTTCGCGATCCCCCCGATCGACTTTAGCGAACGCTCGGGCGATCTCACCCCGACGCTTAAGCTCCGTCGCCGTTTCGTCGAGGAGCGTTACGCGGATTTGCTCGCTTCGCTCTACGAAGCAGGCCGTTCCCGTCCCGCCGCGCCGCATCCGGATCGCGCAGTGACGGGGCGTACTTGAGCGGTGGTCGGCGGCGTCCAGCCCCCGGGGACTCAACGATCGGACCCGGCTCCCGGGGAATGCGCGCGAGCCTCCGCGCGAGCCTCCGCGCGAGCCTCCGCGCGAGCCTCCGCGCGAGCCTCCCCGCGAGGAGGAGTCTCTGGGGCGCCGGGCCAGCTGAGCCCCGCCAAGGCGGGCGGGTCGCCTTGACGATCGGCGACGGACAGAGTACCTACGGCGCCCCGGCTACGGCCCGTCATCAAGGGGCCACGGGAGACGGCAGTTCCGCCAGCGGTCGCCGAGGACCAGGGGAACGGACGCAGGGGGAGGAGGGCCGCAAGGCCAAGCAGAAGGTCGGGGCAGAACAACACAGGGCTGTAGCTCAGGGGTAGAGCGCTACCTTGACACGGTAGAAGTCGACGGTTCGAGACCGTCCAGCCCTACAAGATGCTCTCGGAGAGAGCCGGGTCGCAATCCAGCGGCCGTGCAGGCCGATTGCCTGCAGAGCCCGCGAGGGCACACGGGAGAAGGGGCCAGTTCACTGGCAGGGGGGGTCCTCGCATCGGTTCAGGGCGCGGGGACAGGGAAGTGGGTCACGAGAGAAAATGCGGACTACGGTCCGCATGCTCCCACGGAGCGTATCGACCGGAGTAGATCGCCATCAGCCGCACACGAAGTAAGCCTCAGCCGCGCAAGGGACCCGCTCATCGCGTGGACCGGCGCATCCGCGTCCGCGAAGTCCGAGTGATCGGCCCTGACGGAAGTCAGCTCGGAATCCTTCCCACCGCACAGGCGCTTCAGGAAGCCGCTGACGCGGGCCTCAACCTTGTCGAGGTCAACTCGAACGCGAATCCACCGGTCTGCAAGATCATGGACGACGGGAAGTTCAAGTACGAGACTTCCAAGCGCGATCGTGAAGGCAAGAAGGGTAAGCGCTCGCAAGAGGTCAAAGTCCGGCCCAAGACCCACGATCACGACTTCGACTTCAAGGTCAAGCACGCGCGTCGCTTCCTGGAAGAGGGCAACAAGGTTCGCCTGCTCATTCAGTTCCGAGGCCGCGAGATCACTCACCCAGAGACCGGACGAGCCGTGCTCGACCGCGTCTGCAAGGCCCTCGCAGATCTGGCCACGGTCGTGACCATGTCGGCCATGGAGGGCAACAAGATGAACATGGTCTTGGCGCCCAAGCCGGGACTCAAGCCGATCGTCAAAAAGCGCCCCTCGGAAGAGGAGGGCGACGCGCCCAAGGGCAAGCTCAGTCGACGTGCGCGTGCGCTGTTGGGGCTCACCTCGGGCGCACCGAACCCGGACGGCTCACCTGGACCGGGGCCGGCTTCCGCGCGTTCTCCACCGAGAAGGGCAACAAGACCGTAGCG
>CAZVEM010000466.1:0-2998 GCA_964626165.1 uncultured Nannocystaceae bacterium
ACGGCGACGGCGACGGCGACGGTGACGGCGACGGCGACACTTGCGGTAACGGCATGTTGGATGGCAACGAGGAATGCGACCTCGGTGATCTCAACGCGGATGACGGTGCGTGCACTTCCAACTGCCTCAACGCCATCTGCGGCGACAGTCTCGTGTACGTCGGCGTCGAGGACTGTGACGACGGGTCCGAGAGCGCCAGCTGCAACGATGACTGCACGGCGCAGGAGTGCGGCGATGGCAAACTCAACGTCAGTGCGGGCGAGGAGTGCGACGGCGAGGTGATCACGCAGACCTGCGTCGAAGCCGGATTCGAAGGGGGCAACATGCTGTGCGACATGATGTGTGCATACGATCAGTCCGAATGTGTGAACTCGATCTCGGTCACATTCACCAACTGCGGAAATACGGGTGACCTCGGCCCCTCCCAAGCGCAGTGCGATTCCGCGTACACGAACACCGACCTCGCAGGCGACGTGACGCTCAGCGCGGGCATCCAAACATGGACGGTGCCCTACACCGGCACGTACACGATCGACGTGTACGGCGCTCAAGGAGGCAACCACAACTTCGGCGCCGGCGGCAACGGAGCGCATCGCAAGGGCGACTTCGATCTCACCGCCGGCCAGGTGCTCAAGATTCTTGTGGGGCAAAAGGGAAGCGACGGCACTGCCTACAACGTTGGAGGCGGCGGCGGCACCTTCGTCGCGCTCGCCGACAACACTGCGCTGATCGTTGCTGGCGGCGGTGGCGGTGCTGGCAACTGTGGCGGCGGCTATGTGCTTTCCAACATGATTGGGAAGTGGGCCATGGGAGACGGCAGCGGCGGTACAGGAAGCAATGACGGTAACTGGTGCGGCTGCGGAGGCGCAGGTAGCCCAGGTGGCGGCTTTGTCACCAACGGAATGCCGTCGGGAGGAAAGTCGTTCGTCAATGGCGGCCAAGGCGACAACACCGAGAGGCCTTCACAGTGCGTCGACTCCGGCCTCGGGGGTTTTGGTGGTGGTGGGAATGGCGGCAACGGAGGCGGTGGCGGTGGCGGCTACTCCGGCGGCGATGCGGGCGGATACAATGGCATCGCGTCGGGCTTCGGCGGCGAATCCTTCAGCTCTGGCACCAACAACTCCGGCGAAGACGGCGTGCGTCAAGGCCATGGCGAAGTGAAGATCGAGCTCGCGATCTGACCCGCATCACTTGCGCCTTGTGCATCATTCCGCGCACTCGCCGGCGTCGCTGATGCCGCGGGTGCGCGGATCTACGAACGGCGAGCGTCACACACGTATCGCTCGACATTGCAGCTTCGTGCCTCGCTGCTAGGACCGACGTAGCTCGCCGCGGCGAGTGGAAGTACGGCGATCGCACATGTCCAACGCTATCAAGCTCGCAATTCTCGAACGTGGTCTTTCTGCACAACTCGAAACGCGCCCAGAAGCGCTGGGTCAAGTGCAGGTGGTCTGGCAAGGCGAGCGCCTGGAGGACCTGGAGGCAGACGCGGAGAAGCTGGCGCCTCACGTGGTGGTGGTGGACATCTCGCAGCTTGGAGACGATCCCGCCAACGCCGTCGATCGCATTCGAGCGCGCAGCGGCGCCGACCTTGTGTTTGTGGTGTATGGCTTCGCGAAACGCGAAGTGCTCGCATCGCTCCAAGAGCGCGACGGCACCCGCCCACTTCAGGGGCCGGTCTCCCTTGAGACGCTGCGCGGACAGATGACGGGACTGATCGTGCGCAGCATCTTGGGCCGAAGCGACCAAGATGAGAGCACGGAGCCGACACCGCGACGCGCAGTCTCGGCAGGAGGGGATCTGCGACGGCACCTCGTCGATGCGCCTACGAACGAAACGCCCCCGCGGGTGACGCCGCGTCCGGAATCTCCCTTCACGCGTACCGAGCCCGCCAAGGTCGGGGCGCTCGATCCAGCGCCCCGCTTCAACACAACCCAGCTCGGTCGGCTGATGCAGATCAAGAGCGTGGTCGAATGCGAGTGCCCCAACCACTTGGCAGGCATCCTCCTCCGCCTGACGGCCTTTGAGGCCTACGCGGCAGGTTGCGCGTCCCGCAATGAGCAGGACGCTGCCATTCACGAGATGCTTCGGGTCAAGACCGCCGCCGCTCGCGTCATCATCGAAGAAGGTCTGGCGGAGCTCGTTGCCTTCGAAGGCATCACGCTCTAGCCGAGCGGCAAGAACGCGAGCGGGCCGCCGAATCGTGCGCGTGGCCTGTTAGGATCCGGGGCATGGGCGGAGGTCAGCAGAGATCGAACCCAGAGAAGCAGAGATCGAACCCAGAGAAGAAATTCCGCGCGCTTGGGCAGTTAAGGAGAGATCGGAGAGATCGGAGAGATCGAACCCAGAGAAGAAATTCCGCGCGCTTGGGCAGTTAAGCACGGACGAGATGCGTCCCTGTGGTGGACCACTGCGTCCCACCCGGTGGCTGCTACGGCCAGCCGGTGGACCGTTAGCGTTGGCACCAGTCAGTATCGTAGGCGACCAAGTGCGCAGTCCTTCTCGCCCAGCGTCGTAAGGTGTTACGCGCGGTGGGGGAGAGATCGAACCCAGAGAAGAAATTCCGCGCGCTTGGGGAGGGATCGAACCCAGAGAGAGATCGGAGAGATCGAGAGATCGGAGAGATCGAACCCAGAGAAGAAATTCCGCGCGCTTGGGCAGTTAAGCACGGACGAGATGCGTCCCTGTGGTGGACCACTGCGTCCCACCCGGTGGCTGCTACGGCCAGCCGGTGGACCGTTAGCGTTGGCACCAGTCAGTATCGTAGGCGACCAAGTGCGCAGTCCTTCTCGCCCAGCGTCGTAAGGTGTTACGCGCGGTGGGGCAGGCACGCCCACTCGTGCCGCGAGTGCAACCCAAGCGACGCAAGGTCGACATGACCTTGTCATGAGTCTTCCTCGGCGTGTCTGTGCAGGCGATGTCCGAATGTCGCAGAAACGGACCTTTCGTGGCGAGTTCCGCCTGCCGCCGACCCGCGAGCTCACGCAGATCCTCGAGT
>CAZVEM010000467.1:0-2935 GCA_964626165.1 uncultured Nannocystaceae bacterium
AAGAGAAGCCGGTCGGCGTGGATTGGATGGTTTCAAGCGAGGCGACCAGCACTGCGACAGCGAGCACGCCCGCAACTGAGGACGGGCCCCCCATCAGCAAGCGCCACGCGGCCGCCGACAGGAGGATGCCGAGCCAAAAGAGCATCGGTGCCGGCCTCATGCCCACCTCCGCTGCGCCAACGCGCGCACCGCCAGCGCGAGGAACCCGGCGCTGAGCGAGACGAAGTACACGATGCCCGAGAGGTGAATGCGCCCGCGACGGAAGGGATTGAACTGATGATCAAACATCGCGAGCCAAGCAAAGAGGTCCGAAAGCGGACTTGAGCTCACCTTGGCCAGAAGGAAGCTAAAGGTCAGCAAGATCAGCACCCCCGCACCCAAGACCGCCGCGAGGAGCTGCGTACGCGCGAGCACGCTCGACCACAGTCCAACCGCAGCGCAGGTGCTACCGACCAAGAGGAGACCGAGGTAGCCCGCCACCAAATGTCCGACCGAGACCTTGCCGTTAAGCAAGATCAGCGCGGGCATGTGCAAGGTCAGCAGCACCGTCAGCGACACGACCGTCAGCGCCGCCATGTACTTGCCAAGCACGAGCTGCAGATCGGTCAGCGGCGAGCTGTCGAGCAAGACGTGCGTCCCGGTCTGACGCTCCTCGACAAAGGAGCGCATGGTCAAAAGCAACGCCGCGATCGCGACGGTGCCGAAGCTGACATAGAAAAAGCCCTCGAGGACCTCCGTGCTGAGCTTGGGCTTACTCCCCACCGCGAACACATTAAAGAGCAGGCCGTTGAGCACCAGCACGGCCGCGATGACTCCCCAACCAAGCCATTGGTTGAAGTAGGCGCCGAGCTCCCGGCGGGTCAGCAGCAAGATCTCTCTCATGACTGTGCTCCGGTGAGGCGCAAGAAGAGCTTTTCAAGATCCGTGGTCGCGTCGCGCACGGTGTGGACGAGTACTCCGGCGGTGACGAGCTCACGCACCAACTCCGGACGCCGAGTTCCAACGCCGCGCACCGTCAGCTCGACGCGCTCGTCGACGACACCTGCGGGGCCGCCCTCTACCCCGCGCCGGAGCCCGGCCTGCACCGCGCCCTCCGTACCCGTGCCCGCACCTGAGGCGGGATGAACGTCCACTTCGGCGTCGGCGAAGCTCGCGCTGAGCACCTCCTTGGCACGCTTGATCGCCTCGTCTGCGCCGGTGGCTGCACTGAGAATGGTGAGGTGGACCGCATCGCCGCCGGTGCGGACACGCTCAAGCTCAAGCTCGTCGCCCTGGTAGATCAGGCGTCCACGGTGCAGCACCAGCACACGGTCGCAGGTCTGCGTGACCTCGCTGAGGATGTGGGAGCTGATGAGGACCGTCGAGCGCCGCTTGAGGTTGCGGATGATCTCGCGCATCTCGACGATCTGCACGGGGTCGAGTCCGCCGACCGGCTCATCAAGCAGGACCAGGTCGGGACGATGGATGATCGCCTGCGCGATGCCAACGCGCTTGCGGTAGCCAAACGAGAGCGACTCGATCACGCGGTTGGTGACATCTTTGAGCTGACACAGCTCAAGGACCTCGCTCAGCTCCGATCTCACCTGCGCGCGAGTACGGCCACGTAGCTCGCCACACCAGGCGACGAACTCGCCCACGCGCATCTCTCGATACACCGGCGGCTCGTCTGGCAGGTAGCCGATTCGCCTCCGAATGATCTCCGGCGCCGCCTCAAGGTCCTTGTCCCCAACCGCGATGCGACCGCGACTTGGGCGGAGCAGTCCGGCCAAGATCCGCAGCAGGGTCGACTTCCCCGCGCCGTTAAGGCCAAGGAGCCCGACGCTGAGCTGGCCCTCGATGCGCAGCGACACGTCGTCCAGCGCCAGCCGGTCGCCGTAGAAGTGCGTGAGGTGCTCAACGTCGATCATGCGTTTGGGCGATGAGACAGCGACGGGCGGCGGAGCGGCGTCACCATACGGCGGATCGGTGCGGTTGCGAGGGTCCCCGTTGCGCGCGCTGCTGGTCGCGCTGGAGCCAGAGCGGTCGGAGTGGCTGCCCGCCCGGAGACAACTACGTGTCGGGCTCGTGTCGGTGGGCTCTCGGGCGCGGCACTCTATGTCGAGCCCAAGAGCGGATCAATACGCACATGGCCCGACCGGCGACGAGCCGCCGCACTGATAAGCTGGCAGGCATGACTTGGTCGCGGCGCGATTTTCTCGCTCTTGGAATGATGTTCGCGGTTCCTGCTCTCGTCGCTTGCGGTTCCGACGGCGGCGACGAGAACGGCGACGGCCTCCCGCAGTACGAGTACGAGGGCCCCCCAGGTCCTGAGTCCTTGTTCTCCCACGGCGTGGCGAGCGGAGATCCCCTGACCGATGCAGTGATCCTCTGGACCCGTGTCAGCCCCGATGCTTCCGGCGCAGGCGCCGACGTCGAGGTCTTTGTCGAGGTCAGCAAGAATCCCGACTTTGATCGTCGCGTCGCGGCCGCGTATTACACCGCGCGCGCCGATAACGACTACACGCTCAAGGTCGATCTCGCCGAGCTTGAGCCCGGTACGACCTACTACTATCGCTTCCAGTCGCTCGGGAGGATGTCGCCGGTCGGGCGAACGCGTACCGCCCCCGATGGCCCGGTCGAGTCGCTTCGCTTTGCGCAGTGCTCATGCAGCAACTTCGCGCACGGCTACTTCCACGTCTACCGGCACATTGCGCAGCGCGCGGACCTCGACGCGGTGATCCACCTCGGCGACTACATCTACGAGTACGGTGACGGCGAGTACGGCGATATCCGTCCCTGCGATCCGCCCGGCGAGACCATCACGCTTGAGGACTACCGTCGCCGCTACGCGCAGTACCGCGGCGACGCGGACCTGCAAGAGGCCCATCGCCAGCACCCGTTCATCGTGGTGTGGGACGACCACGAGGCGGCTGACAATGGCTGGAGCGGCGGTGCG
>CAZVEM010000468.1:0-2853 GCA_964626165.1 uncultured Nannocystaceae bacterium
CCTCGTCCGAAGTACAGCCTGCGGCCGCGCTCAGACAGAGGGCGAGCGAGGCCAGCGTCATGACCGCCACCGCCCGGCGTCGCTCGGCGTCGGGCGATTCGCTTGCCGCGCAAGCTGAGCTTGGGGCGTCAGCGGGACCCGAGAGCCAGGTCGCGATGCATTCTCTCGCGCGACTCGAAGGTGCCAACGGCCGTCGGACATCGCCACGAAATAAGCTCATGCGCGCATGCTACGGCCTGCTTGAGTACAACGTCAAACCTTCGTGCTGCCTGAAATCGAGCAATGTGCGGCATTGCTCTGCCGAGGGGTGCCCCCGGGAAAAGCCGGCGAGCGTCGGTCGACAACACCGCGGATGTCATCCGGAGGTGAGGTCGCGTGTTGATCGGACGAGGGACGCCTCCTAGAGTGGACGTGTGATCGGTGAGCCATCCGCCACGCCCTACGACGTGCAGTTCCAGATACGGGGCATTCCGGTGCGGATCCACCCGCTCTTCTGGGGTGCCATGGCACTGCTTGGCGTCGCAGGCGCTGCGCGCAGCGCCGTCGTCTTGGCGATCTGGCTCTTGGTGGTGACTTTCTCGATCCTGGTGCACGAGCTTGGACATGCCGTCTTCGCGCGGCGCTACGGCTGGCCGCCGCGGATCTTCCTCTATGGCATGGGGGGTGCCGCCGTGTTCGAGCCACGTCGACCCACGACCGCCAGTCGCGTTCTCATCGCGCTCGCCGGTCCCTTTGCCGGCTTCGCGGTCGGTGGACTCGTCGCGGCGGCCGTCCTGATCTCCGGTCACGCATTCGCGCTGCCGCCGGGCATCGTGGTTGGCGGCGGCCCAGCCCTTGGTGGTCGACTCGGCATCTTCGTCGACTTCATGCTCTTCGTGAACATCTTCTGGGGGCTGGTCAACCTCGCGCCGATCCAGCCACTCGATGGCGGACATGTTGTCGCCGCCGTGCTCACGCGTATGTCACCGCGCTACGGACTTGAGCGCTCGTTTTTGATCTCGGCGATCACAGCCGCGACCTTCTCCGTGCTTGGCGCGGTCCTGCTGGGTAGTGCTTTCATCGCGGTGCTCTTTGGCATCTTGGCCTATCAGAGCTACGCGACTTGGGACTCACTCCGAGAACCAAGCAAGCCGCAGTACAACTAGCAGGCTGTCAAAGAACCCCGCGCGGCGCATGGCCACGCGGGGTCTTGGAGAACGAGCTAGTTTCCGGGAAGGATCTCGTAGATACGGATCGTGCCGCTCACCTCGTTGCTGACCACGAGGAGGGGCTTGCAGTTGGGGCTCTGTGCCGCGGGAATGACCATCAGGCCCTCGGGCCCAAGATCTCCGGCGGTGCCCATCTCGGCGTCGCCGTTCCAGTCGCGTGTCGAGTTGTCGTAGAAGTCGATGACCGGGGTCGCTCCGGAGAGATCAACACCGAGAACACCGCCGACGCGCTCGAGCCCGACGAAGGCGTAGAGCGTGCCAAACACCGTCGTCGTCACCACACCTTCTGGCTCGGGGCCCTTGTCGTCGCTACGCGAGTCAAAGCTGTCGTTGTCGTCGTTGTTCCCGTTAAAGTGAGCGGGGAGCTCCGAGGCGACCAGCTTCTCAATCGCGTCACCGCTGTCGAACACCAGCGCGCCGGAGGAGTTCCAGATCGAGAATGAGCGACCACCGAAGCTATAGAGCGCCTCATAGTCGGCGTCGGCATCGGTGTTGCCGGAGGCCGTTGAGACCTTCAGGCGGCCGATCACGTTGTCGCCCTTGAGCGTCGCCGCGTTCGGGAACACAACAGGATCCAGCGAGAGATCCTTGACGCGGGCTTCCTCAAGGTAGTTGCCCCACTCACGAACGTCGCCCTCGTTCGCGGTGATGAGGAAGCTGCTTTCGCCCTTCGAGAAGTGGGAGATGGCGTCGGGCATGTAGAGCCCGCGCACCGGCTGCACGGAGACGTCGATCCCGTCCTTGTCGCTCGCATCCAGTCCAAAGTTCGCGACCGAGTGGTCCTTGAATCCCAGCGGCACGAGGCCCGTGACCGTCGCGGCAGCGACGTCGACGATGGCAAGCGCATTGTTCTCCTGCAGGGTCACCCACGCCGTCGATCCATCAGCCGACACTGCGATGTACTCAGGCTCAAGATCCTGCGCGATCGAAGCATTGGGTCCAAAGATTCGGACCCCTGCAGGCACGGTGTTGAACCCAGCGAAGCCCGCTGTCTGGACGTTGCCCTGCACGAGCATGCCCGGGTCGGCGGGAACCGTGACCACGGAGATCGAACCGACCGGGTCGATCGAGTATGTGTCGTTGGGCTCGCCCTCGTTGGCGACCAGGATCTTGTTACCGGCAGGCGTAAACGTGACCATGTCCGGCCCCGCGCCGACGTTGACGTTCGCGAGCACCATGCCCTCGGGATTGAGCAGGAGCAGACGGCCCGGATCAGTGTTGGTGTTTGCGGTCACTGCGACGGCTACCAGGTCGCCATGCACCGCCACGCTCGTGGCTCCGCTTCCGTAGGCCGCGAGATCGGTGGAGCCGAGTAGCGTGGGCATGGTCGGATCGGTCAGGTCGATGCGGTCCACCGCGCCAGTGCTCCCGTTCACGGAGAACAGGGTCTTGCTGGCGGGATGGTATGCGGCGATCTCGGTGGCGCCCCCGTCGAACACGTTCGTCTCGTAGACGCCGATCGCCATCAGTCCCGCGACGCCCTGGCCAGGACCCTCGACGCAACCGTCGCCGTCGCCGTCACCGTCGCCATCGCCATCGCCATCGCCATCGCCATCGCCATCGCCGTCGCCGTCGCCGTCGCCGTCGCCATCGCCGTCGCCGTCGCCATCGCCATCGCCGTCGCCGTCGCCGTCGCCGTCGCCGT
>CAZVEM010000469.1:0-2839 GCA_964626165.1 uncultured Nannocystaceae bacterium
TACCGACAAGGACACCATCAAGCCAGAGTCGAAGAAGATTCTCGACAAGGCGGTCAAGGTGCTCAAGGACTTCCCGGACGCCAAGATCAAGATCACCGGCCACACCGACAATCAGGGTGACCGCGACCACAACATGGAGCTGTCACGCAATCGCGCCACGGCCGTCAAGCAGTACCTGGTTGACGCCGGGCTCGACGCCAGCCGCTTCTCCACCGATGGCGTTGGCCCCGACAGCCCCCGCGCAGACAACGGCACCAAGAAGGGCCGCGCGCAGAATCGCCGTATCGAGTTCGCTCTCGCAGAATAGCGTGGCGATGACAAACCGACTCTTCGTGCGCCTGCGGCACGGGGAGTCGGTTTTGTGCGTCTTGCACTGTGCGGAATCATTCGGCCGCTAGCCGGCTGTACCGCGATGCGATACCCATGGCAGCATGACGTCGCCCAATCCGTTCGCCGCACCCGTCGACGCCACACACGCGGCGACAGCGACGGCTGCGAACTCGCCGAGGCTCAGCGTTCCTGCCGAGGTGGTCGCTCCCCTGCGCGAAACGACGCCATGGGTGCGGCTCATGGGCGTGCTGACGGTGATTGGGGCGGCCTTCCTGCTCTTGATGACCATTGTCGTGTTGGCGGCGCCACCGCCGAACTTTCCGCGTTGGCTAGCGCTCGTCTACCTCGTGATTGCTGCGCTCTATGTACCTCCTGCGGTGCATCTGCTGCGCTACGCAAAATCGATCGAGAAACTCGTCATCACCAACGAGCTGCAAGATCTACAAGCCGCGCTCACGGCCCAGCGGTCGTTTTGGCGCTTCGTCGGCATTGTCGTGGCCTCCTATCTCGGACTGATCGCGCTCGGGCTGTTCATCGCGGTCGTCATTGGCGCAACGAGGGGGTAGCTGGTCGTTGAAGACCCCAACTCGTCCGCACGCCGCCCCGCCTTGTTCAACAGCCTGCTAGGCCCCAGCGGGAAGTCTGGCGGCCAACCAGGCCGCGATGTCGCGGACCTGAGGCAGGCAGACCTGGTGTGCCATCGGATAGTCCCGCCACTGCAGTGGGCGCTTGGAACTCTCGGCCGCGAGCGCCTCGTACATCGAGCGGCCGAGGCCGACAGGCACGACGGGATCGTAGTTGCCGTGCGCGACAAAGATCGGTGTCTCGGCATTGGCCGCCGAAGATTCGGCACGTGCGTCGGGCAGGAGCTCGTAGGCGGAAAGCACCAAGATCCCTGCAAGCGTGTGCGGGAAGCGACGGCCGGCGTAGAGGGCCATCGCGCCGCCCTGCGAGAATCCAGCCAAGACGATCCGCCGGTACGGGATTCCACGTGCGTGTTCGCGTTCGATCAGCGCGTGGATCTCTGCGTTGCTCGTCTTGATATCGGCTTCACTTTGGCCGATACGCTTGGCCGTAATCGAGGTGATGTCATACCAGGCGCGCATCACATAGCCGCCGTTGATCGTGCCGGCTCGCATGCGCGCGTGTGGGAACACAAAGCGCGTGCGCGGCTGATTCAGCTCGGGCACCAAGTCGACGAAGTCGTTGCCGTCCGCGCCCAGCCCATGCAGCCAGACGACGGCGGCGTCGCATTCGGGCGGGTTGACCTCGACGGTCTGCAAGAGCTCGCTCATGGCTGGCGGTGTAGCAGGGGAGCACGCGAGGACGAAGTCTGAAGCGCTGACGCCAGGTGTCGGCCGATGCGCAGACGTCGAAGGCCTCGCGCCGCGCTGCGACGACGCGGCGCCCGACCCCTGCGTCGAGGGTAGCCCCGGCAACTGGCGGTGGGATCGAATCCGACGCGGTCAATGCCACGCCTCAGCGGCTTCTCCTCGGCAGCGACGCGAACTATTGTCCGTGAGTGTCTCCGTCGAGTCAGCCCGCGCCCAAGGAGGCGCTGCGAACGACAGAGCCAACTTCGCGCGCCTGGCTTCGATGGGCGTCGAGCGTTCCTCTCGGCGCACTCTTGCTGGCGCTGGTGGCACTGCGCATGCCGGTGGTACCGCGGCAGTTCGAGATCGTGGAGATGCGCTGGCTGTACTGCGCAATCGCATTGCACTTCCCCTACATGTTGTTGCGTGCGACGCGGTTGCGCTGGTGCTTGCGCCTCGCACCGGATTCTGAGCCCTCGCGAGCAGCGGTGGGAGAGCACTTGAGTGCCGATCCGAGCGGGCCAGCAGTCTCGGCGCCGCTCCTACTCGGCTCAGGCTTCGTCGGTTTCTTCATGACCATGCTCTTGCCGCTACGGCTAGGAGAGCTCGCGCGGCCAGCGTTACTCGCCCGTTCCCCGCGCGCGCCGATTGAGCTCGCGCGGGGATTGGGAGCGGTGACCATCGAGCGCCTCGTCGACGGCCTCGTCGTCGTCGGACTTCTCTTCGTCGGCATTTGGCTTCATCCACCGGTGTCGGACGAGCAAAGCGCCGCGTGGGTTCTCTGGGCCGGGCGTATGACAGCCATGACCTTTGGCGTCGCGGTTGCGGTGTTGATCGCACTCGCAGCCCGACCTGACTGGGTCGGCACTGCACGAGCTCGCCTTCCACCTGGGGCACTTGCCGACGCGCTCGCTTCGGGTGCGACGAAGTTCACGGCTCCGCTTCGCTCGCTCGCGCGTCCATGGTGGAGCGCGCCCTTTCTGCTGGAGACGGTGGGCTACTGGGCGATCACGGTGCTGCAGCTGCAGTGGGTTGCGTGGAGCGTCGGCCTATCATTTGACCTGGCCGCGGCAGCCGTGTGCGTCGCCATCATCGGCCTCAGCATTCAGATTCCCGGGGGCCCGGCGCAGGTCGGGAGCTACCAGGTTGGGGCGATGGGGGCCCTGGCACTCCTCGCACCGAACGAGGTCGAGGGC
>CAZVEM010000470.1:0-2782 GCA_964626165.1 uncultured Nannocystaceae bacterium
CTTTGGCTTTGGCTTTGGCTTTGGCTTTGGCTTTGGCTTTGGCTTTGGCTTTGGCCCGTCTTAGGTATCCGGGGCTCAGTTCGCCGAGGGAGCAGGGCGATCGGGCCTTGATGCAGACTGGCGAAGCAGTGCCGGCCACTGTGAAGCGGGATAAGGGAGTCCGCGGGTATCCGCTGCCCCTGAGCCGCGACGGTCGTGGTCCGTGCTCCACGGTGGGCCCTGACGAACTACGGGTTCCCGTGCCGTGCCGAACGTGACATCCTTCCAGTTGTGCAGGATGTCGCTCGCTTGCTTGAAGAGCTACGCGCGGCAGATCGTGAGCTGCTTGGCGTGCAGGGCGATCTAGAGAACAACTGGCGGCAGGCGATGCGCTATCTCGCCAGCTCCCGTCAGCGGGAAGGGGAGCTGCGGGCCGAGGATCTGGACGGCGCACGTTCGCTGCGCGAGGTCGTCGAGATCCGGGTTGAAGAGACGCTCGCCCGACTTGCAGGGGCCCCGAGTCATCGTCCCGAGCATGGAGCGCACGCGCCTAGTGTGCCGCGCGGTCCCAGGGCTTCGTTCTCGCCGATCGAGCGGACCGAGCCGCAGGCACGTTTCGTCAGCGGCGCGCTTCGACACCTGCACGACGTGCGTGAGGAACTCAAGTCGGTGCATCGGTTGCGCCACGAAGTTCGAACCGCGTTCGACAAGCATCGCGCGCGTGCGGAGTCTCCATCAACCGCCCCTCTTGACGCGTTTGAGATGGAGTTCTCGCTGGATCGCGTCGAGTCGGATTTTATGCGTGCACGGCGGATGATTGCACTTCGCGTCGTGGTAACCGTCCTTGGCCTCATTGCATTCGCGGTCTTCATCGCGAGCCGTTGGGTGCCGAATTCGTGAGGAACTCACAGCCTCTAAGGTGATCGAATTGGAGCCTCGGCCGCTGCGGTTGTTGCTCATCGTCTGACAAGGCCCGCTAGCATCCGTCCTCGCGCCTTTCTTTGCGCCCGGCGGTTCTTCGTCGTGTTGCTTTACCTCTCGAGAGCCCCGTACGCCCGCGAGATCCTCGCATCTGTACGAGAGCCTCGTATGCGCGTGAGAGGGTCGTATGCGCGTGAGGGGGTCGTATGCGCGTGAGAGCCTCGTACGCGCGCGCGCCTCAGATGTATGCGAGAGCCTCGTATGCGCGCGAGAGCCCAGTATGTATGCGAGAGCCTCAGAGTCGAAAGGGGCTCGGTGGAGCATGGGGCGCGACCGCCGGGAGTCATTCGTCGCTACCATTCGATATTTGTGCGGCGTTCGCGTCTGGCAGTTCCGGCGCGATGGAACGAATCGGGCCTTCGCCGATCGAGCCCATGCGGAGGGAGTGTTGGCCGCAATGCGATGGACTACTGCGGAGGTGGATCACACTGGTCGATCTCGGTCGAGATGCAGTCGTTGCATTTCCAGCGCCAGTTGTCGATCAGGAGCGCAGACGCTCGCTCGGTGTCGCCCATGTCTGCCAGGAAGTACACGACGGTGAGTGGCGTGAGTTCGCGGACTGTTCCGTGCACGACGAACCACTCCGTGCCTGCGCCGTCGGAGTCAAAGCCAGTGCCGGCCACGACGACGTCCATGCTCGGTTCAGCGGCCGCGAAGCTCTCGAAGTAGGGGGAGAGCGATTGCACGCTGGTCGGTAGGTACTGACCGCTCAGGCTCGGCGACTCGTTCTGCGCAACATTGCCGGTGTAGGCCTCGTTCGTCTGCCACGCGACGAAAATGTCGTTGAAGGCCGTGTCGGCCCGCGACGGCCATTCGGAAGTGAAGAACGCGAGGTCGAACTCGTAGTCGACGATCCCGCTGCTTCGCAGAGTGGTTGGCACCTGGCTGCTGAACCGGAACCAAACCTGATCGTTGGGGTCGGATCCGCCGAGCAGCCACTGCATCTGCAAGGTGTTGCTGCAGTCACCGATGCCGTCGCAGTTCTCGTTCGGCGGCTGGCCGCCATCAAGAATTTGCAGCGGCGCGGGCAGGTCGTCCGAATCTGCGTTGCCGTTCTCTGCGTTCGTTGCCTGCGAGCCTGGCGGTGCAACGAGGATGCCCGCTGCGTCCGGCTGCCCAAGCACGCCCGTACTCAGCAACAACATCTCCGCGCCCTCGCGCGGTCGATAGTAACGATCGCCGTCTGCCGCATAGCTTCCAAATCCGCGGACGATCCGCCAGCTCGCATCCGCCGCCAGACGCCCTCCCGACATCATGGCGGACGGCTCGCTGACACGGATCACGTTGTCCCCCTCGTCGCCGCACGCCACTCCCATCGCCTTTAAGTGTCGCCAGGGGTCGCGGGCGTCCAGGTTCGAATCGCAACTGAAATACTGCCGCTTGGGGACGCACGACTGTGGTCGTTCGCCATCGCCATCGCCATCGCCATCGCCATCGCCTGTGTCGTCGTCTGTGTTGCCGTCGGTGTTGCCGTCGGTGTTGTCGTCGGTGTTGTCGTCGGTGTTGCCGTCGGTGTTGCCGTCTGTGTTGCCGTCTGTGTTGCCGTCGGTGTTGCCGTCTGTGTTGCCGTCATCCCCGGCGTCGTCCACCGCGGTCTTGTCTCCCGAGCACCCGAGAGCGACCACCAACCCAAGCATCACCCCCGCACCCACCCGCCGACCGCTCCCAATCCACCCCCGCGCGCCAAACCGAAGGTCCTTCGCGCCAGACCGAAGGTCCTGCGCACGCCAGACCCGCGCGCACCAGACCGAAGGTGCTGCGCACGCCCAATTCCCAGACCGAAGGTCCTGCGCACGCCAGACCGAAGGTCCTGCGCACCCCG
>CAZVEM010000471.1:0-2747 GCA_964626165.1 uncultured Nannocystaceae bacterium
CAACCAGACGCTGGTTGCTGAACTGCGCTCGCTCGGCGTCGACGAGAGCCCGGCCGAGTATCGCTGCGCGCTCGCTTGCGTTCGTGTCGCTCCAAGGCTTTCGCGTCCGGGAGACCAAGACGAAGAACTCATCGTGGTCGAAGGATCGTGCCGCGGGATTGCTCGGGTACTCGCTCGGGGGACCGGCGGCTTTGGCTACGATCCCCACATTTGGCTCGAGGATCGGGATCAGACCTTCGCCGAGCTCAGTCCGGAGGAGAAGGGGACGCGGTCGCATCGTGGCAACGCGATCCGCAAGCTCATCGCGTCGGGAGCGCTCGGATCTCCAAACGATTTCGTTTCGCCTACGGGGCCATCGATCTAAAGCGCGCGGCGACGCGCTACCTGGCCGACGGGGCGGGCAGGGCGTCGCGGGTGGCCCAATCCGGCGCCGCTCAAGGCGCCCCGAAACACGACGCCCCCAAGCAGGTGCCGCCGAGGGTGGCGCGCTGAGTGTCAGCGCGGACCCGGAGTTTGCCGGGCAGCGCACGGCCGCGTGCTGTGCTGCTCCGCACCGCGCGAAAGGGACTGGAATGCCCGGTCTCGCTGCTGTATGGTCCGCGCCCTCGGGGTGTAGCGCAGTCTGGTAGCGCGCCTGCTTTGGGAGCAGGATGTCGAAGGTTCGAATCCTTTCGCCCCGACCGGCCTCACCTTGGCCTTGCGCTTGTAGCTCAGCTGGATAGAGCACCGGCCTTCTAAGCCGGGGGTCCCTGGTTCGAGTCCAGGCTGGCGCGCCCTTGTCGCGCGCTTCGGACCAGGACCGCTCTGTCGGATTTGAGTTGCGTTGAGGCCCGGCGGCTTGCGATGCTCCCTGCATGGTGTCGCGCTCTCTTCGTCCTCTGCTTCCATTGTTGATTCTGCCTGCCATGTTGATCGCCTGCGGCGACGACAACTCGACCGGTGATGCCGGCGACACAGGCCTCACGACCGGCGATGGCGACGGCGACGGCGACGGCGACGGTGATGGCGACGGCGATGGTGATGGCGACGGCGATGGTGATGGCGACGGCGATGGTGATGGCGACGGCGACGGTGATGGCGACGGTGACGGCGATGGCGATGGCGACGGTGATGGCGACGGTGACGGCGACGGCGACGGCGACGGTGATGGCGACGGTGATGGCGACGGTGATGGCGATGGCGACGGTGACGTCTGCACGCCCGGCACATCGACCTGCGCGGACGAGAACAACCTACAGACCTGCAACGCCGAAGGCTCGGGCTACGAGGATCCCGTCCCCTGTGGCACCACGCAGGGCTGCTACATCAACGGCTGTCTCGAGCTTTGCGAGATTGTCGGCTACGAGCCCAGTTCGATCGGCTGCTCGTTCCTCGCCGCGAAGATGGACAATTTCTACAACAATGCGAACGATCCATCGAAGCACGACTCGCTGATCGCCGGCAACGTTTACGACGATCGCTCGGTCAACGCGCAGTTGTACCGAGTCACGGTCGGCACCAACGTGGAAACGCCGGTGGGCGCACCGGTCACGATTCCGCCCAAGGGCACCTACACCTTCACGCTCAACGAGAATGAGGTCGACAGCCAGACGGTGCTGCGCCAGGGCGGGGTATTCCGTTTGGAGACCGACGTACCGATCGTCGCGTACCAGCACTCGCCGATCGGGTCGACGGCGACCAACGACGCATCGATGCTGCTGCCCGAGCCGGCGCTGACCGGCAATTACGTCGTGCCCTCCTTCCCGGGCACGATTGGCGCGTACCCCAGCTACCTGACCGCAATCGGAGTCGAGGACAACACGACCTTGGACGTCGTGGTCACGGGTGCGACGGCTGGCGGCACGGGCGTTCCGGCGATGGGAGCGGGTGGGATGACCACGCTGAACATGAACCGCTTTGGCTTCCTCAACCTTGTCGTGGCACAGCAGACCGGGGGTGACATCTCGGGTACGACGATCACCGCCGACAAGCCCCTGATGGTGCTCGGCGCAACCGAGTGCGCGAACGTCCCCAACGCCTCGCAGACCTTCTGCGATCACATGGAAGAGGCGATCTTCCCCCTGGAGTATTGGGGAACGCAGTACGTCGGTGCCCCCGCGCCGCCGCGAGGCAATGAGTTCTTCCACTGGCGCGTGTACTCGGGCGACACCGGCGTAACCATCACGACCAACCCGGTCCAGCCCGGCTTCCCTGTGACCCTCAACAAGGGCCAGTACATTGCGTTCTCGACCAAGAACTCGTTCATCTTCACCGGTGATGGTCCCTTCCTGCCGGTGCAGATGTTGGAGTCTCAGAACCCCAACGCCGGAACGGGTGACCCCGGGATGTACCAGGCAGTGCCGACCGAGCAGTTCCTCAAGCGCTACGCATTCGTGACGGGCACTGGTTACAACGTGCACTACGCCCAGATTATCCGCCCGGTAGGCGGTGCACCGGTCTACATCGACGATGTCGAGGTCACCGGATACACCACGATTGGGACCTTTGAAGTCGCGAACAAGACCGTCTCCGAAGGGGCGCACTATGCCAACAGCGCCGATCCCTTCGGTGTCATCCAGGTCGGCTACACCCCAGTGACGTCGTACGCATACCCCGGTGGCCTACGCCTCGTCGTGATCAACCCACAGTAAGAACCCGCAGTAAGAACCCGCAGTAAGAACCCGATCGCGAGTTCCCGGCCGCAGATTGTGGCCGGGCGCTCCGTCGACGCCTCGCGGGCGTGGGCCCACGCTCGGCGGCACTTGGGG
>CAZVEM010000472.1:0-2739 GCA_964626165.1 uncultured Nannocystaceae bacterium
CCACATCCCCAGCGGCTTGGTCATCTGCATCGCGAGCTTGGGCAGGTCCGCGTCATCGGGCAGCTGCGACATCGCGTCCTGCAGCACTTCAATGGCCTGGTCGATGGCGGAGTCGTCGCAGAGGGCGAGCTTGTGGAGGGCGTCGAGGGAGCGCAGGAGGGCTTGGGCCTTGACGGCGCGTGGGGAGGAGTTGGCCATGAGCTCGGCGACGGGGAACTCGCGCTCGAAGGTCTTGGGCTCAAGGGTGACCGGGTCGCTGAAGTGGGCGGTGATCTTGATGGAGGGGTTGAGGGACAAGAGCTCGGGATCGCAGACGGTGAGCCGCATGGTGCGGACCAGCGCGGAGTTGGGGGCGAGGTGTTCGGGGTCGCCTGTGGGCTCGAGCTGGCCGGCGCCGTCTTCACTGGGCGCGAGGGCGAGGCCGGGGGGTAGGGAGATGTCTACGTGGAGGTCGCGGGCGGCGATGTCGAGCATCCTGGCGAAGTCGTCGCTGGTGTCCGCACCGTAAAGGGTCGGAGCGGTCGACAGGATCAAGGAACCTTGGCCCGCTTGGGTCGCGGCCGGGAGTGAACTCGTCAGATTGTAGGGTGCTTGACCCTGCTGGGAATCGTAGACCGCGAATGCGATCGCAGACAACGCAATGCCAGGACCGGCGTCATACATAGTGGCGGTGCGTGCATGTTCGATGTTTGCGATGCCAACGCCCACGGTTGGTCGTGTTAGCAAGATGATTCGATGCGCGCGTTCCGGGTCAAAGCTGGCCTCCATGCTCGCATAGAGGTTGCCAAGCGCGAGATTGAAGTAGGTGCTGCCGTCGTGTTCGATTCCGACCAGCGTGGCGAGCAGCGTCGCGTCGCTGGGACCGCTGACTTCGTACTGGTCGAGGAGGAGCGGGCCATCGGGGTACCCGGCAGCGATGGACACGTAGTCTCCAGCGCGGAGCGACTTGGCAAGCGCATACGCGGATGTTCTCTGCCGCTCAAGTACGCCAGAGTTCGCCGTGTCTGACGTATCGAACACGAGTCCAAGATGAAGCGGGGGCACGTCCTCGGGCTCTTTGTGCTCAGACGAGACCCCGAAAATCAGGGTGAACTCACCGTGCTCGTTCAGCGCGAGCAGGTCCGCACTGATCTCCACTTCGCCGGGGGCCGCGGCGGGATAGCCAAAGTCGAAGGCGCTGAGGAAGTCCGTCGTTCGCAGAATCGATCTTTGCGAAACGCAGATCAGCGTGTCGCACTTGCTCGCGAAAAAAGCATCCGCCGCCCACCTCGAACTGCTGTCCATGTTCGCGAGGGCGATGACCGAAGCACTGGACGCCTCGCAGGCTGCCGACTCGTCGTCTGGCAAGTCGAGCAGCCGCGTCTCTTTGGTAGGAAGCTCCTTGCAAACGAGGTCCCCGTCGCCGCCGTCGTCGTATCCGTCGTATCCATCCCAGTCGTCGTAACCACCGTCGTAGCCGTCGTAGCCGTCGTAGCCGTCGCCATCGCCATCACCGTCGCCAGAGTCGTCCCAGTAGCCGTCGTCGTAGTCGTCGCACTCCGCGTCCGCACATCCCTCATACTCCGGCGTCCCGTCGCACGCGGACGTCAACCCAACAAGCAGCACAGCGGCGACGGCAAGTACAAGGTGGGTGGTGTATTTGCGCATGGCTGTCCTGGGTGTGCCCGGGACCCGGCGACCCGATCACGCGGCCGCGCAGAACGTGCATGGGGGCCGTCTGGGGGCCGTCTGGGCGTCCCCTCGGAAGTCCCCGTCGACCAGGTGTCCAATCCCTCGATGCTTCGTTCCCGGCTCCCGATCCTTGGCGTGGCGGTCTCGCTCTCCCTGGGCTTGACCGCGGGCTGCGGGCCGCAGTTGACGGATGGGGATGCAGATGCGGCTTCCGACGGCACGGACGCCGACGACAACACGGGCGACGGCGATGGGGATGGCGATGGGGATGGGGATGGAGACGGGGACGGGGATGGCGACGGCGACGGAGACGGAGACGGTGACGGTGATGGTGATGGTGATGGGGACGGTGATGGTGATGGGGACGGCGACGGGGACGGAGATCCGTGCAGCCTCTGTTTCGACGCGGCCAATGGGATGAGGCTCCTGTGTCTGGAGTACTGCGCGAGCGCGGAGACCTGCGACGGGGGTGAGTGCCGCAGCAACTGCGAGATCCAGTTCCTGGCGGATCAGACGGCGTGCTTTGAGGGGCCCGAGTGTCCGGACGGCGGGACCGTGTTTTACGACGGCGCGTGTTACGTCGAAGACCTTCCGTGCACGATCTGCGAGGAGCTGACGGTGGACTGCTATGCGGAAGACGGCTGCCACGCGCAGTGGTGCGGCGAGTGGCTAGCCGCCTGCCAGACCGGGTTTTGCGACGCAACGACGGTTGAAGTGCCGTCGATGGGATCGTGCACGATCAGTCAGTGGGGCATTGGATGGCTGCTAGGCTGGAACACCAGCTACGTGCAAAGCGGCGGCGAGTTCTTGCCCAAGCTCGCAACGTGCGACGGCAACGCGACCGGCTTTGTCGTCATCAACGAGCACGAGGTCGAGCTGTGCACTGATTCCTGCACGGCCTTCCTCGACACCGGCTCACTCACAGTCGACGTGATCGGGTTGTGCGACTAGCGGAGCGCCTGGCCGCGACCCGGACCCCCTAGCAGGCTGTCGAAAAACCCCGCGCGGCGCATGGCCGCGCACTCACCATGCAGCCCTTTGTTGCTCGTCGGTCACGTACGCCCGGTA
>CAZVEM010000473.1:0-2734 GCA_964626165.1 uncultured Nannocystaceae bacterium
ATACCGGGGCTCGGTGGTCTCAGTTGACGTTGGCACGTAGGGCGTGCAAGCACTTCCGCCTCGTCGGCCGTTGTCGTTCGGCAACTTGCGAACCGCCGAAACTCGGCCACGCCGACGAATACGAACGCACCATGAAGGACCATGCGGAGCGGCCTGGGATCTGGGCGAAAAGGGGAGTAGTAGTCGGCGTTCCGGGGAGAGCTGGGTAGAAAGAGCGCTCGCAGCTCTTCGACCCGCATCAGCTTCTGATGCAAGGCCTCGTGCACGATACACTCCGCCAGGAGCGTCACGTCCTCCGTGGCCGGGAGGTATACCAGGCCGAGAAGATGAGGATCGCTCGCACTCCCGACGGCGTCCCGCGCACAATGGACAGGAAGCGCGTACCGCCCGAGTTGGTGCGCCCCCTTCGCAACGACCGTGTCGTACTCGGATAGTAGCTCGTAGGCGGCCGCCAACGCACGACTCCACGGCTGCAGCCGTCGGGCGTTTCGCACCACGAATCCACTCGCGTGGGTCGATGCGCAGAGCCGGTCGTCGTGTATCGGACAGATGACTCTGCCTACTCGCGTGTCGATTTCGATTGGCTCGCAGGCGCTGTTGCCATTTTCTCCTGACTCGTTGGACGTGTCGACCGGAACCACAACCCGAATCCCTCCGACACAGAGTTCGACTGCCCCCGGTCGCACCATCATCTCCCAGCCAGACTCCGAGTTCTCCGGCATCAGAAGAGTCGCGCGCGGCCCCAGCCGCAGTCGAGTTGGCGGAGGCACATCAACGATGAACGACGCGGTCTCGCCGTTCCGCGCTCGGACTATGGCACAGATGCCGAGCAGGTCATACGCGTGCAGCTCGATCACTCGGGTCGGTCGAATGTCGTCGATGTGCCATCCGTCGAGCTCGGTACCGATCGGTGCGCCCTTGGGGTCGTTCGCTCGCGCCAGCACCACTGCCGCTCGGCACCACGCGCGCGAACATGGGTCGTCCGGGATTTCTTGTGTTGCGGCCTCATCGATAGCCGCGCGCAAGCTTGGGTGAAGCGAGCGTGCGAGTCGACTCTCCCAAACGTCGTACGCAAACCGAAATCGAGCCCGCCAAGCCACCTGCGAGGCTTGGAGAGCGTCGGTGGTGGAGATGAACTCAAACCAGCTCACAAGGTACGGACCCTATGTCGGCAGCCATCCGACCGATCAGGTCGAAAAGATCCGAGCAGTACACTGAAGGATTCCGATAGCCGGTCACGGACTTCCATCGATGTGGAAGGTAGCCACCGCCACAGACGCGCACGCGACTGCACTGCTGGCATGTCTTCGATAGCCCGAAAATCCCCACCTGCCGCGCTCGCATCGCCGGGTGCCCAGCAGCGTCATCGAGCGTGTGCCGATCGATATTGAGCCCTAGCGTCTGCGTCCCCGCCGCGTTGCTCTTAAGCGCATCTAGTGCTTCGATCGACCCGTCCGTTCCTACCACGGCAAGCGAGACCGGCTCGAGCGTCATTGCCTCTCCACGGCCGCGACCACCGACGAGCTTGCGAACGATGTGCTCAAGGAAGCGGATACGAAGATGAGGCTGACGCCCTCCGATCCATGCGGACCACAGCGCGTACCACCAATCGGCGTACGCCGTGGCGCTTCCGCCCGGACGCTCGGGAGGGCGGTTCCAGTCGTGATCAGGGAGCAAGATGTCGATGTCCGGCACCCCGAGACTACCAAAGAAATCCAGAAGTTGGATTGGGTCCGAACGTACGTCGAGGACTGCCAGCAGGCCGTCGAGCTGCTGAGGGCACAACTCCTTTAGCATTTCGATGCCACGCATCGTCGCATCGTAGGTCGACCGGCCACGGTGGTCGACGCGATGGAAGTCATTCACGGCCTGAGGCCCGTCAACACTAACGCCCACGGAAACACCGTGGTGGCGGAGAATTTCGCAAAACTCTGGTGTCACGAGCGTCGCGTTGCTTTGAACTGAGAACTCAAGGGGTACTTCGCGCAAGATCGGAGTCTTCAAACTCACGAGAATTCGATCGAAGTGTTCTGCGCCAACCAGAAGTGGCTCGCCACCATGGAGCCCCAGGCGGAAAACCGACAGTTGGTGCTCCGCCACGTGATCTTCGACCCGTCTTCGCAGCTGTCGGGAAACGTCGATCGACATCCTTGCCGGCTTCTGACGCCAAGTCTCGTCGCCCAGGTTGAACTCGTAGCAGTAGTCGCAGTTGATGTTGCACCGCGCGCTGATCTTCACGACGCACTCACTAATCGGAATCATTGTGTTCACCGCTCGAATCTGAGGCACAACGCGTTCGGCGTCGGAATGTTCGACACGCTTCGTCGGCCGGCGTCGTACCAAACGGGAGTACACGAATGCCTAACGACTACCTCCGCAAGTCGGCGCATCCCGACCGCTTCGAGCCATCGAACGCCTGCCTTACCGAGTTCAATTGCCGCGTAGCAGTACAGAGAGCAAGGGTAGAGTTCACCCGATGGTACCCCACCCCCCCCTTCGCTCGCGAGCCGGGTCGCCCAACAAGGCGCAGGAGCGGCCGACACGTCTGCCGCGTAGGTCTGCACCCAGTTCTCGGGCCCAAACTTGTCTTGATCGGCGGTGACGTGCCGAACACAGCAAGTTGGATAGCCAAGGAGCTCTCCGGCGGTTGCAGCATCGCCAGACATCTCGGACCGAATCAGTTTCTCGGCGACGTCTTCATCGCGTGCAACCGCAATCACCCCGACGGGCTCCT
>CAZVEM010000474.1:0-2717 GCA_964626165.1 uncultured Nannocystaceae bacterium
GCGACGGTGATGGCGACGGCGACGGCGACGGTGATGGCGACGGCGACGGCGACGGCGACGGCGACGGTGACGGTGACGGCGAGTCCGTGGGCGGAATCTATGTCGTCATCTTCACGCACATCGAGGACAATACGCCGATCGGACCGCTCGGAACTCCGATGAGCGAGGTGGCCTACGTTGAGCTGCGCGATCGACTGCTGGAGTTTGGTGATCGTGCTTCACAGCGCGGATTGACGTGGGTCCTCCAGCCCGACTGGAAGTTCCTCGAGTCGGCGCTCGTGTTTGAAGATGCCGAGCTGATGGCAGAGACCGGCGGCGTCAACGTGCTCCGCTACCTGATGGACGAGTACGGCGTCGTCGTGGACCCGCACTCACATGAGAACGGCGGCTACAACTACACCGATGTCGCGTACCTCCTCGAGCAGCTCGGCGTCGGCGGCAGCACCGTGATCGGAGGGCATATTTGGGACCCTTCGATCCCCGAGTTTCAGGAGTGGGATCGCTACCGTGAGCCGGTCGATGGCCTGAAGTATTCGCAGGCATCCTGGCGGGGCGACATCCTCATGGGCGGCGCGACGCCCAACCACGTGAACGATCCCGTCGTGACCGGAATCTGGCGGCCTCAAGATCGCGACTTCTACTTCGTCGACGACCCGGCTGGAAACATGGTGGCGCTGGGAGGCTGGCGCGACGAGCTGGATGGTGTCTACGAGTTGATTGACCTGCGCGAGGCCGGCACGTTTCCCGACGCTGCTGTCCTCACCGCCTACTGGAACCTTCAGCCGGCGGATCTCATGGCAGAAGGCGGCGTGGACGACGTGGACATGAACGTGCTCGCGCCCCTCGCTGCGCTCGCGGATGAGGGCACCATTACGGTGACTGATTTCACGACGCTCGTGACGACGTGGCAGTCGGCCGGCGCTCAGGCCTACACCTACGAGCCATAGTCGGCTCATCGACGCTCGACCCTCAGCGCATCAAGGCCGAACGTGCGTGGCACCTGCGCGCGCCGGTCCGCGGAAGCACCGAGGCACAAGCCTACGAGGACAGGTTCGTGTCGCGACGACCCACCGGCGGCGTGTCTGCCGGCCCCCCAGGAATTCAAGTTTGCCCACCACCTCCTCCGCTTTCGCAGGTGCTTTCCGCCTTGCACTGCGGCATTCTCTCGGGGTGGGCGAGCGGAGATGCCTTCTCTGGGACCGCTCGCCTGCTCTGGGACCGCTCGCCTGCCTTCTCTGGGACCGCTCGCCTGAGAGGTGCCTGCTCTGGGACCGCTCGCCTGGACCGCTCGCCGCATGGTGAGTGCGCGGCCAGGCGCCGCTCGGGTTCTTTTGACAGCCTGCTGGCAGGGAGCACGAGCCGCCGTCGGAACAACCTCGAATTCGCGCACGCGATCGGCCACAGCCCCCTCTGCATACTCTCGTTGAGCGGCCCCCCGGAGCGACGTAGTCTATGCTGTGGACTGCACCTCCAAGGTATTCCTCCCACTTTGCGGCGTGCTGACTGCGGCGCTTTGCGCGACCGTCGTGCTGCGGCCATCCGAGGTGCGAGCCTGCGGTGGCACCTTTTGCGACACCGCCCAAGGTGGCTCCCCCGTCACACAGGAGGGCGAGAATATCCTCTTTGTGCTCAAGGATGGGCGGGTCCAAGCGCATATCCAGATCGACTACGACCCGGACTCCGACGCGCAGATCTTCGCCTGGGTCATACCCGTCACCGCAGAGCCCACGGTCACTGTGGGCTCGGAGTACCTGATGACGGAGCTGCTCTCCACCTCTGTCCCCTACTACTCGGCGAGCCCCACCTTCTGCGGCGATGGCGATGGCGATGGTGATGGCGATGGCGATGGCGATGGCGATGGCGATGGCGATGGCGGCGTCACCGTGTTGGGGAATCAGAAGGTCGGCGCGTTCGACGTCACCGTCCTTCAAGCGACCAGCGCCACGACGCTCATGGCTTGGCTGCTCGACAACGGCTACACCCAGAATCCCGCGGCGGAGCCGATCTTCGAGGAGTACATCGCAGACGGGCACATCTTCGTTGCGCTGAGCTTGTCCAGAACGGCGAGCATGGGCGAGATCCACCCGATCGTCTTGGACTATGAGGGTGACGAACCCTGCGTGCCGATCCGCCTGACACGGATCGCCGCGACGCAGGACATGGGAATTCGTGCGTTCTTCCTCGGCGACTCTCGCGTGGTGCCTGCCAACTACCGCCACGTGGTCCCCAACCCCTACAAGCTCGACTGGCCCATCGCATCGAACTACCTGTCGGTGGTCAGCCAAGCGGTCGATGAGCCGGGCGCAGATGGCCGGGCCTTCGTGACCGAGTTCGCCGGACAACACAGCCTGGCGCCGCAGGCGGTATCTTGCGGCTTGTGGGAGTACGCGACCGAAGCCGAGCTCGACGTCGAGTTCCCGGTCGACGTCCTCGAAGACGCTCGCCTCATGCGATGCGAGTATGTCCCTGAATTGCCGTCCGACTCCTCGTGCCTTCCGACCCATCCGCTGATGCCCGGTCTTCTCGCGCGCTACCTGCCACCACCTCCTGGCCTGGACGCGAAGTTCTACTGGTACTGCCTCACCGCCGACGGTGCTGCCCTCCCCGACTGTGCCGGCGTCGGGCTGCCCGCGAACTCCTGGGATCCAGCCGCGTTCGTCACAGACATCCAGGAGCGAGTGATCGCGCCAGGACTGGCCGCTGTCGAAGTCATGGAC
>CAZVEM010000475.1:0-2696 GCA_964626165.1 uncultured Nannocystaceae bacterium
TCCGCCAGTCTTACCGCGGAACTGCAGTCCGTGGTGGGTGAATGCTGCTGGCGCACGCGCACCGACTTTTCTCAATGATGAGCCGATGTGATTCGCCATCGAGCGTGCACGTCGTTCAACATCGACCTCCGGTGCACACGATAGCTCCATGCCGTGCAAGCTGGCGCGTCGATCGCTGCAGCGCAACTTCATGTTCACTCGCAGTCGTACTCGCACTCGGACTCGGCTCTGGGTGCAGCGACGACGTCGACGTGATCGCACCGGCACAGCTCGCGGAAGCGTGCGGGCAGCCCGGTGCACTTCGCATCCTCGAGTTTGAAGCGGACGTCGAACCGCAGGGTGTCCGAATCGAGCAACACGGGATCCGCTTGCTGGTTGGCGTGGGCAGGGATGACGAGGCTCCCGGGGAGATCGGATCTCGCTTCGTCTGGGATCATTGGTCTGTTGGCCTCTGCGGCGAATCCCCCTTCCTGGCGGTCGAGGATGCATCCAACTACACCTCGTTTGAACATCGGCTCGAGCCCACGACGATTCTCGCCTGCAGTCGTGCGGACGAGACCTTGGTTTTGGTCGATCTGACCGGCGTTCACACGCCGCGGCCGATCGGACCCGCCAACGAATGCGAGTTTCTCGTCGACGGTGACAACGCCGTTCTCGCGATCAGCGGCGAGGGGCTCGCGGGCGACCTGGTGCGCACCGTCATTCCCGATGATCCGTGGTCCGGCAGCATTCAGGGCACGGTCATCGCTCAGAACATTTTGCCGGCACCGATTCACGCGGGCAGGCTAGGTCTGCGCGCGGTGCTGACGGTGCGGGACGAGGGTTTTTGGGCGATCAACGCAGACAACGAGCTGATATTCGTGGATCGAAACACCAACGCCGTCGAGGTTGTCGCGGCGCAAACCGCCCGTCACTACGTATCACCGGATGCACGCTACGCCCTTGTCGCTTCGGTTCCGGACGCGCCGGGCGGGCCGGAACCTATCTATACCGCGGTTCGCTTGCTCGATCTGGCGAGCGGCGACGAATTTGATCTCGGTGCCAGCATCGACGTCAGTCGCTCGCTCCATGAGGGAGCGCTCTGGACGATGTCAGAGTTTGGCGTGGTCACACTGGCTGAGTTCGGGAAGCTCGACGTGCGCTACTACTCGCTTGCGGACGGCATCCAGACCATCCCATTTGGACAAGAGCTGCTGACACTTGGCAAGCCGGTCCGCGTCTTGGATGACGCGCGCATCCTCTTTGAGGTCGGCGAGTACGGCGTCAACGCGCTTGCGACCTACAACACGCAGTCCGGCACCATCAAGGCGCTTTGGAGCGGCGGTGCGTACTCATTTCGACGTGACGAGACCTTCGCGTTGGCCGGGCTGGGCTCGCCCGGAAGCGTGATTCGTATCGACTTTGACGGCGGCACCGAGAAGCTCGCAGATTCGATGGGGCGCTTCGGTCTCGGTCCCTATCAAATGCTCTTGGGCGACGATGCCAGCTTCAACGAAGACCAGGGCCGGCTCATGGTCGCGTGGCCCGGCTCCTCGGAGCAGCAGTTGCTTGCGGTCGGCGTGATGCGCGGCGCCTGGAGCATGCTGGACTGGACGGTCGATGATCAGGGTCAGCCGCGCGAAGGACCGCTGGACTCCGTGACGGTCACCTACGTATCCAACAGCGGGTGGCCAGAGCGCCGCGGCGTGTGGCGGGTCGATCTGGCGATTCCGCAAGATGTCTCGTCTCAGGGCCCGCCCTGATGAGATCCAGGCCACGCCCGAGCTTGAATCGCCGCGCTTACGGGCCTGGCCGGATCCGGTCAGAAACTTGCTTGACCTGGCGTCCTTCCCGATGCTGCCGCCATGTCGGACCTCGGCGGGACCACTGCGTCCAAGCAAAAGCGCCCACGCCGCGATTCGTCTGCCGCGGATCGTAGCGCCCGTTCCACCAAGAGCACCTCGAGACGATCAGGTGGATCGGGAGATGTCGCGGCCCGTGTCGAGCAAGCTGCTCGCGCCTGGATCGCGGCGCGTCGCGCCAGCAAACAAGCGGTGGCGACCCGGGACCCCGTTTCGACGGCCGCGACAAGCACCCCGCGCTGGGTCTCCGCATACGAGAGTCTCGCGGGATGGGCAGGTCGCTTGGCCTCGCTGCCAGCACACACACCACTGGCACGGATCACGACGGCAAGCCCCATCGAAGCGGCGGCACCAAGCCCGCCGGCCTCGCCCGCCGTGGACGGGACCGCCGAGCCCGTCGTGGGGACTGCAGTCGCGCCCAAGCGACCCGCCACCCCCTTTCACCCAAGCATCTTGCTGCGCCGTGCACTGCGAGCACGCGCGGCGCGACTCGAGCTGCGCAACGCTCGTCGCGAATCACGTGCCCAGAAGAAGGTGCAGCGGCGCGTCGCGGGGATCGGCCTTCGAAGCCCCGCGGCAGCACGGAGCCATGAGTCCGCGCTGCCCTCAAGCTCAACGGCCGCGGCGTTCCGCGACGGGAGCACCATCACGGGTCGCACGGTGGTGCTCGCCGCTGCGATGCGAGTCGCATGGTGGACCTCTTTGATCCTGCTCATGATGGTGGCCCAAGCGGTGCTTGCCGGCGACGGAGCCGCGATCAATGCGGCGTGGCCCGCACTGACCTGTGGCTTTGGTATCTCGCTCGCCGCGATGGTGTGCGGCCTCGCGGCGCGCCCCCATCTGCGCTGGGCCGGC
>CAZVEM010000476.1:0-2688 GCA_964626165.1 uncultured Nannocystaceae bacterium
GATCGCCGTGCGGGGCGGCTCGATCTCCGTGCGGGGCGGCTCGATCTCCGTGTGGAGGTGGCCTGATCTCCGCGCGGGGCGGCTCGGTCTCCGTGCGGGGCAGACCCTCCAGACTCCGGGGCAGACCTTCGCGACTGCGGGGCAGACCTTCCCGACTGCAGGGCGGACCTTCGCGACTGCGGGGCGGACCTTCACAACTGCGGGGCGGACCTTCGCTACTGCAGGGCGAACCATCCACACTGCGGGGCGGACCTTCGCGACTGCGGGGCGGACCTTTTCGACTGCGGGGCGGACCATCTCGACTGCGGGGTTGGCCCTTCGGGCTGCCGGGCGGGCCGGCACGCGAGGCATCAATGGCTCGTTCGTGACGCTTGAATGGCAACTGCGCGAAGCGCCGGCGACCGCGTCTGATCTGCCTTGAATGGCGAAGATTCCGTAGCTGCACTCACGAAGATCGGGATGAAAGTAAATAAAATGCAGCGTGTTTTGCGCTCAGCGTGCTTGGAGGGGGTCAAATCGCTGATTGGTATTTGAGGGCTTGTCGTTTGCGAGGTGCGCACCACGCGGGTCTTCATTCACCACCGACTGAACCCAGCAGCAACGAGTACCTCCATCATGTCCACCACCAAGGTCCCCCATTGGCTCCTCTTCCGCCTCGCGCCTCGCGCCATCGAAGCTGTGCAGCGACACCAGGACGACTCGGGCGTCCTCGGCACCTATGTGCACACCCTCGTCCCGGCCGCCGAGCGGTTCATGCAGCTCTACTCCGGCCGCCAGACGCAAGAGTCCTCGCTCAGGGTCACCCACTCGCAGCGACGCCAGGCCCTCGCACGACTCCGGGTCACGCTGCGAAGCTGGGTCGCGTTCCTGTCCGACTCGCTGCCCGGTCTTGATCCCAGCGTACTGGGCGACAGCCCGACCGTGGCAGAAGACCTCATCGCCGACGCCGAGAGCTTGCTTGAGCTGGCAGCAAGGCACGAGACCTCGGGTCGCCCAGCCGTGGTCGGTCTCGACGCGATGAAGCTCGAGCTAACCGCGGCCATCGATGCCGCACGCATCGAGGCAAACGATTCAACGCAAGCGGCCGCCGAGCTCTCGCTCGCGCGCACCGAACTACGCGACGCCGCCAGTGAACTGCAGGCGCAGCTCGTCTCTTTCCGACAAGTGCTCCGATACCAACTCGGCTCCACCCACCCCGACTACGTCCGCTTGCGCGTCAACCGGAGAGGCAGGCTTCGGGACGATGATGACAGAAGCGGCGAGGAGGATGCCGCCGAGATGATGCAGGGAGCGTAGTCCAGAGACTCCGCCGACTGCATTTGCCAAGCCGCACATCCGATCGGCCACGTGCTCCCTCGCCGCGCGGCGGTGATGACTACAAAGTGAGGCCGCTGGTGCGAGAACGCGTCGCTGCGGCGGCCCAGACTCGTGCTGAACTAGCCCTTGCTCCGGATCATCGCGGTGAAGTCGATCACGCCGATGCTGCCGCTGCGACCGGGGCCCAGCATGAAGTCGACGTGCGAGCCTTCGTCGAGCTGCGCCTCGACCTCATACGCCACGCGCTGCTCGTCAGCCTCCGCGTCGAGCACCACGCGATCATCGACGACGATCCGCACATGCGCGCCACCGCTCCAGTTTGCACCCCACGGCATGGACTTGCCGTAGTGTCCGGCGATCTTGACGGCGCCCGCGACCGGGCTTGTCCAACGCCGCACGGCCCAGTGCTCCTCTGCTGCATAGTTGCCGAGCGCGGTGGCAGCGTTCGGATGCCCACCGTTCGCCCAGATGGAGGTGTAGTAGACACCGTCCTTTAGGGTCCAAAGCTCTCCCTCGACGAGCTCACGACTCGCGAACTCATTGATGGGATCCGTTCCGAACGTGGCGAAGGCACGAAAGTCCGCGCGCTGCTGATAGCGACCATCAGTGTCCTGCCCAAGGTTCCAATACCCGTAGCTCCATCCGCCCGTCCCTTGCTCTCCCGAGAAATCGCGCACGGAATCGGCATCGATCGTGCCGGCCGACTTCGCTTCCCTGCGCGATTCGGAGATCTGCGGTTCTGGGGCCGCGCAGGCGCAAGCCAGCAGCAGGATCCCGGGCAGTCGCGCGCGCATGGCCGCATCATCGTTGACTTGTGTCGCAGAGCCAAGCGATGGGTCGTCTAGAAGCAACGTCCAACCCACCCGCGCTGGCTTTGGGGGGATGGTGATGCTCGCGCGATCCAGATCAGACGCATCCCGGCGTCGGACCACGACGTGTCGGTCCAAGGTCCGAACCCGGAGAAGGACGATCCGCCAACCCTGCCCCCCCGATTCATGTTGCAACGGTCATGCACACGGGTCAGCATTCGCCAATGCGAACGAGCAGATTGGGGTTGCTCTGTGCAGCGGCGCTTGTGCCGATGACGGCTCTGGCGCTCTCGGCGGGGTGTGATGAGAAGCGGTCGTGTCGACAGCATCAGGATGAAGCCAGTTGTCAGGCGCAATGGGACTGTTCATGGGGCACGGGCATGCAAGGGAAAATTGTGGACAATGCGTGCGAGTTCGTTCCCGTCGAGCGATGCTTTCGGGACCGCGGCGGCCCGGCCGGGTGCGGAGGAGACGACTGCGAGGGCCTCTACGTGAGCGGAGAGGTCTGGTACGAAGTCCTGGGTGACGAGGTTGCACTGTATCCCAGGTGCGGCGGTGAACA
>CAZVEM010000477.1:0-2675 GCA_964626165.1 uncultured Nannocystaceae bacterium
GCAGCAGTCGAATCATCCCGCGGCGCTCAAGATGTTCCGCGCCGCCGCCGAGTCCGACGCCAACAACGCGACGGCTTGGAACAACCTCGGCGTCGAGTACATGTACAACGGCGACGCGGCGACCGCGGCGACCTGTTTCGACTACGCCTTGTCGCTCGATGGCTCGTTCCGCAAAGCCAGGCTCAACCTTGGAGCTGCACAGCGTTCCCAAGGCAAGCTGGTAGAGGCAGAGGCGACTTTTCAGGGCTTGCTCTCACAAGATCCCAACTACGCGGAGGTCCACTTTAACCTCGGCGTGCTTTACCTCGACGCCGAGCAGATCAACGGGCTCGACACGACCGCGCGGCTTAATAAGTCGATCGCGTCGTTTAGCGAGTACAAACGCATCGCCGGCGTCTCGAAGAGCTCAGGTGGCTCAGGCGGTAAGTCCTCTGGCTCCGATCACAAGGTGGCGAGCGGGATGTTGGTCTCGCCCCAGCAAGCCGACCTCTATATAGAGGTGGCCAAGAAGAGCATCGAGCGCGAGGAACGACGCGCGCAGCGGGAAAAAGAGCGGGCGGCAGACAAGAAGAAGGAGGCGGAAGCGCCTCCGCCTCCAAAGGCCTCGACACCGGGTGAGACCGGCGGCGAACCTTCAGACGGCTCCGCCGGTTCGAGCGCATCCGGTTCGACGGCATCGGGATCGAATGCACCGGCGAGCGGGGGGGCATCGGCCGGGACGCCGCCAACGCCGGTCAAACCCGGACAGGGGGGTGCCACGACGCCGCCGAGCTCGGGATCCCCTGCGCCGCAAAAGCCAGGTTCCCAGCCACCACCCGCCGCTTCAGCGCCGCCGGCAGATGCGGGCGGCGGGGCGTCGGGATCGCCCCCACAAAAGCCCGGCGCTGGATCCTCGACGCCCGCGACGCCGCCGCCCTCGAGCCCCGTGAAGCCCGGACAGGGATCTGGGACGCCCACCCCGCCCCCATCTGGAACGCCGCCCGGTTCCGGCAGCCCCCCGACCGGTCCCTCCCAGAATCCCCCGGCCGCCACGCCAACCCCGGTCAAACCTGGCGGAACATCCCCTGGCGGAACATCCCCTGGCGGAACATCCCCTGGCGGAACATCCCCTGGCGGAACATCCCCGTCACCGGATACGAAGGGTCCCGTCCCCCCATCGGAGACCCCCCCGGGCGGGCAGCCACCCAGCGTTCAGAGTCCAAAAGTTCAAAGCCCGGCTCCAAAGGCAACGAGCGGTTCAGCGGGCGACGATGCGATGCAGGCGGTGCAGCGCTCCGAGCCGCGAATCGATCACCCGATGTTCGAAGATGCACGGCACGAGCCTTCGCTCGCGATGCGCGATCTCGCGCAGAACCACTTGCCTGTGATCAGCGACACGGATGCGAGTAGCGTCGATCTGTCCCGCCAGGGAGGTCGTGTCCCGTGATCGACCGACAGCACGGCACAGCCCAGGAACGCGCCCCTATGAATTCAGAGGGCGGACCCCGAGATTCGGCCGCAGGTCGACAGAGGGTCGTGCGCGCTGACCGGCCGCATTGCGACCGACCATCTGCGCGGCCGTTCCTGATTCGCAGTCATTGGGCCGCAAATGCTCCAGCGGCTGGCGATCTCCGCCGCCGGCCGCTATTTTTGTCTTGTTTGGAACCTTCGCGCGCTATTAGGGTCTTGGCAGCCGTGGTGGCTTTGGGTATCGTGTCCCTTGAGTGGGAGTTGCGAGCGCAGGTGGCAGACTCGGTACATCGACCGGGCCATGGGCCAATGGACGTAGAGACGTGGATGGCGACACCATTGCCAGCCGCGCTAGGTCCATCCGTGCCAATGGGTCGCAGCATGCAGTCGATGCTTGCGGCCCCGCCGGTGCAGCGGCCGGGCAGTGCCGGATCACCTCCGAGTGGGGCTTCATCGAGCACGACATCGGGCACGACATCGAGCACGAGATCGGGCTCCACGACTTCGAGTTCCTCAACGCCAAAGACCTCGACTGCGAGCGAATCGTCGGACGCAACCGGCAAGGACGCGGGCGCAGCAACGACTTCGGCGACTTCGGCGAGTACCGCCAGTGGGTCGCCACCGAGTTCCGATTCAAGCTCGGGCTCGCGCGACAACACCAAGAGTGCGGACGCTGCATCGGGATCTTCTTCAACGAAGTCGAGCAGCTCGACCGCAACTTCGAAGTCAGAGGGATCCTCAAGCAAGCGCAAGGGCGGCAAGAAGATCGTCCTCGACGACGAGCTCTTGGTCGAAGGTCGGCTCGAGAAGCCGAGAGCCTTTTTCATTCTCCGGCGTTCAGCCGCCCAGTACGACTGGGCCCGGGTGGACGTGCAGTTAGTGCCCTTGGTCCTCGAATCCGTTCAGGATCCGTTGTTTTAGACTTGGTCGCAGCCCGTAAAAGCGCGTTTTGTGCGCGCCAAACGAAGTTGCAAGATCTTCAGATCGCATGCTGACAAGCAGCCCCTAACTAGGGCAGAATCCGCCAACCCACGACCCGGCCATAGGGCCACCAACCGACACACCCGCCGGAACATCACCGGCAGACGACACGAGGGCTACTAGCCCTAGCGCCAGGAGGACTCACGATCATGGACAATTTCGCCAAGTTCTATCAGGACGGCGGCGTCTGGATGCACGCCATCACCGCATGTGCCGTCATCGGCTCCGGTGTGATGATCGAGCGT
>CAZVEM010000478.1:0-2670 GCA_964626165.1 uncultured Nannocystaceae bacterium
GGCGACGGCGGCTGCCTGTGAGCGATATCGTAGCGCGCGCCGGCGGGCGTGCCGATCAACCGAGCGAGATCGGTCTGCTATGGTCCCTGCGCGATGAGTGCAGTCTCCCCGACTGACGAGACTGGCGCGAGCGCGTCGCCCGGTCCAGCACCGGCGACGGCCGCGGATCGCAGCGAGCATACCCCCCCGCCGGCCCCCACTTCGCGATCGACGTCGCCCACGCTGCGGATCCAGGAGACCTTCATCTCGCTCCAGGGCGAAGGCGGCCTGGTCGGAGTTCCAAGTTCCTTTGTTCGCGTGAGCGGATGCAATCTTCGCTGCGCCTGGTGTGACTCACCGCGCTCATCGTGGTCGCCCGAGGGAGACTCGCACAGCATCGACGAGTTGCTTGCATGGTGCGAGCGCGGACCTTCACACGTGGTGCTCACCGGCGGCGAGCCGCTGCTCTACCCCGCGACGGTGCAGCTCGCCGCGGGGCTGCGCGAGTTGGGCAAGCACGTCACGATTGAAACTGCCGGAACCCGTGTCCTGGAGGGTCTCGCATGCGACTTGATGTCGATCTCTCCAAAGCTTCGGCATGCCACGCCACAGGCCAATAGCGGTATTTCGCCACGGCTCTTGCAGCAGCATATCGACCAGCGCTTCTCCGCGCCCATGCTGCGCGAGCTCCTCCGGCGTTACCCCTGGCAACTGAAGTTCGTCGTTCGTGGCTTGTCAACGCAAGATTGTGCCGAGGACATCGCCGAGATCCTTGAGATGTTGGCGGTACTTGGAGTTGCGGACGCCGACCGCGCCAGGGTCTTCTTGATGCCCGAGGGAACGGACGCGAGCACAATCCTGCAGTCCTCGCGTGCGCTGGTCCGTATCTGCATCGAGCACGGATTTCGCCTCGGACTCCGGCACCACATCGATCTGTTCGGCCACACGCCAGGCACCTAGCGGACTGTCAACAACGGTGCGCGTCCTTGCTGTCACGAGGGTGCTTGACCGCCTGCTACGTCGCGTCGGGAGGCGCAAGGCCCAGCGCGCGCGCGGCCCAGTACGCTAGCTCAGCGTCTTCGTCACGAAGACTTTGCGTGAGAGCGGCTCTGTCCTCATCACTGAGCTGGTCGCGTCGATGGTAGAGCGCGATGGCAGCGTTGCGACGCATGCGGCGGCGAGGGATGCGATCGAGCGCGCTGTCCTTGACCAACTGACGATGTTGGTTCGCGCCGATCGAGAGGAGATCGCGAAGCTCCGGAGCGCGCCGAGCATCGGGCAGCAGAGGGAGACGCGCGCTGCGGGCGGGCTCTTGATGGCGGTGCACCGACTTGTTGTAGGGACAAACGTCCTGGCAGACGTCACAGCCCGCGATGCGCACACCGACCTGTGCGGCCAGATCTCTTGGCATCGGCGATTGCCGTTCAATGGTCAGGTATGCGATGCACCGCCTCGGATCGAGCCGACCGGGCGCATCAAATGCCTGTGTCGGGCAGGCATCGAGGCAGGCAGTACACGAGCCACACGCGTCGGCCAAGGGGACTGCGTCACGTAGCGAAGGCGCGGCCGAGGTCGCGTCGCGCTCGAAGTCGAGATCCGTCAGTAGCGAACCGATCAGCACAAAGCTGCCAAGTGAAGGGGCGATCAGGCAGCCGTTCTTGCCGAGAAAGCCGATGCCCGCCAACGCCGCCAGGCTGCGCTCGGGGACCGGTTTGGTGTCCACGCAGACGAGCGTCTGCGCGGAGGGATGGAGGTCTTTGAGCGCGCGCGCGACCCTCTCGACGCGTCGATGGACGAGCGTGTGATAGTCGAGACACTGCGCATAGCGTGCGACCGCGCCTGGCGGCGCGTCGTAGGGCACGATCCCGACGAGCGCCGAGCGGGCGCCATTGAGCAGGTGCTCTGGCCACTGGCGCAGCTCCTTGGTGCGCTCCAAGAATGTCATCTCGCCAGCCAACCCCGCGTCGACGAACTCGTCGAGCCGCTCACGGGAGGCTTGTAGTCTTGGATCTCGAAGAGATACCAGGCCGAGGCGGAGTAGGCCGTGCTGAGCCGCGACCTCGCGCAGGCGCTCCTGCTGCCCCAGCGTGATGAGCTCAGTCACGACACGACCTGCAGTCTTGCGAAGAGATCACAAATCGCGGCAATCCTGCCATGGATCCCTCGCAGTCGCCTAGCGCAGCGATTCTCTGCCCCCCATGCGTTCCATCAGGTCCCAGACCATCCGCGCCGTTGCGCCCCAAAGTGGCGGCTCACCGATGTCGAAGTGGTGAAGCTCGTAGCGCCGACCCGCATAGTGATGCACGGCGGTGATGCGGTGGATCGTTGGATCGGCAAGCGTCGAGAGCCTCGGCAGCAAGATACGCTCCACTTCTTCCGAGCTGGGCGTGGGCAGGAACGCAGCGGGGTGCCGCAGCACCCCGACGAAGGGCACGATCATAAAGCCCGAAGGGGTCGGCACCTCGTCAAGGCGACCAAGGACGTCGACGTGATCATGGGGTAGCCCGACCTCCTCGTGAGCCTCGCGCAGCGCGGTGTCGAGCAACGAAGTGTCTTGGGGCTCGGGTTTGCCGCCCGGAAACGCGAGCTGCCCCCCGTGTGCGCGCAGCCGCGTGCTGCGTTCGATCAGCAGCAACCGATAGTCCTCGTCGCTGGGATCGGGCATCAGCAGTGCGAGCACGCCGGCCCAAC
>CAZVEM010000479.1:0-2667 GCA_964626165.1 uncultured Nannocystaceae bacterium
GTCTGCATAGCGATTGCACGCCCATGCACTCCACGGGGTTCTTCGACAACCTGCTAGGGGTACGCAAGCTCCTGGCCTCAACTTTCGTGCTAACCAGCGGATCGGACCATGTTCGACTGGCTCGGCGACGACACCATCCGCAACGGGGTCAGTACGCTGATCCTCCTGCTCGCGGTGCTCGTGCTGCGCTTCCTGGGACGGCGCGCGCTTGAGAAGAGCGGGCTGCTCCCCGAAAACCGCCTGAGGATCGAGAGTCAGCTCCGCAATCTCGCGGTGCTGATCTTCTTCTTTGGCGGTGCCGCGATCTGGGCGGAAGAGCTGCAGAGCGTGGTGTTCTCACTCTTTGCGCTCGCGGCCGCACTCGCGATTCTGACCAAAGAGCTGTTCTCCTGTGTGCTGGGTACCTTGGTCCGAAGCAGCTCGGGAGGATTTTTTGTCGGCGACCGAATCGAGGTCGGAAGTTTCCGCGGCGACGTCGTCGACATCTCGCTGATCGTCACCAAGCTCCTTGAGATCGGACCGGCCAATGGCGGCAGCCAGCGGACTGGTCGCATCGTCTCGTTCCCAAACTCGCTGCTGCTGACCACACCGGTCATCAATGAGACGCGCGGGCAGGACTACAACTTGCACACGCTTCGGGTCACGCTCGAGGACGGCGAAGACTATCGCGAGCACGAGCGTCATCTTGTCGAGGCCGCGCGCCGCACCGCTGCACCCTACATTCAGCGCGCGCGCGCCTGGCTCTTGGAGCATGAAGGCCGCTTCGGGGTCACGGCGCAGAGCGTCGAGCCACGCGTCAACATCGTCCTTGAGGGCGCGACCCGGGTGCTCGTGCTGCGCTATCCGACGCCCGCGGCCAACCGATCGGCCGTCGAGCAGCGGCTCATCCGGCACTATCTCGACGCAACTTCAAAGGCCGAAGGGGAGGTCGAGGAGCGCGAAGCAACACAGGCGGAAGACCTCGATGAAGACGAGCGCGTGCCCGCACCCTCGTCCTCGACGAGCTCGGCGCGAGTCCCCTCACGCGACATTCTCCGCCCGTAATGGGTCGCGCCACCTACTTTGCTATGATCGAGGTCATCGCAGACCCGTCGCTCTGGCAAGCCTTCCCCGCCCCTGCTGCTGTCCACCCGAGATTGAAGATGCTGTCGCCAAACACCAAGACGGTTGTGACTGCAGCCACGCTTGTGGGCGTCCTGCTCGCAAGCGCCTGTTCAGGCCCGCGCGAGCCCGAGAAGATCGGTGTTGAGGCCGACCTCCTCAAGATCGAGAAGGACGACGCGAATCGCAAAAAAGCCGCGGCGGCCAACAAGGCCAACGCGGCAAAAAAGAAGCGCGAGAAAGATCCACCGCCGCCCGAGCGCACCAACTAAGGCGCGGCGGTGAAGGTTTGTGGATGTCCCCTGGGGATCGGCCCCGACGGGCTACTCCGCAACACCGACGGCGCTCTTGAACTTGGCCGTGTCGAGCTTGCCCTTGCGTGAGCGCACTTGCTTGCGGAGATTGGCGACCGTGTGCATCGGCAGGTCCTTGGTGACCTCGCGGACCAACCAGTCGGGGATCGTGCCGCCCGGATCGGCGTTGACCTGATACTCGACCAAGGTGTTGTCGTCGTCGATGCGCATCAGGTGATAGTGGCCGACAAGCGAGGGCATGCGAATCACCCCGCTTGGCGCGGCAACGCTGCTGGACACGCTCTTGAAGCGCGCCCAAATCTCATTGCCGTCGTCGACGACCTTGAAGGTACTGCGCAGGACCACGTCACGATCCGAGACCGGCCAAGGTGCGTCGGTGCGGTTGTAGATCAGTCGCTCGGTCGCGGAGATGCGCTCGACCTCGCGTGCGCCGACACACTTGTGCATCCATTCGGTGTGCCGATCGGCGTCCTCAAGGACCGCGAGGATCTCCCAGAGGTTCGCGTCCACGCGACCAACACCGCGGAAGGTGGGGAACTCACGATCGGCCTCGTTGCGGAGTGAGACCACAACGCCCTTTTCGCGAGAGATGACCTTCCAATCGCCGGCGAAGACCGTGCGCGGGATCACTGCCGTGGCGACACCAGCGACCGCGGCTACACGAAGGAAGTCACGACGAGACGAGGAATGCGCTACGCGATGGCTCATGACAGGTGCATTGCGACGCATGCGGGCCTTGATTGCAAGGGGGATCGGGGATCGTTGACCTAGCCGAGACACGCCGGGGGCTCGAGACGCGCCTTTCCGGGCGGCCTGGACGCCGATCCGCGGGCAGATGCCCCGCTCCGCCTGGTCGCTGGCCCTAGCAGGCTTGTCGTCGCCCGTGCGGGCCCCGTTTACGCGGCCGGCACTCCGCTCTGCGACTGCTCGCGCGCTCGCTCCCATCGCACGAAGATCGCGACCGCGACCACCAAGCCGCCGCTGGCGACGAAGTACATCGGCGTATAGCCAAGTAGCCGCACGATCAGGCCAAGCACCGGTGCACCGATGAGGATGCCGAGCTCAAATAGCGCGCTAAACAGCGCGATCGCGGTGCCGCGCTCGGCGAGGCTGGCCCGTTCTACAACGAGGGTCGAAAGAAGCGGGAAGCTATAGCCATGTCCCGCGCCGCACAGTGCGCCGGCGAGTGCCAGCGTCCACCAGCCCGTTGCGCAGGCGGTGGTTGTACTGACGCTGGCGGTTGGCAGGTCCC
>CAZVEM010000480.1:0-2658 GCA_964626165.1 uncultured Nannocystaceae bacterium
CGCCAGGACGTCGAGCTTGGTGATGCACAGCCCGGTCATTCCGTTGCGCTGCGCGGCGAAGGCTAAGGCCGGCAGGTCGAGCCAGCCGCAATCACGGGGCCGACCGGTCGTGGCGCCATACTCTGCGCCGGCGTTTCGCAACGCGACCTCATCCTCACCACTGAGCTTTGTTGGGAATGGGCCCTCTCCGACGCGTGTCGCGTAGGCCTTCGAGATTCCCCAGACCTTCGCGATGCGTGTGGGTCCAATGCCCAGACCCGTACAGGCCCCACCCGCCATCGTGCTGCTAGAGGTGACGTAGGGATACGTCCCGTGATCGACGTCGAGCAGGGCCCCCTGCGCGCCTTCGAGTAGTACGCGCTGTCCCTCGCGGATCGCCGATTCGATCAAGTCCGCCGTGTCGCACGCCATCGGACCGAGCCAGCTCGCCCACGCTTCGCACTGCTTCATCAGGGCATCGACATCGAGGCGTCGATCGTCCGACCATCGCGCGAGCTCGGCATCGACAAATGCACGATTGAGTTCGAGGCGCTGACGCAGTCGGTCCGGACGGAGGAGGTCGCGGACTCGAACGCCGCGACGCGCGACCTTGGCCTCATAGGCCGGGCCGATGCCACGACGGGTTGTGCCGATCTTCGCGCCACCGATCGCTCCGTCCTCACGAAGGCCATCGATCCAGCGGTGGTAGGGCATCAGCACGTGCGCATCGAGAGAGACCCGCAGCTCGTCACGCATCAAGAGTCCCTGCGCTCGCAGGCCCGTGATCTCCTCCGCGAACACATCGGGATCGAGCACCATGCCTGCACCCAAGACGCAACGCGTCCCGGGATACGCACATCCAGACGGCACGAGATGCGTGACGATCTTGCGGCCCTCGATGACCAGCGTGTGCCCGGCATTGTTGCCACCCGAGAAACGCGCGACGACATCCGCCCGCTCCGCGAGCACATCGACGACCTTCCCTTTGCCTTCATCGCCCCACTGGGCACCGACGATCGCGAGAGTCTTCATGTTGTCTTTCTTCGTTGGGCGCGGGGCTTGCCGCGCGAGCCTGTCTTGGTTGGCGCATCGGCGTCGATCCACTCGAGCGCGTCTGCTCCCAGCGCGCTCGCGGCCTGGGCGGCCTTCGCAGCGCTCTCGAAATGTTCGACCCAGGAGCGGAGACCCCGGGCGCGGTGCAACGCGGCGCTCTTGTGCGCCGCGCTACGGAGGTCGAGTCCCGCATCGCGGTGCACGGCGACCAGGGCAATCGCAGCCTCTGCGGGCGCACTTGCGGGGGCACCACACGCGAGAAGAGCCCGTTCAACCTCGTCGAGATCCATTGCGAACCCGGTCGCCGGCCGGGGTGCACCGAACTTGGCGTGGAGTTCGTCGTAGCGACCACCGCGGACAACCGGCGCTGCACAGCCGGGCGCCCACACACGCATGCGCATGCCCGTGTAGTAGTCGCTTCCCCGGATCTCGCCGAGGTCGATGCTGACGCGCGCGTAGCCGCGGGGATCGATCGAGGCGAGTTCCACGAGCACCTGCTCAAGTCGTTCAATCGCCGGACCCACTCCCAGCGGCCGCAGTCGCTGCGCGAGTTTGCCCAATGCGCTTGGCGGTCCATAGGCATCGCAAAGCGCGAGGAGTGCGTTGGCTTGGTCGCCGCCGATACCCGCACCGACCAGGACCTCGTGGAGCGCGGAAGGGTCCTTGCGCGCGAGCGGGCCGCGAATCTTCCGCGACTGCTCTGCAGGCATGCCGAGCCCGGCGATGGCATCCCGGGCAACGGCGGCGTGCGCGAGATCCATGCGCACCTCATGAAGGCCGATCGTGTCGAGCAACTCGAACACCAACGCCGCCATGCTCGCGTCTGCGTACGGCTCCGCCGCGCCGATGATCTCTGCGCCAAGCTGGTGCTGCTCGACGCCTTCGCTGCGCGCACTAGCGGCGCGGATCACCGACTCCTCGTAGCAGAGGCGCAGCACGCCATTTTCTGCGAAGGCTCCGCTGCGCTGTGCGACCATGCGCGCGATCTGGGGCGTCGGGTCGGAGCGAAGCAGCGCGAGTTCCCCGGTGCTCGGTTCAATGAAGCGCACCGCAAGGTCGCGCTCGGCCGCGGTTAGGCCACGCGCGAGCACGTCGAAGTACTCCACCGCGGGCGTCCCGACCTGCGAAAACCCGCTGCGCGTCAGGCAGTCGAGCAACGCCGTGAGCAACGCTCGGCGAGAGCGGAGCGAGTCCGGAAGGCGGTCGCGGCTGCCGGGCGGCAAGCGCAGATCGTGCGCGGGGATACGCTCGCCGCTCGCTTGCTCGCCTCTCGCTTGCTCGCCTCTCGCCTGCTCGCCTCTCGCTGGCTCGCGACTCGCGGCTCGACTGCTCTTGGCTCCGCTCGCGGCTCGGCTTCCCGGCTTGCGCCCACCCATCGAGCCGGCCGCGCGGGAGGGCCTGGACTTTTGCGGCCTGCTCACCGAGCGTCCGAGCCGCCCGACAGGTCGTGGAACACGAGGCCGGTCGGGATCTTGGGGAAGAAGAACGTGCTCTTTTGCGGCATCACCTCGCCGCTGTCGCACACATCGACGACCGCGGAGACAGGCGTTGCGTTCATGAAGCACACGAGCTGAACATCCTCGTTGCCACGCGCCGCGACGTCGATGGCCGCCTGCGTGGACTTAT
>CAZVEM010000481.1:0-2654 GCA_964626165.1 uncultured Nannocystaceae bacterium
GCGACGGCGACGGCGACGGCGACGGCGACGGTGACGGTGACGGCGACGGCGACGGTGATGGCGATGGCGACGGCGACGGTGATGGTGACGGTGATGGCGACGGTGATGGCGACGGTGATGGCGACGGTGATGGCGACGGTGACGGCGACGGCGATGGCGACGGCGACGGCGATCCGGATGTCACCTTCAGTGTCAGCAACATGGGCTTCTCGGCCTATCTCATCGACAACGTCTCGAACCCAACGCTCGAGCTCACCCGCGGCCTGACCTACGCGTTTGAGCTCAACAATCCTGGGCATCCCTTCTGGATCAAGACCGCGGCGGGAATCGGGACCGGCGACGCCTACGATAATGGGGTGACCAACAATGGTGCGACCTCAGGTACCTTGACCTTCGTTGTGCCGCTCGATGCGCCGGATCAGTTGTTTTACAACTGCCAGTTCCACGCAAGCATGACGGGCACCATCAATATCGTTGATCCGTAGTGCGGATAAGGATTGGCCAGGCCAATCCCGAAATACGAGCATTCGACGAAACGCCGATTCGCACACCGCGAGTCGGCGTTTTCTCGTTTTCGGGTGCTCGTTTCCGGCTTCTCGTTTCCGGGCGCTCGGGTCCGGTTGGTGGCTTCCGGCTGGTGGCTTCCGGGGGTGGTTTCCGGGTGCTCGCGACTAATCCAGCGCAAGCCAGTGCGCGACCACAGCCTCGACCGTAAAGCCAAACTCGGACGCGAGACGCTCGGCCGGCCCGGAAGCGCCGAAGTGATCGATGCCGTGCTGATGCGCCGCCCACTTCTGCCAGCCGAGCGTGACACCGGCCTCGATCGCGAGTCGCTTTTGAACGTTCGGAGGGAGGACCTCGTCGCGCTGACGCCGATCGAGCGCTTCAAAGGCTTCCCAACAAGGCATGCTCACCACCCGTAGTCGCTGACCGTGCTTGGCCGCGAGTTCTTGTGCGCTGGAAATCGCCAGGGCGACCTCCGAACCGGTCGCGATCAAGATCCCATCCATCGAGGTTGGTGAGCAACCTGGCGTCTCGTGGACCACGTAAGCCCCCTGATCGATCTCCTCCCGGGTGCCTTCGAGCACGGGCAAGTCTTGTCGTGTGAGCAAGATGGCGGTGGGTCCGTCGCTGCGCTGCATCGCGAGTCGCCATGCCGCCGCCGTCTCGCGCGCATCTGCCGGTCGAATCACCCAAAGATCGGGGATCATTCGCAGCGACATCGTGTGCTCGATCGGCTGGTGGGTCGGGCCGTCCTCGCCAAGCCAAAAGCTGTCATGGGAGAGCAGTTGCACCACGGGCAACTTCATCAAGGCGCTGAGGCGAAGCGCTCCGCGCATGAAGTCGGAGAACACCAAGAAGGTCGCTCCGAATGGTCGAATACCACCATGCAGCGCGAGGCCGTTGCAAATCGCCGCCATCGCGTGTTCCCGCACACCAAAGTGAATCGTCCGTCCGTCACCTCGTTCCGCCTGCATCGCGCTGAGCTTGGGAAGCACGCAGCCGTTGCTTCCTGCGAGATCGGCAGAGCCACCGAGCAAGCTCGGGTGTGACGTCGTCAACGCCTCCAGCACCTGGTTGCTCGCCTTACGCGTCGAGATCGCCTTGCCAGGAGTGAAGTTCGGAATCGATGCGAGCACCCCCTCGGGGAGCTTTCCGTCGTAGAGGGTCTCAAGGGATGAGGCGAGATCGGCGTGCGCCTCGCGGTATCGATCCATCAGATCTTGATGCGCATCCCTGCGCGCGTGGCCGTAACGCGAGAGAGCGTCCCAGTCCTCGGCGACGTCTGCAGGCACCTCGAAGGGCGCGTGGTCCCACGACATCGCCGCCTTGGTCTTTTCAATCTCCGCGGCGCCAAGCGGCGAACCGTGCGTCGCGCTGGTGCCCTGCTTGGTGGGTGCACCGTGGCCGATCACGGTCCGGCAGAGGATCAGGGACGGCCGTGAGCTCTCCGCGCGAGCCTCCGCGAGCGCCTGGCGGATCGCGGAGCGATCGTGACCGTCGACGCGAACCGTGTGCCAGCCGTACGCGGCGAATCGACCGGCCACGTCCTCCGTGAACGTCAAGTCGGTACTGCCATCGATCGAGATGAGGTTGTCGTCGTACAGGTAGATCAGCTTGCCGAGCTTCTGATGGCCGGCGAGGCTTGCCGCTTCTGCGGCGATACCCTCCATGAGATCCCCGTCCGACACGATGCCATAGGTGAAGTGGTCGATGACGTCAAAGCCTGGGCGATTGAAGGTGCTGGCCAGAAAGCGCTCGGCCATCGCAAGGCCAACACCGGTCGCAAAGCCAGTTCCAAGGGGGCCGGTCGTGACCTCTACGCCGGCCGTGTGGCCAAACTCTGGATGGCCAGGCGTCTTGCTCCCCCACTGGCGAAAGGACATCAGATCATCTGTCGACAACCCGTACCCACTCAGGTGCAAGAGCGAGTAGAGCAGCATCGAGCCGTGGCCGGCCGAGAGCACGAAGCGGTCGCGGTCCGGCCAGTGCGGGTCGGTCGGGTTGTGCTTCAAGTACTCCGTCCAGAGCACGTAGGCCATCGAGGCGGCTCCCATCGGCAACCCAGGGTGGCCGGAATTGGCCTGTTGCACGGCATCGACGGAGAGCATCCGAATCGTGTTGATCGCGAGCGTTTCGAGGCGGTGATCGGT
>CAZVEM010000482.1:0-2614 GCA_964626165.1 uncultured Nannocystaceae bacterium
CTGGCCAAGGCGAGCAAAGACAGCACTGCCGCACGTCAGTTGCTGGAGGATCTGCCGGTGGAGATTTCTGCGTTGGAGGATGCGAGCGAGATGGCGTAGCCCCAATCAGGCGTCGATGAGAACCGCTCGATCGGCGGTAGGCACGTAGTTCAAGGTACCCAGTATGCCGATTTTGGCTTCAGGTCATCTGCGAGGTCTTGGCGTGCAGCATGGCGCATTGCCCTGACTTTCTGTTGGTCTTCAGAAACTGCATAGAGACGGACGAGTGACACTTCTGTTCCAGAGAGTGTGCTCATGAGTGAACTCTCAAGGTCATTAACGGGAATAGAGCAGCCCGATGTCGGCTCCAGGATGCGAACAGACTGCGCGTAGTCCTCCTCTAGGGCAGCTCCGGCTTCACCGGGAGACACAAAACCGGGAGTTTTTGTCAGAGCCTTGCGAGCGCTCCACACGAATACGCGCTGCGTCTCAAGACCGACGGAGTCGGCAAGCTGCTTCGCGAGATTGGAGAAGGTCTTGCAAACGTGCCGATAGATTTGCTCATCTATACTACCTCGTGACCCGACCCTTTCGTAACCAACTATCAGTTTCGGGGGCCTCCGCCCAATCACTGCGTCAACGCAGTCAGTGTGGAAGTTTCCACCTTTGGCGCGACTATTCTGCAAAAGTTGCATCAAGTGGCGATCGTCAAAAGTCGACCATTCGCCACTCTTGATCATCTCAAGAACCTTCCTCCTTGAGCCGTCAAGTTCCTTAAGCTCCACGAGCTTAGTGATTGCGTGCTTGAGCAACTCCTCAAGGCCCGCCACTGTTTTGTGGAATGCTACTTGTTGGTAGTCGAAATAGCGCCCAACGAGGGTATGATCGACTGCCCGCAGCGCTTGGCGCGTAAGGCAGATATTATCGTCTCCGTCAACTCTCATTTGCCCAACAAGGTAGTCGAGATCTACCCTGGCATATGGAAGACCCGTATGATGCGCAGTCCTAGAAAGATAGTCTAATCGGTCAACGTCTAAGTCTGAGCTAATCAAGTTCTTCAGCTTCGAATTCGGGTCTTCACGGCGAAATACCTTCGCGATTTCTTCGGGGCTATAGTCGTAGCGACTTAGGACGTCGTGGAGCTCACGGTCGTGGGTCAGTATTTGCTTGCCAAGCTCCTCGTGCGAGAAAAAGTTCTCGTCTTCTTTCATCGGCACGGTATCGTCTTGTTGGTCCATGGCATTCTGCTTGTCGTGAGCAACAAGCAGGCCCGACGCGTCATAGGTCGCGGATTTTAGTGCTACCTCCGTCGCATGAGAGAACGGGTAGTGTCCAATATCGTGACACAGCGCAGCAAGCCGATATAGCTGCACCTCTCGATGGGAAAGACTCTTGTAACGTGCAGCGAGCGCTTGCAAGACCCGCCCAGCCACATGGCAAGCCCCGATGCTGTGCGAAAAGCGATTGAAGTTGGCACTTGGAAACACTAAGTGCGCGAGGCCGAGATGGAGAACTCCGCGAAGCCGTTGAAAAGCCTTGGTGCCAACGACATCGACCTCAAGTTGGGTCAGGCCGATTGGACCGTGCACAGGATCAGAGACGTGCTTGACAATCTCGACCGTTTCCATCGGCTATTCCGGGCTCGAACTAGAAACCGCGCGGTAAAAATTCAATCCAGCGTCAACGTGGTCAATGAGATGCGCCTTCGACTTTGCGATGATGCTTCGGACATCCTCGTCGGAGGCGCTCGACACTCGCTTCAAATAATCGACGGACGCAAGTAACTCAAGCCACTCAGGCTGATCAATCTCAACTCCATCGGGTGGCTTCAGGTGGCCCTTCAACTTAATCAACTGTCGCTTGATTCCGCCGCGAAGCGCGAAGCCCTCTAAGGCGTTCTCACTCGCGATGAGTGCTTCGTCTAACGCATAGTAGTCGCGTGTCAGGCTCGGGCTGTACGGCCCCTTGATATACCACCCATACCGGTAGCCGAGGTCAACACCGGCGACCGACTGAGCCAGGTACACAGCCTTCTGGACTCGCAAACGGTCTTGCAAGCCTGTGATCGTGTGAGGAATGCCCAACTCGTTGAGTAGGACGCCGAGAACTACGAGGTGCTTCTGGATCATTGACTCCTCGGGATCTCGCGGTCTGTAACGTATCCCGATCCGTCACGCAAGTGGCGCACGGCTTTTTACGCACTGGACCTCGCAGGACGACCGCAACGGAGTCACGGACGGATGGCGGGGACGGCTGCTCCCGCGCCGCGAGGACAGCGCCCTTCTGAGTGCCCAGTTGCCGATCACAGGGTACGTGAGTCGATTGTGTGCGGGGAGACGTTTCGGCGGATCACGACTTTAGTGGTGCGGGAGGTGGTCGTAGCACCCACTCGCTGTCGAGTTGGACGGGCCGGCCGCATCGGTGACCTATTCCCCGTCGGCGGCCGGGCGTTTAGTGTGGAATCCGAGGTAGTCGCTCGGCTTGGTAGCGCTTCAGCCGGCCCCAGCCGAGTGTGGAGGCCGAGTCCCTTTGCCGCGTGGTACCCTTTCGCTCGCAGTTCTACGTGCCGATTGCCAAGGGCTGCCTGTCATGAGTGCTCTCCCTTCCATCGCCCCGAGTTGCGCCACGTGTATCG
>CAZVEM010000483.1:0-2605 GCA_964626165.1 uncultured Nannocystaceae bacterium
CGGACATTCACGGCGATCCGAATCGATCGCGGGGCCTCTCGGCCTTGGAGGTCCTCGCCGCGGAGCAGCTCTCGCTTGGGCTCGCGCCATCTTGAACGGGCCAAGCGCCTCGTCTCTCAGCGCGGACGTTGGAGAGCAGCGGCCGGAGTTTGCTCGGAGGTTGAGACTTGGTAGGGTGACTCGCGCGCATGTAAGCATGTGCTCGGCCACGTCAGCGTTTCCAGCTCCGAGTTCCGACTGGGCGGCGGCCCGCCCGACCCACAGCTCGCCGCTGCTGCGCGGCCACTACTCGCGCGACGCTCCGAATTCGCAGCTGCTTCTTCGCCGGCGCCAATAATGGGAGCACTGTAGATGGCAGTCGAGTTTGACATAAAGATCAAGAACCCGGTGTCGCAAGAATCTCTCGTTGACCGCGTTTCAGAGCTGCTTAAGGGCTTCGGAGTTGAAGAGCCGCTGGTGACCGACGGCGCTTTCGACGGGAAATGGGGGGACGACGAGCGATTCGGCACTTTACGCGTGGGTGACACGATTGCGACTCTCATGGCCCACAAGGCTGGCGAAGAGGCCGATCTGGGAGAGGAAGGCGGGTTCTGGGTTACCGTCAGTGCGGATCGTAGTCGCGACGGGAGTGGGGTATTCCTGACAGCGGTTGTCGCAATCGCCGTCGCACAAGAAGCGGGTTCCTGCATAACGGACGAAGTGGACTTGCTGCGATCTGCAGGGCGCGAGGTGGACCCGGAGGACGCTTTGAGGGGACTTGAAGAACGAGTCGGGCGCGGCCGGCTGGCGGAGATCGGAGGGCGCTTTTTCGACTCGATCAACCGAACCTGGGGAAGCACGCATCGATGGCGGCTCTAAGGTCACCCCGACCGAAGGTACCGCGCATCGATGACGATGCTGCCGCTCTGATGAACTCTTCGGAGACGCTGACGGGTTCGATCAGCTCATGTGGGTGGGCCTCATGTGCGCTCTGGCACCCGAGCACTTCGGTCCGGGCAACCGCTCACGAATCGATTGCAAGTACAACCAGGCGGGCCCCGCGTCCCACCTCCATCTCCTCGGCCTCACGCTATGACGGTCCGGCGATGCCACCACATCGGTGGTAACCGTCGATCACGACAGCGGCATTGGTCCAAACATCAACGGCCCCTTTGGTGCCGGCCCCTCGCGGGCCATGCCGCGAGACATCCGGATCGACCAGGTATGCTCGCGCCAGGGCGAATCTCGCCAAAGGCACGATCGCCACCGCCCTCCCCAAGTTCCCTCTCCCAAACGCCTGGTTCCGACTCGTGTGGCGTACCGACCGCCCCGCGACGAACAACTCCGTGACGAGTCATCCGCGAGTGTCTCCGGTTCACCGCTGCCTCTTGAGCCACCATAGAGTCAACGACGCGCCGCAACCCCGCGACCGGCCCCAAGCGCGAAGCCAACCGCGAGCAGACTCAGCGGCACCAGAGCCCAGAGTCCGGCGCTGGGATGCAGCCAGAGCACGATGCCGGCGTGTAGCCAGATCGCGGCCGCGTCGGCGAGACGGACGACAAGCGTTTCGATCAGGCTTCGCGCGCCATAGCGAGCTTGGTCGTCCATGTCGGCATAGAGGGACTCCTTGGCCGGACGACCGAGGCCATGGTGAATGCCGCGGCGCGTGCCTTCGAAGAGCGCAAGCACTGAGCTGGTGGGTGCGGCCAGGAGCGCGATGCCAACCGGGATCCCTGCGAGCGGTACCAGCGAGAGTGAACGACCGCCGTGGAGGCGCGAGAGGATCGCGCGTGCGAGCACAAGTTGTAGAACGATCGCCACGATGTTTGCGACGACATCGACATCCGCCAGCGCCACCGTGCGCGCAGCGACCGAAGGACCCACGCGCTCGACGATGCGCCCTTGCTCGGCGTACACAAAGGTTGCCAGCGTCGCCGTGATGGCGGTGTAGCCAGCGATCGCCATAAGTCGCTGATTGGAGAGCAGCGTTCGCCACGGCGAGAGTGCGGTGGCGCGAGGACCCAGATCCCCGGTCTCGCTTGAGGTGGTTGCCTGCGCGGGAGCTGTCGGCGAAGGCTCTGTAGAAGCTTGCGGCGGATCGTTCGGCACTGCCGGATTGGGGCCCGCGTTTCGCGGACCGACGCCGGGCCGGATGTGCGTGGTGGCGCGCGCACCCAGCAAGAGCAGCGCTGCGCTGAGCACCAACAGCGCCAGCGGATCGGTTCGGCTGGCAACAACACGCGCGACGATCGGTCCCAGCAGTGCTGCCGCGCTGCCGCCAAACGCGATCGGTCCAAAGGTGTAGTAGGCGCGGTCCGATCGGCTCGCCGTTGTGAGCCACGACCACAGCGCCGACACGACGATGAAGTTAAAGACGGAGACCCAGACAAAGAAACAGACGAAGAGTCCCTGCGGGAAGACGTCGTTGACAAACAACGCGACGAAGACGAGCTGAACGACCGCCACCGTGCGCCAGACAATCTTCACAAGGTCACGGCCACGAATGCGATCGGCAAGCACGGCATACGCGGGTGCGATGACCGTCATCGCGATCAGCGTCGCTGTGAACAACCATGGCAACTTGTCCGCCCCGTATTGCAGCCCGACCGCATCGCGCAGTGGCTTG
>CAZVEM010000484.1:0-2591 GCA_964626165.1 uncultured Nannocystaceae bacterium
GTGGGCGATCAGTTCTGCCGAGCTGAGGCGGATCAGTTCTGCCGAGCCTTGACAGCTCGGCAACGCCAGCGTCTCGAGTTTCGAGTTTCGACCGGACGGCGGCTTGCGTGACCCACGGCTCGCCGCTGGGCCCGCCCTACTCGCTCGACGCTCCGCATTCGCAGAGGCCTTTCCTAGACGCCTGTCCGAGAGCCCCAAGACCAGAGACGAACTCGGACCTCGGATTCGAGCAGTTCTCCGAGATGATGCCTGACCGTCGTGACTCCGGGGTCTCCCACGCCAGGCTCGACGAACCATGCGCCCTCCCGGTGATGTTGACGCAGCAGCCCACCGCCGCCCGCGTGCGATGGGCTGTACATCATCGCGATGCGGCGCATTTCGACTTCCAGTGTGATCGTCGCCCGCCGGCTGCGTCAGCCGAGTGCGCTCTCGGTGGACTTGCGGGCGAGGGTGTCGGCGCTTGAAGGCATCGCTGTGATGCGGCTAGGGACCTAGACGAGGGACGTGGCGTGAGAGATCGTTGTACTGTTCGCACACGGGATGTACCTTGTGCGGATGTCGGACTCGCTCCCGATGTCGAAGATCTCGCTGCCGGATCGAACTCGGATCCGATCAGTCACCGCGGTGGGCATGCTGCTCGCGGCCGTCAGTTGCGGCTCGCGGGCGGGCACGAAAGAGCGTGTCGATCTGTCAGTAGCGAAGCAGGAAGTACTCGCTCGCGAACCCTGCCGAGCCGTGTTCTCCGATGGAAAGGTTGTGACGTTTGATTATGACGCCGATGGGCGCGTGCTCAGATGGAAATATGGGGACGAAGAAGATTACTGGGAGAACAGTTGGAGCAATGGGTTCTACATTTCGAGGAAGGGTCAGGAAACGTTGAGATACGGGCAGTACGGGGCTTACTATCTGCTCGACAATAAGTTCACGTACAGCGACGGGACGGCCGCGGATCCGACGTACGCGGAGGTTTACGCATGGGAAATGGACGCCAGCGGTGCCCCCGTCAAGAAGGACGCCGTGAGTTCGTCGTACCTAAAGTGGACGTGCACCTATGAACATCTCGACCCGGAGGCACGCCCGATTCCTGGGCTCCTGTGGGGGGAACACGGGCAGTCCAAGGAGATGTGTCCGAAGGCCATGGGACGAGTGGTCGAGTACGAGTACCGTGGCCCCGACCATGGGCTATCTCGCGTGCGCATGGCCCACCGCGATGGCCGCGACGTACAAGAGTTCGATTTTGTTTACAAGGGCTGCCCCGTGCGGCAGGCGGGCAGCGCTCGCACGACCCCAGGTCCAACGACAACGAGCGGGGGAGAGAAGAACGAGTCGGCGGAAGTCGATACTCTGGAGCAGGACCCCACCGGCGACCAGTACTACAATGACGACGCAGAGTACGTCGATGAGTCCGGCCTCGATGAGCTCGATCCCAACCTGTCAGAGGTCCTGGCGGCAGATCATCCCTCGAGGCCGACGAGTGGCGGAACGAGCTGGTGCCTGTGCTACGCGCGTCGATCCGACACCGGAGACCTACCCGTGACCGCTTGCCGGGCGACCAAGGATCAGTGCCTGGATCTTGAGGAGCGAAGTCGGACTGGCACGCGGGACATCGTAGAGAACTCCCTCACCAAGTCGTGCCGAGTTGTCGGCTCGTCAGTCCCGTCGGAAGTCTTGGGTCGTGCGGAAGACTGGCAGGCATCGAGCAAGAAAGGCGGCTGGGTGATGAACTCAGCCTGCCTGCTGGATTGAGCATCACACCTGGCGATAAGCTCGGATGGGGCGATTCACGAGTCCAGAGCAAATGCTTCCCGAGCGGCGATGTCGCGTGTCAACGCTCGGCTGATCTGATCGTCCTCCGCTCTGCAGAACTGCTCGCCCACCGTCCGGGGCGTTGGCCCCCTACAGGCAGCCTCACCCGGTGTCGGACGGGGCCGTGGCAAGCCCCCGCGCTCTGAACGATCGCCCGCGCTCCGGACGATCGCCCTGTCGCGCTTTTCGACGATCGTTCCCACGTACGTCAGGACACCCATACGCGCAGCGGGTCTTCCCCCTTGGCCTTGGCGTCGCAGCCGTCCTCCTCCCCGTCTGAGGACGAGGACGGCCCCGTGCCCGTGCGAGACGTCTGGTGAGCCCGCTCAGGGCATGCCGGCGTGGGCGCGCGCCTCCGAAGTTGGAGTACAGTGGGACGGGCGATCCCTGCGCAGCACGCCTCGGCCACGAACCTGGGTCCCGACTCACCCTCTGGACTCCACCCTCTGGACTCCACCCTCTGGACTCCGCGAGACGACATCAGAGCCCGCCATGACTCAGCCTCACAGCGACGCCAAGCCGACCAACACGCGCGAGACGGACGAGCCGATCGAAGGCTACGAGCCACCCGAACCAGGCGGCTGGGAGGGCTACCCGCTGGACGAGTTGGCCATACGTGACGAGCGCCGCGCCGCGATGGACGTGGTGCGCCGCATCGACCAGGGCCGCTTTGTGATGGACCCGGACTTCCAGCGTGGCTTTGTCTGGGATGTGACGAAGCAGTCTCGGCGCATCGAGTCGATCCTCCAGCGCATCCCGCAGCCGACGTTCAAAGTCGCGGAGGA
>CAZVEM010000485.1:0-2584 GCA_964626165.1 uncultured Nannocystaceae bacterium
CCAAACTGGAGGCGGGCTGGCCGGCGCGTCGCCTCACCGAGCTACTGCCCCACCGGTGGAAAGAGCTACGCGCAGGCGAGCTTGCCACGGCTCCGCCCAACACGGGGTGAGGCTGGCTGTAAGGGGCTTAGTGCGCCGGGATAAACCGGCAGGAAAGGAGAGAATGAGAGAGTCTCACATCGAAGGAGTAGCGAACCACGGTGACCCCGAGTCATGCGTGTGCGGCCGCAAGGTCGTACGCGAAGCGTTGACAGGGGCATGCGCGGGCACGGTATTGAGCCGCGAAATTTATACGACCGGGACGCCGACGCTGTTAAGCCAAGCGGAAGGCAACACGGACGCCACCGTTTTCGCGAGGTGGTGTCTGGTCCCGCGCGGTCGAAGACCCGTTGCACGTGCAGAACCTTCCTGCGCGAGAACCGGGAGGTCCCATGGTTGCTCGACGTGGATGGCACGGCGGGCCGCATCGGGAAGACCAGAGGTCGCAATCCGATGATGCACGATCATGGGAAGTCGGACGGCTCCGTAGTAGCTGCGAAGCACTCGAACAAGGCGACAGATGTCGCGGCGGAGGGTGTGGAGCCAAGGGGGCCGACAAAGGGGAACACGAGCCAGCAAAACACGCCCCGGACGCAGAGCCGGAACCATGGCGTGCCTAGTGAGCTGGAGCGTGTGCGAGAAGTTGCGAGAAGAGACAAGGACGCAAAGTTCACCGCTCTCTTCCACCACGTCACGGTTGATCGGCTTCGGTCTGCGTTCGGCGCGTTGCGGCGCTCGGCAGCAGCTGGGGTCGACGGCGTGACGTGGAAGCAGTACTCCAATGACCTAGAGGATAACCTCCGGGATCTGCACGAGAGGCTGCATCGAGGTGGATATCGAGCGAAGCCATCCCGGAGAGTGTTCATCCCCAAGCCCGACGGGTCTCAACGCCCGTTGGGGGTCGCATCGCTGGAGGACAAGGTCGTCCAGCGGGCGGTGGTCGAGGTGCTGAATGCCATCTACGAGGTTGACTTCCTCGGTTTCTCCTACGGATTCCGACCAGGGCGCAGCCAGCACATGGCGCTGGACGCCCTGGCCACCGGCATTCGTCGGAAGAAGGTGAACTGGGTGCTCGATTCTGACATTCGTGGGTTCTTCGACGCCATCCCCCACGAATGGTTAGTGAAGTTCATCGAGCACCGGATCGCTGATCGAAGACTCCTGCGGCTCATCCGCAAGTGGCTGAACGCAGGGGTCATCGAGGACGGGGTCAAGACATGGACGACGACGGGGAGCCCGCAGGGCGCGACGATCTCGCCTCTGCTGGCGAACATCTTCCTCCACTACGTCTTTGACCTGTGGGTGGCGCAGTGGCGGCGTCAGCACGCGCGCGGCGAGATGATCGTCGTGCGCTATGCTGACGATACCGTCCTGGGCTTCCAGCACGAGGACGACGCCCGTCGGTTCTGGGCTGAGCTTGGCAGTCGCATGTCCAAGTTTGGGCTGGAGCTCCACTCCACGAAGACCCGCCTGTTGCGCTTCGGGACGCTCGCGTCCTTGCAGTGCAAGGAGCGGGGGGAGCGGAAACCTGGGACCTTCGACTTCCTCGGCTTCACGCACGCTTGCGGGAAGACTAGGGAAGGGAGGTTCAAGCTGGTTCGGCTGACGTCGAGAAAACGGATGGCGGCTCGCGTGAAGGCCATCCGGGTGGCGCTCCATCGTGGGCGCCACCGCCCCGTGCCCGTCCAAGGGGCGTGGCTTCGCCGGGTCGTGATGGGCTACTTTGCCTATCACGCCATTCCGACGAATGGTCACCGCTTGCAAGTGTTTCGCGACGAGGTCACGAAGGCCTGGTCGCACGCCTTGCGGCGGCGAAGTCAGCGACATCGGATGCCCTGGAGTCGAATGCACTCCCTCGCCGAGCGCTGGATCCCGCGCCCTCGCATCCTGCATCCCTGGCCCGACGAGCGCTTCGACGCCAGAACCCGAGGTAGGAGCCCAGTGCGGTAGTTCCGCTCGCTGGGATCTGTGCGGGGGGCGGGCCGATCCGCTTGAGCTAAGGCCCGTCCCTACCGCGACCTCCGCAAAGGAGCGCCCGCAGCGGAGGCTCCTCCTGCTCGACCGAGGAAAGCGGAGCCGAATGTCCCGATCTGGAAGATGAACCCGTTCAAGCGCGGCAAAGTCGTCGAGAAGCGGCTTGGTCAGAACCTTCCGGACAATTTCCCGACCATTGACCGTTTCGACGGAGGCGTGGCGACTAGCATCAAGACCCTCGACCTGGGCGCCAAGAGTTACCAACGGGGCTCGGCCCTGCGGCGGACTGTCACGAGGTACATCGATGATGTAGCTGGGTTCCGTGGGGCACGAGTTGGTGATACGCAGATCCGCGCGTCCGAGGTCACCGGACGTGGCCTCGACCTGGTGCTACCCAAGGGAGCTGGGACGGAGGCGCAACTCAAGATGTTGGACGAACTCGTCGAGTATGGGCGCAAGGCCGGCGTCCAGGTAAACCTCATCCGATTCTGATCTCGACCCGGAATCCTAGTCAATCCGTCATGAAGCTGGCAGCGACGTATCTTTACCGTGGCAAGTTTTTTGTCCATTC
>CAZVEM010000486.1:0-2565 GCA_964626165.1 uncultured Nannocystaceae bacterium
GCCTTGGGAACGACTTCGCGATGGAATCCAGGGAACGGCGTGGATTTGGTGTGGGCCGGCATGGGCCAGATGTGCGGGGCCATCGGGGCACCGCCGTCAATCCGCAAGGTCGTGCCCGTGATAAACGCTGCAGCGGGCGACAGCAGAAACGCGATCGCTGCACTGATCTCTGCCTCGTTGCTTAGTCGCTTGAGGGGAACTGCCTTTGCCAGCATTGGAATCATCGCGGCGGCGGCACCTTCGTAGGTATCGAGCCCACTCGATGCGACCCAGCCCGGGGCGACCGCATTGACGCGGACACCCGCGGGTGCCCACTCGATCGCTGCGGTCTGCGTCAGGTTCATCATGCCAGCCCGAGCCGCGCCCGAATGACCCATGCCCGGCATGCCGTTCCACATATCGGCGAGGATGTTGACGATCGAGCCACCGTGCTTGCGCATCGACTGCTTGAAGGTCTCGCGGGCGACGAGAAATCCGCCGACGAGGTTGGTCCGGACGACAGTTTCAAAGCCCTTCTGAGAGATCGCCTCAAGCGGTGACGGAAACTGACCACCGGCGTTGTTGACGAGCCCGTGAATGGAACCGTGCTTCTCCACCAACGCTGCAATGCTGCTGGTGACCGTCGCCTCCTCACGGATATCGAACGCGGAGAGGTCGGCCTGGCCGCCGTCCTCGCGGATCTCCGCGGCGACTCGCTCGAGCTTCTCGATCTTGCGTCCCACCAGCACGACCGTTGCTCCGAGCGAGGCGAGCTCATGTGCGGTGCAACGACCGATGCCGCTGCCGCCCCCGGTCACAATGATCGTCTGTCCTTCAAACAGCCCAGCGCGAAAAACGGAGCGATATGTGGCGGTGCTTGCTGGATCTTGCGGGGCAGACGTCATGGTGATTTTCCGATCTTGCTGATGCGCGCCGTTGTGACGCTGCTTGTCGCGCCGGCGCTAGCGCGCGTCGGACGGGACACACTTGGCTTGGTGGCGGTGAGCGCTTCGATGCGCGCGGGTGGAACGCAAAGCGCACGCAGTGCGAAGCGCGTTGCCAGTCGCAATGTCGTCGGCATCGGTGCCGGACGGTCGTACTGCGAGGCCTCGTAGATGAGGTCATCAAACAACGCGAGGAGAAAGTGCGCGGCGAGGCGTGCATCGTCGACGAAGAACTCGCCGCGGGCCACGCCCGTGCGAATCAGCTCCGCCAGCGGAGTGGCGAAACGCTCGCGACCATCGAGCCAAACCTCTTCCGTCTGCGCACCCGTACTCGCGGAACGAAACACGTGCACGAGCGTGCGGTTGCGGGTGACGGCGTGCGCGACCTGAGCGAGGCCGGCGACCAGGCCCTCGTCGGCTGCGACCGAGCTCTGCCGACCACGATCAAAGGCCGTGACGTACTCGATGAGCACCTGCTGTCGCAGATGCGCGAGGACGTTCTCCTTGCTGTCGAAGTAGAGATAGAAGGTGCCCTGCGCGACGCCAACCTTCGCGACGATTGTCGCGACGCTGGTCTTATCCCAGCCGTGCTCGACGAATAGCGAGCGGGCGGCCTGCAGGAGCTCTGCACGTCGTTGTGCCTGCTTGGCTTGACGACCGCTTCGGGCGGCGGAGGGCACTGAATCTTTCGGCGCGCGCTCGCTGCGGCTTTTTGCCGCGCGGGCGGTGCTAGGCCGGTCCGCCCTGGCCTTGACCTTGGCGCCGGCTCGATATGACTGACGTTCAGTCATTTTTCGAACTTTCGCCTGGCGCCCGCGACCTGTCAAGGAGGGCCAGGCGGCGGCCAATCTCGAACGCAGGTAGGGCGCGACCCTCGCGGTCGGTCTCCGCTATGCTCGCGGCGCTGTGGACCACGATCCCAACCAAGAGCTCAACCCCAACGCGCTGCTCGCCGGCGTTGCGATCTTCTTTTGCTTTGCGCTGACGACCGTCGGCTACATCATCTACGCGTCGGAGTCCGCGATGGCGTCCGATGCCCCCGCTGCAGCTGCGAACGCGGAAGATGGCGAGCCGGCTCCGGCCGAGGCCAAGAAGGCCAGCAAGCCCAAGGGTGGTAAGGCCAAGGCCGGCAACAAGACCAAGCACTGATCGGCAGGGAACCGGAGATGCACTTTTCGCGCGCACTTGCCTCTAGCTTGCTGGTCCCGCTCTGCGCGATGGCGTTTGCGTGTCATTCGCCTTCGTCGCGCCTTCCAAGCCGCGCCGATGAGGGAGATGAGGGCGATGCGGGGGACAAGCCCGTGGGCGGCAGGGTGGATGGAAGTGACACGGCCGGGAAGCGCGACGGCTCGGTCGACAGCGAGCCCGGAGCGAGTGCCGGCAGTGATCCCGATGATGGTGGGGCAAGGTTCTCTGTCGTCGTTGGCTCGGCGCCGTGCAAGACCGATGCGGACTGCGTGCCCACGAGTTGCTGTCACCCGACGCAGTGTGGAAGCCCCGCCACCGCGCCCGATTGCAGCGCGACGATGTGCAGCGCCGATTGCAAGGCAGGGACCATGACCTGCGGCGGCGGATGCTTGTGCCAGGACGGCCAGTGCGCCGCGCGGTTGCTCGAAGGCTTTGGTCCCTGAGGGGTCCCTGG
>CAZVEM010000487.1:0-2532 GCA_964626165.1 uncultured Nannocystaceae bacterium
ATTGCGACGCCGGGTCGATGGTCGGGCTCACGCGCGCCACGCGGCCTTCGATGGCGCGGCCGTCCGCCGAGAAGCGCACGACCTGGCCGGGACGCACATCGTCCGCGAGGCGGGCGGGCACCGCGGCGGTGAGTTCGAGCACGTCGGTCCGCACGAGCGTGAAGAGTTCGCTGCCGCGCAGGGCACGCACTCCGCGCTCGATCACGCGACGTTCCACGATGCCGGAGACCGGCGCAGTGACGCGGGTGTCGCGAGCCACGAGCGTGGCGGCGCGCAAGCGTGCCTCGGATGCGGCGAGGCGCGCGGCGGCGTTGGTTGCCACCTGCTCGGCCGCGCGATAGTCGCGTTCTGGGATTGCGCCGGCTTGGAAGAGGTCGCGCGTCTGCTCGAAGTTCCAGGTTGCCGTCTTGGCTTCCGTCTCGGCGGCCACCTTGTCGGCTTCGGCGGACTGCAGCGCGGCTTCCTGCTCGCTGCTCTCGAAGCGCGCGAGGAGTGCGCCCTGGGCTACGCGGTCGCCTTCGCGCACGACGACATCGATCACGTCGCCTTCGAGGCGGGCGCGGATCACGAGTGTCTCGATGGGGCGCAGTCCACCGGACACGGCGACGCCGACCTCGATGAGTCCGGGGTTCACCGTGTGGATGTCGGCGCCGGAGAGGACGACGGAACCGCCCGCTCGTGGCGCGGCGCCAGCTCCGGGCGCGGCACCTGGCGCTGCCGATGACGGCGCGGCGTCCGACTTGCCGCAAGCCAGGACGGCTGCCGCGAGGAGAGGAAGGAAGAACGAATGGCGGCGCATCAGCGGGTCAGTCGAGTGGAGACGGTGGTCCCGTCGGGGAGTGGAATGGGTTCGGCGCGCACGCGCGCGAGCTCCGCCACCGCGAGATAGAGATCGAACACCGCGCGCGCATCGGTGGAGCGCGCGGTGAGCAGGGCAAACTGGGCATCCGAGACTTCGAGCTGTGTGCCGACACCGCGGGCGAGGCGCAGCGACGCGAGCTCGAACGCCTCCTCGGCCTCGCGCACGGTGGTTTCGCGAGCAGTCGCGACGGCGAGTGCGCGCGCGAGCTCCGCCTGCGCCCGCTCGATGTCGATGGACGCCGCTTCCTTGGCTTGCTGCGCCTGCAGGTCGGCGACGCGGGACTGCGCCTGGGCGAGATCGATCTGGCCCTTGGCGCGCAGGCCGTCGAAGAGCGGCCAGCTCATGGTGATGACGAAGTTGCGGTCCGGGAACCAGCCGTTGTTCTGGCAGAGACGTGTGCCCGTGGTGTCGCCGACGCAGAACTCGTTGGCGCGTTCGCCCATGCGCGTCGGGAATGCGGGGCTGGTCGGGAGCGCGAGGTAGCCGAAGGTGAATCCGGCGTTGATGGTCGGCAGGAGATCGGCGCGGGCGACGCGGATGCCGGCGCGGCGCGCGCTCGCCGTGAGTTCGGCCGCCTGCACTGAGGCGCGCACACCGGCGGGCCGTGCAGGCACTGCCGCGGCGAGGGCGCGGACCTCGCCGCCATCGAGCGCGGTGACGAGCGCGAGGGGCTGCGTGGCGGGCAGGTTGAGCAAGCGACGCAATTCGAGTTCGGCGAGCGTACGATCGTTCTCGGCCTGGCGCAGGAGTGGCTCGAGATTGGCGCGCTCGACGCGGGCACGCAGCACGTCGTATCGCGAGGCGCGGCCTGCACGTTCAAGCTGCTCCGCCTGTGCCAGCCGTTCGTCGGCTAGACGAAGGTTGGTGGACTGGATCTCCGCGATGCGAGCCGTGAACACGACGTTCAGGTAGACGCGCTGGATATCCACCGCGAGCTGGGCGCGCGTCTCCTCGCGGGTCAGCACCGCGGCGCGTTCGACACGCGTGGCCGCCTGTGAAGCCGCCACGATACGTCCGCCCTGAAACAGGGACTGCTGCACGTTGAGGTTCGACGTGTAGACGTAGTTCTGGTTGAACAGCGCGCCCACGATCTCGGCGCGCGCGTTCTTCAGCACCTGTTGGGAGCTGCCATTGAGGCGAACCTGCGGCAGTCCGGCCGCGCGCGCGGACAGAATCTGGGCGTCTGCCACCGCGACCTGGGCGTCGGCGAGTCGTGTTTCGTCGGAGCTGCGCAGGACGCGCGCGACGGCGTCGCCGAGGGACAGGCGCAGCGTGTCGTTGCCCTGGGCAACGAGGGCAGCGGGTGCGAAGGCGAGGGCGGCGGCGAGCCCTAGGACGGCGCCGCGATTCGTGTGCGAAAGCATCAGGAGATGTACGCGTGACCCGCGGGCATCGTTCACCCGCGCCGCTCCTGCGCTCAGCCCTGTTCCGGGTCGAGGAAGGACAGTGTCTTGCGACGGGTCACAATGCCGCGCAGGGCGGAGAAGACCTGCGGATCGAGCAGGCTGCCACTGCGCTCCTCGAGGAACGCCACGGCATCGGGCGGGGACATCGGTTCGCGCCAGGCGCGCCTGGACGTGAGCGCGTCGTAGGTGTCCGCTGCAGCGAGGATGCGACCGCCCACCGAGATCTGCTCGCCGGCGAGACCGGCGGGGTAGCCGGTGCCGTCG
>CAZVEM010000488.1:0-2508 GCA_964626165.1 uncultured Nannocystaceae bacterium
GGTTCGACATCGGACCGACGCTGCCGCGCGTGCAGGACCTTGTTGCCACGCCGGCGGCAGCAGTCGACGGCACGGAGTTCGAGGCCGCGGACAACCACGACCAGGGTCCGTGCGGCCACGACTGCGAGGTCGCTGGAGGGCTAATACAATACGAGGAATCGCATCCGTATGGGACTACGGCGTATCGAGCGGGGGACTCGGGGATCGATGTGAGCCCGAGGCGGTATCGATACACGGGGATGGAGCAGGATGAGGAGACGGGGTTGGGCTATCATACGGCGCGGTATTACGCGGGGTGGTTGGGGAGGTGGACGGCGAGTGATCCGATTGGGTTGGGTGGGGGAGTGAATCGGTTTGGGTATTGCGGGGGCAGGCCGACGTGCTCTCGCGACCCCTCTGGAACCGCAGCTTCGGACGAGACCTGGACGACCGTGAGTGATGTCGATGATTCCGGCACCGCTGGGATGCTTGGTGCATCAAGGTTCGGCATTGCTCCGCCGGAGCCAAACACGAGTGGCGGCGTTGGCGGGACGCCTGTAGATGCGCAGAACGCAGACGCCCAGGCTGTTGGTGCCGCGGCCGAGACCAACAGCGACGAAGCAAGCAAGAAGCCAAGTGCGGAGCGACTCGAAGAACATACCGGTGATGACTTCCCGTATGAGAAGTACGTTGTTCCTGGTCATCCCGATGCCGCCCCAGAGCTGCCGCGACGAGGAGTCGATCCGGCTAGCCTTGAGCTAAACTCGTCGCGATCTCGTAGACAGAATCGTGCCACGATATGGGGCATGCGGGTGCGTGCTGCCGCCCGCGTGCGACTTGGGAAGGCGAGGTATCTGAACTCAGTGGAAACTGCGCTGCTTTCGTCTGTATTGCCGGAGTCGTTCGATTTCAAGTCAGTAACGATCGATGTGCTATCCGACAGAGATGCGGCCCGCGTGTCCAGGCGAAGCGACTTGCCATGGCCGGACGGAACCCACCAAAACGGCAGGATTCAACTTCGCGGCCATTTTTTCATCGATGGTGATGTCAGCAAAGGAGTGCAGTTTCTCGGGCCCAATGGAGTCAGGGCTGCTGAGGTGCTTGCGCACGAGGCGTTCCACGCCTTTCAGAAATCGCGTGGGCGGACTCTGAGGCGTGACTCCCGGAGGGAGCGGCGGATGGGACTGGCTCCGTCGACAGATATGTTAGCGTACCAGCCCGATTCGAGGATTCTCGGCGAGAACGGTGCCGAGGCTTTCAGGAGGCTGCCGATCGAAACTCAGGCCGCAAACTTTGACGATATGGTCGGCGCGTGGATGAGAATGGCTTTGGGAATCGGCGTTGATGGTGGGGACGATTTCCCGTTCGATGCGTTCATGAGCGTCTGGAGGTACGTGCGTGCGCTATAGAAGTCGTGTCGCGAAGCTCCCAAGATTCGGGCGGAACTTAGGTTTAGCGGCGCTTATTGCGGCCTGCGCGCTGTCGCCTACCTCGGGGGGGCAAGTTCGAGCAATGTCACCCGATATTCGTACAGGGGAGACCCTGCGTGGGCTTCAGGACCTGTGGATGGAGGGGGTGTTTGTCGTCCGGCCGCCGATTGCGTGGAGCACGTCTAGATTAGTTCGAAGGGGCTCGGTCATCCTGGCGGTCGATGGAACGCCGGCAACAGCGGTCTCGTGGAGTAGAATTGCCGACGGGCGGCGGCACGCTATCTCGGCCTGGGGAGGGAAATCTCTGCAACATTATCAGTGGCGGACCCGTGGCGGAAGGAGAGGTTCATTGCGTGACAAACCACGGGTTGTTGCGCTTCGTGAGCTGACTTGTGGGGTAAGTCTGAGTGACGGCGCTACATGGCCTTTTGGGTACACGTACGAGAATATTCCGCGCGCTGGCGGTCTTTTAGTAGCGGATGATAGGCCGACTTTGGTGGTCGCGAGCGTGCTGCCGCACGGTGTTGATGTCGAACGCGCGTCAATTGATTTAGAGGATCGTATTCGGCGTCACATCGACGTATCGAAAACGACGCTGAATCGCGAATTGGCTGTAGTCGTCGGCGTGCTCGCTTCGGCGGATGAGATCAAGAATGGCGGATCCTGGCATCGTGTGGACCTTGGGCTCTCGAACTCCCGTCGGCCAGATCTTGGGGTAGTGGGGGGAGGCGAAGTCACAGGTATGTTCTCGCCCGACGGATACGGTCAAGTCGTGATATACTTGATCGACGAGTCGGGTATTGTGCGCTGGAGTAGTGGCTGGCGTTCGGCTGGTGTTCTGAATGGCAAGGAGTCGTCCACAGGTCACCTCGCGCGAGTAATCGAGTTTGCGGACAGCCTGCTCGACGGGCGGTGCCCGAGGAAGCTGCGTGATGTTTGGTAGCAGGGAGCGGGGATCACCCAAACCTGGAGATCCCAGTCCGAAGGCAGCGCGCGGTCTCAACCCGCGATGACCCAAACCCGGATCAGCCAGACCGAAGGCAGCGCGCATCGATGACGTCGCCGTCGAGCACAATGACGCCTGCTCGGCGCTGCACCG